>NZ_JAQYXB010000529.1:0-102820 GCF_036322405.1 Streptomyces sp. SP17BM10 | reverse complement strand
CCCCCGGGGGCCGGGGGGGGGGGGGCCGGGGGCGCGCGGGCCGGGGGGGGGGGGGGGGGTTCTCGAGCGGGGGGCGCCCGGCGGCCGGCTCAGGGGGGCGGGGGGGCGGGGCGCGGGGGGGGGGGGGCCACGGCCGGCCTCCCGCACGTCGGCACACTCGACGACGCCCGCCACCTGGGCGTGCTGCGCGCCGCCGCTCTACCCGCGCACCGACGCCGAGCACCAGGCCGACGGCACGTACGGACGGCTGGGCCGCCCGGCGTCGGCTACGGCAGGGTCCAGCGCTGGTTGTCCCCGGCGTTGCAGTCCCAGATCTCAAGCCGGGTGCCGTCGGAGGTGGCGAAGGCGGGGTCGTCGAGGCAGCGGCCGGACTGGGTGCTCGTCAGGGTGCCGTCCGGTCGGGGTGTCCACTGCTGGTTGGCGCCGGCGTTGCAGTCCCACAGCTCGACGGGCGTGCCGTTGACGACGCCCTGGCCGGTGACGTCGAGGCACTTGCCGCCGTGGGTGAGGGTGCCGTTGGCGAAGGTCCAGATCTGTGAGCCGCCGCCGTTGCAGGTCCACAGCTGGACCCTGGTGCCGTTGGCGGTCGCGTCGCCGGCGTCGTCGACGCACCTGCCGGGCAGGGCGGAGGCGATCGGGCCGGTGTGCGCGGACGGCGTGCCGGGAGTGAGGGAGAAGTTGTCGAACTGCTCGGTCTGGTAGCCGGTCACGCCGAGGCCGGCCTGTCCGTTGGTGTAGGCGGTGTCGGTGGCGCTGCCCAGGGTGGTGCCGTCGACGGCCGCCGTGAGGGTCGAGTCCTGGAGGGTGAGGCTGACGGTGTGCCAGCGGCCGGTGCCGAGCGCGGTGGTGGTGCCGCCGGCCAGGGTGGTCCAGGTCCACGTGGTGTCGCTGCGGTCGATGGACCACGCCCCGCCGTCGCTGACGCGCAGGTGGTAGGCGTTGAGGCCGTTGTTGTTGCGGCCCTGCTGGTTGACGCGGCCGAGCAGTTCCACGGTGCCGCTCTGCTCGAACAGCGTGTCCGCGCTGACGGTGTAGTTGCCCCAGCCGCCGTCGCCCATGATCGTGTACGGCGCGTTGTACGACTCGTCGGTCCAGCGGATCGGGGTCGTCGCGGCCATCTGGCGCAGGCACGTGCCGGCCCGGCCGCTGCCGCAGGGGACGGTCTGGAAGGCGCCGTTCATGTCGGTGAAGTACCGGGGCGAGGTGGTCGTGGCGGGCGTCTCGAAGCCGTCGGCGTAGGGCAGCGGGAGCGCGGCGCGCGCGGGCGGGGTGGCCGTGCCCTTGCCCTGGCCGGTGGTGGTCGTGACGGTGTAGACGCGGCCGGGCTGGAGGGTCAGGGTGTACGAGCCGCCGGAGGGTGTGACGTCCTGCTGGTGGACGAACCAGTCGGCCGGGGAGGCCGACCGGAGGTCGGTGGCCCACACGTGCACCTGTCCGGTGGGCAGGCCGCCGGCGACGGTGAAGGACGCGGTCTGGGCGGCGGTGGCGTCCACGGTCTCGATGACCGTGCTGTAGGCCGAGTCGTCCGGTGCCTTCAGGGTGACGTAGCTGCCGTTGGTCCGCTTCCCGGCGAGGTAGCCGCTCGCCGCGTCGACGTAGTGCCAGCCCGGCTGGGCGAACTGGGTGGTGTGCGCGGTGACCCAGGTCGTCCGGCCGATGCCGTAGTTGCCGGACCAGGGCTGGTTCGCGACCGACATGCCGGCGGTGGCGAAGTACAGGTTCGGATAGAGCGCGGCGATGACGGGCCAGTTGAAGAAGGCGGTCATCCCGCCGTCGAGGTAGTCGCGGTTGATCGCGCGGGCCACGGCGGGCGCGCCGGTGTCGGTGTCCTCGGAGCCGTTCTCGCTGGCCCAGAGCGGCTTGCCGAGTGCCTTCGCTGACGGCGTGCTGGAACAGGTGGCGTAGTCGCCGAGGTAGCCGCAGGGGTAGTGGGTGCCGACGATGTCGACGGCGTCCCTGAACGCCGGGTCGGTGGCCATGGCGTCCGCCACGGACCAGTCGCTGTCGGCGGCGACGACCTTGGTCGCGTAGCCGTGCGCGGTGAGCGCGCTCTTGAGGCTCTCGTACCATCCCTTGTCGTAGCCGCGCTCGTTCCAGCCACCGAGGTAGTCGACGGTGAGGTGGTGCTGCGCGGCGCAGCCGAGCCAGGACATCAGGTAGCCGACGGTGTCCTGCGACCAGAAGGTGCCGCCGCCGATCCACCCGGGTGCGCCCCAGGACAGGGCGGCGATCCTGATGCCGGGGTTGCGGGCCTTGGCCTGTTCGGCGAGCCACCACTCGTAGCCCTGGTCGCAGTCGACGGTGCCTGCGGTGTGCATGTGGCTGGGTTCGGCGCCGTCGGTGGAGTTGGTGTCCCCACCGATCTCGAGCTTGAGCAACTGGAGCGAGGCGCCGTAGCCGGGCTTGAAGAGGTAGTCGAGGAGCTGGCCGCGCTGCGGTTCGGGGTAGTCGGCGAGGAGACGGGAGTTGCCCCCGCCGCCGCTGATGGCACCGACGCCGTCGAAGGCCGGGCCGGGCTTGGTGCCGTCGACGGTGATCGCCGTGGCGGGGGCGGGGGCGGGGGCGGCCTCGGCCGGAGGCGGTGCGGCCAGGGCGGTGACGACGCCGAGCAGAAGGCTCAGGACTGTGGCGAGCGCGGGGCGGCGCACTGGTGCCCGGGACATGCCGGCTCCGTAAGGTGTGAGGCGGCCCGGAGGGCCGGATGTGGCTGATGCTGGCTTGCCTTTGATGGCTCCCAAGGCGTGGCCGTCCGGCTCTCCGGGGCGCCCTGACCGCTGATTGAGATCTGCGTCCCGGTCGCTGTCTACGGAGCTGACGGCGGGGTGTTCCTCGGGCCGACGTGTGCTGATTCGGCGTGGGGAGTGTGGGATGACCGAGCGGCGGGCCCGGACCTGGGTGGGGATCGACGCGGGCAAGGGCCACCACGCCGCACCGGCAACCTGCACCGGCCCAAACGCTACAGCCGCCGCCTGCGCAGGGTGTTCTCCATGTCCGCGCAGACCAGCATCATCAAGGACGGCCCCAACCGGTACTCCTACCTCAAGAAGCGCACCGAGGGCTGCGGACACGTCCAAGCCCTCATCGCCCTGGCCCGCCACCGGGTCAACGCCCTGTGGGCCCTCCTGCGCGACGGACGAGAGTTCACCCCCGCCCAGCCGGCCGCGCAGACGGCTTGACTCGGTCATTGAAACTCCTTGGGGGCGACCCGGCCGTCCGCTGTCCGTCGGCCGGGGTGTGGGGTGGGAGGCCCTTGCGTGAACACGGCCAATATGAGGCCAGGTTGAGCGAGAGTCAACAATTACGAACAACAACTGCATGGTGTTTTGTGACTTTGGCCCGATGTCTCGTCCATGAGCAGGAAAGGGGCGGCACCCCGATGCAGGAGGTCGTTCGATTCTGTCTGATTGTGGAGGATCCTGTGTGCTCGCCCCGGGCGGCCGGGCGGCAAGGCTCCCTGCAGGGGTGCCCGGTTGCCTTCGGCGCCGGCTACCCCATCGGTCGGCCCAGGGCCTCGGTGCCGGTGATCTTGCGCTGGAGTGCGCCGAGGAGGTCCTGGAGCAGCGCGACGGTGCCCTCGTCGACGAGGTTGCCCGCCTCGTCGAACCGTTCGTGCGAGCGGAAGACGATGACCTCGGGCTTGACCACGACGTCGGTGTGCGTCCACACGAACACCTGCCGCAGCGCGAGCTGGGCCCGGACCGAACCGAAGTTGGTCGGTGCGGCGCCCAGGATCGCCGTCGGCTTCCGCTGGAGCGGCAGGCCCTCGGACTTGCTCCAGTCGGTGCTGACCCAGTCGATCGCGTTCTTCAGGACGCCGGGGACGGAGTAGTTGAACTCCGGTGTGGCGATGAGGAGTCCGTCGGCCGCGGTGATGCGGTCGCGCAGCTCCTGCACGACGGTGGGCCGGGCCCCGGGGCTGTCCTGGTCGAAGTCGTAGGGCGGGATCTCCCGCAGGCGGTCGTAGACGTCGATGTCCAGGCCGGCCGGGCCGAGCTTCCGGGCGGCGTGCAGCAGCGCGGTGTTGTGCGACTTCGCGCGCAGGCTGCCGGAGATGGCGAGGATCTTCAGGTCGGTCATGCTGCGGTCCTTCCTCGGGGGCGGAGGGGAGCCGGTCGGTTCCCGGTGACGACCGTAGGCGCGGTACCGAGAGCCGGCGGGAGTCCGGACGTGCCACGAGGGGGACCATCGGTGCCAGGGGGGACCGTACGTGCCAGGAGGGGGACCGATCCCGCCCGATGGGCCCGGCGGCCTTGCCAACTGGCGTTCTATTAGACTCGCGCCCCGTGCACAGAGACACGGTTCCCGCTCACCTGGTGCGGCTCGTCCGCAACAGCGCGCTCCGACTCGGGATAGCCCCGCAGGAGATCGCGCTGGCCACCGGGCTGGAACCGGGCGCTCTCACCGACGACCTGGCGCGGGTCCCCACCGCCGCGATCAACCGGATCTGGGAGCTGATCTTCGTTCAGGGCGGCGAGGGGGTCGGCCTCCTGGTCGCCGGGAACGTCCCCCTGGGCAGCCTGCACGCCTGGGACTACCTGGTCACGAGCGCCCCCACGCTGGCCGAGGGCCTGCGGGAGGGGGCCCGGTGGATCAGCGCGCTGACCGATCCCGCGGTCTCGCTCGACGTGGTGGAGGACGGCCGGCACCTCACCCTGAACTACAACGGACTGCCGTACCGGGACGGGATCGACCGCGAGATCAGCGTCTTCGCCCTGGCCACGTTCCTGCAGCGGATGCGCGAGGCCGGCGGCGGCGCGGCGGGACCGGTCAGGGTGGCGTTCGCCCACCCGGCGCCGCCCCGGCACGGTGGCCTGGTCGACGCCTTCGGCACCGCCCGCATCGACTTCGACCAGCCCACCAACTCGATCGTCCTCCTGGACGCCGGGCAGGAGACCCCGTCCGCGGACCCGGAGCTGGCCCGCATCATGCGGCGCTACGTCGAGACGGGCCTGGCCTCGGCCAGACCGGTGGCGGACTGGCGCACCACGTTCCGCGCCGCCCTCGCCGACGCCCTGGCCGACGACGTGCTATCGCTGGAACGCGTCGCCTGCCGACTCGCGGTGAGCCCCCGGACCCTGCAGCGCCGGCTCGGCGACCACGGCACGACGTGGCGCGAGGAGATCGACGCGGTCCGCCACGAACGGGCCGCCTACCTGCTCCGCGACACCCGGCTCCCCGTCCAGTCGATCGCAGCCCGCCTCGGCTACGCCGATCCGCGGGCGCTGCGCAGGGCCTTCCAGCGCTGGACCGGTCACACCCCGGACGCCTACCGGAAGTCCGCAGCCCTGCCTGCGACGAGCGGCGACGGCGGCTGACCGCCCGGAGGCGTCCCGCCGGCCACCGTGGCGCGAGGTGTCCCCCTCTTGGCGCCCCGAGCCAGTCGCCCCACGTGGCGGCCGGACCTAGCGTTCCACGGACGGCGCAGAGATCGACGGCCCTCTTCGGACCGTGGTCCGGCCCAGCCCTGGGACGCCGCTCCACCCTCGGAGGGATCCGCCCATGACCACGTTCGTTCTCGTCCCCGGTGCGTTCCGCGGCGGCTGGTGGTACGAGCCGCTCGCCGGTGAACTGCGACTGCACGGCCATCAGGTCCATGCGCTCACACTGACCGGCCTCGGTGCCCGGCGGCACCTGTCGACCGCCGTCGTGAACCTGGACACCCACATCCAGGACGTCGTGTCGCTCCTGGAGGCGGAACGGATCGAGGCCGCGGTGCTGGTCGGTCACGGCTACGGCGGGATGCCCGTCACCGGCGCGGCCGACCGCCTGCCGGAGCGGGTCGACACCCTGGTCTACCTGGACGCCTTCGTGCCCGGCGACGGGGACTCCGCCTGGAGCCTGAGCCCGGAACCGCGGCAGCGGCGGCTCCTCGCCGGCGTCGGAACGGACGGCGCCACGCTGACCCCGCCGCCCGTGCTCCTGGGCGACCCCCGGATCGCGCCCCACCCGCTGGCCGCCTACCTCCAGCGGATCCGCCTCACCGGAGCCCAGGAGCGGGTGCGGCAGCGGGACTACATCCACCTGTCCGAATCCGCGGAGACGCCGATCACTCCCTTCCGCGGAGGTCCCTGCCGAGACGACGGATGGACCGTCCACACGCTGCCGACGGGGCACGACGTCATGTCCGAGGCCCCTGACGACCTGCTGGAGATCCTGCTCACCATCGGCGAACCACCCCGCCCGGCAGGCCGCCGCTGCCAACGCTGGACCCGCCCCCGCGCAACCGTCTGAGCCCGTTGCGGCTATCGGCGGACAACCGGCCACTGGGCCGGGCCGGCCAGGTCGGCCGTGACCTGGACCAGGTGGTCGACGGTCCGATCCGCCGACGGTGCCGGAGCGGACTCCCGCTTGATGAGTGCTTCCGTCGTGCCGAGGAGGACGGCCCCGGGGCGGCCTCTGGTCAACCGGTTGGACCGAAGTGGCGTCACTGGCGGGCCGATTGACGGTTTCCTGTGCGGTCGTGCGGTCGTGCGGTCAGGCCGCGCCAGTGGGGAGGGCGGCCCAGGCGGCCTCGATCATCCGGAAGACCTCGTCCACCGTGGCCTCCGGGTCGGCCGCCTCGCGGGCCAGCGAGAACGCGTCGATCGCGAACCTCGCGATCGCCCGGCACGCCGTCGTGGTCGGCGCCGGGCCGGGCCGGAGCTGCGAGGCGGCGGCGATGGCCGTCGCCAGCGACTCCGCATGACGCAGCCTCATCGACTCCTCGTACCCACGCAGGGCGGGCGACCCGTCGATCATGCGCCAGACCGGGGCTGCGCCGTCCGCCGTGCAGTGCCGCACCATGGCGTGGATCTCGCGCCGCAGCGCCGGGAGGAGCGACTCGTCGGGCGAGCGCTCGGTGACCGCCTTCGTGAGGCGCTGCTCGAAGTCCTCGTCCTGCTCGAAGACCAGGGCCTCCTTCGAGGCGAAGTGGGAGAAGACCGTGGTGACCGCGACGTCGGCCTCGGCGGCGACCTCTCGGATGCCGACGGCGTCGTACCCGCGCTCGAGGAAGAGCCGCAGGGCGGTGTCGGCGATCTTCCGGCGGGTCGCGGCCTTCTTGCGCTCACGGCGGCCGGTGTGAACCCCGTCGACTGGAGGATCCGCGAGGGTCAGGTGCTGGGAGCCCATCCGACCCGGCTGCCGTCCGGCGTCGGGCTGGACGCGGCCGGTGTGGTGGACGAGGTCGGGGAGGGGGTCGAAGACGTCGAGGTCGGCGACCGGGTGTTCGGCGAAGGGACCGCCACCTACGCCGAGTTCGCCGTCCTGTCGGCCTGGGTCAGGATGCCCGAGGGGCTGACGTTCGAGGAGGCGGCCGGATACCCCTCCGTGGTCGAGACCGCGCTGCGCGTCATCCGCGAGGTCGGCGTGCGACCCGGGGAGACCCTGCTGGTCAGCGGCGCGTCCGGGGGAGTGGGATCGGCGGTCCTGCAGATCGCCCGCGAGCGCGGCATCGCGGTCGTCGGCACGGCCGGCGCCGCGAACCAGGACTACCTGCGCGGCCTGGGCGCCGCCGCCACGACGTACGGTCCGGGCTGGGTCGAGCGGGTGCGGCGGCTCGGCCCGGTCGACGCGGCGCTCGACCTGGCCGGCTCCGGCGTGATCCGCGAACTCGTCGAACTGACGGGGGATCCGCGGAAGGTGGTGTCCATCGCCGACCTCGCCGCGCCGGAGTTCGGCGTCCGGTTCTCCGGCGTGGCCGGGAGCGTGCCGGACGCGCTCGCCGCGGCCGTCGACCTCATCTCGCGGGGGCGGCTCCACATCCCGGTGGACAAGGCGTACCCCCTCGCCGAGGCCGCCGCCGCGCACGCGGACAGCCGGGCGGGGCACGCGCGCGGGCGCCGGGTCCTGGTCGTCTGAGGCAGGCGCCCCGCTGGGTCGGGTCCCGCTGATCGGGGCGCTTGACGTCAAGCCAACTCCACGTATCGGACTGCACGACATGCCGGAGAACACCGCGGTCACCGACGACCCGACCGACCCCCCAGCAGACCGCCTGGCCGGCGGCGCCGCCGGTGCGACCGTGGTCGGGATCGGGGAGTCCACGCGCTTCTCACGCGAGACCTTCGAGGTGCGGGACCGGCTGTTCCGCCGGCTCGTCCGGGACCACGGCTTCCGCGCGCTGGCCGTCCAGGCCGACGCGGGCGCCGCCACGGCCCTCGACGCCTACGTCAACGGCGGCGAGGGCTCGGCCGCGTCCGCGCTGGCCGGCGGCCCGCGTCGTCAGCGGTGTCTACACCCCGGAGCGCGACGCCGCCGAGCACCTGGCCGTCGCCTCCCTGGCCGAGGCCTTCGACGTCCTCGTCCCCATCCGCGAGGTCTCCCTGGTGCACTGGCTGCCGTGAGGTCGCGCGCCCATCCGGCCACGACCCCGGGTGCCGCGCGGAGGACGGTCGATGCGGTGGCAGCGGGGCGGCGCATGGCGCGTCCTCCGGGGTACGTCGTCAGGCCTACTCGACTCCATTGCGGGATGCCGATGTCACGTCACAGTACGTCCGAGAGGAACGTCCTCAGTCGCGGGCTCTTCGGAGCGCCGAACACGGCCTCGGGCGAGCCGGACTCGACCACCACGCCGCCGTCCATGAACACGACGCCGTCGGCGACCTCGCGGGCGAACCCCATCTCGTGCGTGACGACGACCATCGTCATGCCGGCGCGGCCCAGGTCGGCCATCAACGCGAGGACGCCCTTGACGAGTTCCGGGTCCAGCGCGGAGGTCGCCTCGTCGAAGAGCATGACCTGAGGATCCATCGCCAGGGCCCGGGCGATCGCGACTCGCTGCTGCTGCCCGCCCGAGAGCCGGCCCGGACGGACGTCGGCCTTGTGGCGCAGCCCGACCAGGTCCAGCCGGCGGAGGGCGGCCTCGGTCGCGTCCTCGCGGGAGAGGCCCTTGAGCCTGCGCAGGGGGAGCGTGAGGTTGCGCAGGACGCTCAGGTGCGGGAAGAGGTTGAACTGCTGGAACACCATGCCGACTTGGCGGCGCAGCTGGTCGGCGTCGCGGTGCAGTACGCTCTCGCCGTCGAGCAGGATGTCGCCGCGGTGGGGTTCCACCAGGCGGTTGACGGCGCGCAGGAGCGTCGACTTGCCGGAGCCGGACGGTCCGATCACGCAGAGGGTGTGGCCCCGGGGGACGTCCAGGTCGACGCCGCGCAGGACGGGGTTGCCGCCGAGGGACAGGTGGAGGTCGCGGGTCGCCAGGCTGACGGGCGAGTAGGTGGGGGTGGGTCGCTCGTCAGGCACGGGTCGCTCCCTCGGGCGTGCGCTTCGGCAGTGGTTCCGGCGTGGGTGCCTCGGCCGTCGGCTCGACGACCCGGCGCCCGTCGCGCAGACGGCGGTCGATCACGTTGACCACGTGCGTGAGCGGCACGGTGAGCAGCAGGTAGAACAGCCCGGCGAGGACGAGCGCGGACTCGTTGCCCGTGGTCGCGGCGGCGTCCTGGCCGATGCGGAAGAGGTCCCGCTGACCGGTCGTGAGCCCGAGGAAGTAGATCAGGCTGGAGTCCTTGATGAGCGCGATGAGCTGGTTCACCCACGCGGGCAGGACACGCCTGATCCCGAGCGGGACGATGATCAGCCGCATCGCGGCCGCGTACCCGAAGCCGAGCGCGCGGGCGGCCTCCAGCTGGCCCGCCTCCACGCTCTGGATGCCCGAGCGGAAGATCTCGCCGAAGTAGGCGGCGGCGATCAGCGAGAGCGCGAGGATCCCCAGCGGGTACGGGTCGGGGCCCCAGATCTGAAGTCCCTGCGGGGCCAGCCCCACGCCGATCAGCAGGATGCTGACCGCGGCGGGCAGGCCGCGGAACACGTCGGTGTAGGCGCGGGCCGGCCACCGCAGCCAGCGGGTCCGGGAGATCCCGGCCACGGCCAGCAGGAGGCCGAGAACGGTGCCGACGGCGGCCGAAGTGGCGGCGAGGATCAGCGTGTTGGGGATGCCGGTGGTGAGCAGGTCGGAGATCGCCTCGCGCATCGATCCCCAGTTGAAGAACGTCTGCGCCAGCGTGCCCAGCTGGTCCACGTCGGTCTCCTGTCGGGTCGGGGGTTTCGGTACGGCGGCAGGTCAGGGCGTGGTGGTCGCGCTCGCCGTCGACTGGCCGGCCCCACCGCTGCCGGGCCGGAAGCCGTCCGGCACGGGACGGCCCGGGTAGTACTGGTCCTGGAGGCGCTTCCAGGTCCCGTCCGCGATCACCTCGTCGAGGCCCTTGTTCAGCGCGGCGAGCAACTGCGGCCGGTCCGGCGCGACGGCGAACGCGGTCGGCGAGGGGCTGAGCTGCTTCTGGACCAGCACCACCTTGCCGCCGCTGTCGCCGGCGCTCTTCTCGCCGATCTCGGCGGGCGAGATCCAGGCCTCGGCGGTGCCCGTCTTCAGCTGGTTGAGTGCGCTGTTGTAGTCCGGGACACGCACCGGGTTGAGATTGCGCTTGGTGGCGTAGTCGTCCTGGACGGTGCCCTGGACGACGACGACCCGCTTGCCCGTCAGCTGGTCGAAGCCCGTGAGGGGCGACCCCGCGGGCACGTCGAGCCCGAAGTAGCCGAAGTCGTAGCCGTTCGTGAACGCGACCGTCTTCTTGCGCGCTTCGGTGACGGTGATGGACGAACTGCCCACGTCGAACTTGTGGTTGGCGACCTGCGACAGCAGGGCCGAGAAGTCGGTCGATGCGAACTGCGCCTTCAGGCCGGCCTTGGCGGCGACGGCGGCGAAGAGGTCGTTGTCGAAACCGGTGAACGTGCCGTCCTTGAGGTAGACGTTCGGCGGCGCGTCCGAGAGCGTGCCGACGTGGAGCGTGCCCGGCTCGGCGAGCTGGTACGGGTTGTCGGCGGACGTGGCGCCGGATGACGCGCTGCTGCCGCACGCGGTGAGGGGCACGAGGGAGACGAGGGCGGCGAGGGCGGCGACGAGGACCCGGCGCGGGCGCATGGTGGCTCCAGAAAGGCGGTGACGGTGAAGGGGACGACGGACGGCGGTGAGCGGTGCCGGGACGGCAGACCCGCCCTGGTCAGGCCGGGTGTGGGTGTCACCGCGTCGGTCGAACGATCGACCTGATCAATATCCGCCATGATCGTTGCCGAGGTGTTGCGGCGGTATGAAGGCTCCCGGGGAACGATCACCGGAGGCGAGGGCGCCGGAGAGTCGAGCCGGAGCGGTCCGGCCTCGACGACCAGGACGACCTCGAAGACCAGGAGAAACGGCCTGCACGGGAAGACCCGCGCCGCGGGCTGACCGGCGTGGACTTCGCGGCCCTGGACTCCTGGCTGCGGCACCGGCTCTGAGGGCGTGGCCGCGGTTCCTCGGCGCGGGGCTCCGATGGCCTCCGTATTGCCGCCCGCGTGCCGGGGTGCCTGAATGGACGGGAAACCGTCGTTCCGTAGCAGAGCGGGTGAGGAGCCGTCGCATGCCAAGGGCCAGGGTCAACGGCGTCGACCTCTCCTACGAGCTGACGGGGGACGGCGACCCGCTCGTCCTGGTCCACGGCTCCTGGGGCGACCACTTCAACTGGGTCCCCGTCCTGCCGGCCCTCGCGGAGCGGTACCGGGTGCTGGTCTACGACCGGCGCGGGCACAGCCGCAGCGAACGGCCGCCGGGGCAGGGTTCCCGGACGGAGGACGAGGACGACCTCGCGGCCCTGGTCGAGGGGCTCGGCCTCGCGCCCGCCCACGTCGCGGGGAACTTCTTCGGGGCGTCGACGGTGCTCGGCCTGGCCGCGCGGCGCCCCGAGCTGTTCCGGAGCGTGATCGCCCACGAGCCGCCGCTGATGGGGGTCGTCGCGCCGGACGCGGCGGGCGATCTCGAGCAGGTGATGCGCGACGCCCAGGAGAAGATCGACTCGGTCCTCGCGCATCTCCGCGCCGGCGAGACCTTCGAAGGCGCGTACCAGTTCGTGGAGGAGGTCGCCCTCGGCCCGGGGACGTGGGAGCGGTTCCCGGAGGAGGTCCGGGCGACCTTCCTGACGAACGCCCCGACGTTCCTCGACGAGCAGGACGATCCCGGCTGGTCGTCGCTCGCCCTCGACCGGCTGTCCGGCTACCGCGGTCCGGCCCTGCTGACCATGGGAACGGTGAGCCCGCCGTGGTTCCCGGTGATCATCGCCCGGCTCGCCGGGGTGCTGCCCCAGGCGGAGGTGAGGACGCTGGTCGGGGCCGGACACATCCCGCACGTCACCCATCCCGCGGAGTACGTGCGCAACCTGACCGGCTTCATCGACGCCCACACCTGAGCGTGTGCGGGGCGGGGCTCCGGCCGTCCCGACGGTCGTGCCGAGCGCCGTGGACGCACACCGGGCGGACGCCCGGATGTGGCCGGGCCGATCGTGATCGCACCGGTGCGGTCGCGCCGGCTTCGGATGCGCCGTGCGCCCGATGGGGCGGCCGTGGCCGGGCACACCCAGGGGGCGCACCACCATTGCGTTCAGGGGCGCGCCGAGGGCCCCGACCCGGCCCGGGCAGAGCTGAGCGGCTCGACGGCTTGCGCGCGTCGGCGTCCGGTGCTGCCGCGCTCGGGCGTCCCCGGCGTGCGCCCCGACCTGGCACGTGCCGTCCCAGCCGGTCGGTGTCAGGGACCCCGCGAACGGGCAACCGTGTGGTGGGGCGGCACGTGCTCGGAGGTGGCGGCGATGGACGGGCAGGGGCTCTCCCACCGGGAGCTGCGGATCCTGGCGGAGATGGAGGACGAGCTTCGGGCGGACGGCCGCCTCGACCGCGCCCTGCGCACGACGCGGCGCGGGCCGGGCCGGCTGCTCGTCCGCGTGCCCGCCGCCGTCCTGGCGGTTCTGCTGTCGCTGTCGGCGGGCCTGGCCCTGGTGAGCGCGGACGCGAACTCACCCGACGTCCTGGCCGCCTTCTCCGTGGTGTGGGTGCCGACGTTCGTCCTGTCGGTGGCGCGCCTGGTCGCGTGGCGGCGGGGCGTCCGGCCGCGACGGTCCGGCCGCTGACCGGTGGCGCAGTTCGTTCACCACGGCCCACGCGACCGACACCACCGGCACCGCGACCACCGCGCCCAGCACGCCCGCCAGGACGGCGCCGCCGATCACCGACAGGGCCACCACCACCGGGTGGATCCGCACCGACCAGCTCAGCACGAGCGGGTGCAGCAGGTGGCCCTCGATCTGCCCGATGACGACGATCAGCGCGAGCACGAGCAGCGCGACCACCGGACCGCGCGCCGCCAGGGCCACCAGCGCGGCGATGGCCAGCGCGATAGGCGAGCCGATCAGCGGCACGAGCGCCGCGACGAACTCCAGGACCATCAGCGGCAGCACCAGCGGCACCCGCAGCACGGCGAGCGCGATGCCCACCAGGACGGCGTTGGTCGCCGCGACGATCAGCACGCCGCGGGTGTAGCCGGCGAAGGTGTGCCAGGCCGCGCGCCCCGCCCGCTCCCACACCGGGCGGGCACGGGCGGGGAGTTGGTGCTGCGCCCAGGACCACATCCGGTCGCCGGAGTGCAGGAAGAACACCGAGCAGAACACCGCCAGCACGAACCCGGTGAGGAACTCGACGGCCCGGCTCGCGCCGCTGAGCGCGGTGTTGACGAGGGCCGAGCGGTGGGCGGTGATCCACTCGCCGATCTTCGCGCGGAGGTCGGTGACGGTGCCGGGCTTGAGGTGGAAGGGCGCCCCGGTCAGCCAGTGGTCGATCCGGCCGAGGCCGCCGCGAAGTTCGGTGCCCAGCCGGCCCCACTCGTCGGCGACGGTCGTGCCGACGAGCGCGAGGACCCCGCCGATGACCACGACGGCGCACACGAAGGCGAGCAGCACCGCCAGGGAACGCGGCAGCACCCGCGCGATCACGTCGACGAGCGGCCGCAGGACGGACGTGATGACGAGCGCCACGAACACGGCGACCATCGGCACCTGGAGCTGGGCGAGGACGATCACGACGAGGTAGGCCGCCAAACCCAGCAGGACCAGCCGCCACGCGTACCCCGCGGCGGTCCGCAGCCCGGCGGGGACCCCGTCCCCGGAAGCAGACGGCCGGCGCCGGGGCGGCGCCACCTTGGGCCGACGACTGCCGAGCGGCTCGGGACGCCGGGCCGGTCCGCCACCGTTCACTCCCACGGACCGCCTCCCTGACGTCGGCCGGGCTCCGTCCGGTCTTCGCGGGTACCCCCGCCGCGAGGTCTCAGTCCTGGAAGGTCCGTTCGTTCAGCAGGTCGAGGTTGCGGAACACCGGCGGTCCGTCGCACAGCGCCGCGGCCTGGGCGGCGAACTCCGCCGTCTCCGGGCGGTCGGAGTTCTCCATCGCCTTCTCGTAGGAGGGGAATTCGACGATGTTCAGGTAGACGTTCTCCTGGTCGCGGTCCCGCGTCTGCAGGGCCCGGGACGCGATGCGGTTGCCCGCGTTCTTCTCGACCCAGCTGTCGAGCAGGGCGTTGAACTCGTCGATGCGGGTCGTCTTGTACTCGATGATCTGGATGAAGCTCATCTGGGGGCTCCTCGTCTCGGCCGCGGGGCGGGTGGCTGTCCGCCACGTCCAGCGTCGCCCTGGCCGCCGGGCCCTGCAACGCAGACGGGTGCAGGTGGGGGCGCCGTGCCTCCGGGCCGGGGGGAAGGACAGGACGGACCAACCGGCCCTCCCCGCCCACGGCCGGGCGGCCCTGCTCCGGGGCGAGCCGGCGCCGCTGGTCCGGCGTGCGTCGTCGGACGCGCTGGACTCCCCGCAGCCGTGCGTGGCGGCCGCGGTCGGGCCCGACGCGGGGCTCGAGGGGGTCACCGGGCCCGAGTGCTGGTGGCCGGAGGACCGGAGCCGGGTGGTCACCAGCGACTACGACCCGGTGTCCACGTACGTCGGGTGCTCGGCGGAGGCGGCCGCGCTGATCCTCGCGGACGAGGGGATCGAAGCGCTGCCCGTCACCCCGGGCGCCCGCGTCGACGGCCACGCCGACGCCGGGTCTACTGCGGCCGGACGATGACCACCGGACAGCCGGCGTGCTGCGCGCAGCGCGTGCTCACCGAGCCGAGCAGGGCCCTGGTGAACCCGCTGTGGCCGTGACTGCCGACGACCAGCACCTCGGCGCCGCGCGACGCGTCCAGGAGCACGTCGGCCGGATCGCCCAGCACCATCGTCCGCCGGATCTGCACCGGCACGTCCACGCCGAGCACCTCGTCCAGTTCGTCGTGGAACCGCCGCTCGGCGAGGTCCCGGTCGAAGGAGGTGTCGACCACGGGCGCGGACCAGCCGAAGTGGCTCGGCGGTTCCCACGCGCCCACCGCGTCGACGACCCCGCCGATCAGCTCGGCGTGCCGGACCGCCCAGCGCAGCGCGGCGCGCGACGGCTGCGAGCCGTCGACGCCGACCACGACGCGGGGAACGGAGTCGTTCGCGTTCATCAGTACCGTCCTGTCGGTCGTTGTCCCGCTCGTCGTCGCCCCACCCACCACGGTGCGTGCTGCCGGACGCCGCCGCCAGTACGGC
Source organism: Streptomyces sp. SP17BM10 (assembly GCF_036322405.1). NCBI lineage: Bacteria > Bacillati > Actinomycetota > Actinomycetes > Kitasatosporales > Streptomycetaceae > Streptomyces > Streptomyces sp. SP17BM10. Next base: position 87,436 of record NZ_JAQYXB010000529.1, on the reverse strand, counting down.
CCGGCACCCGGGTGACGGCGGTGCGGCGGCCCGGCGGGTGCCCGATCCCGGATACGGGAGGGGCCCGAAGACTGCCGGGTTCTGGCAGTGCGCGGCGATCGCGCCCTTGACACGATCTTGACGGCGTCCGAGCGCGGGCGCCGGGTGAGCGGCCTCGTACGATGTGCGGCGCGGGGCTCGCTGCGGGGGAATCGGGGGGCGCATGGACGGGGGAACGCCGCTGACCGGACGTCGGCGGAGCCGCCGGGTCCGGGGGGACACCAGGCTGACGGGCGTGCTGCTGGTCGCCGTCGGCCTGCTGACGGCCGCGGCGGCGCTGCGGCCCGACGGCGGGCTGCTCGGCACGGCCACGGCCGGACCGGTGAGCGTCGTCGGCTTCGTGGTCCTGCTCGGGATCGGCTGGGCGGTGCTCATCGGCCGGTTCGCGGTGCGGTTCCGGGAGGAGGTCCGGAGCCTCATCGGGCCGACGCCACGGGCCGAGCGGCTGCGGGAGGCGGCGATGCTGCTGCTGCCGTTGGCCGCCCTCGGGGTGCCGGCGCTGATGCTGGTGCTCAACAGCCGTACGGGCGGCCGCCAGGGCTTCGAGGCCCCAGGGCCGCTGCCGTGGCCGACCCCCGCCGCGACACCGACGCGGCCGCCGGCGAAGCACGTGGACGACGGGGCGCTGATGCTCCTGCCCGCGGCCCTGTTCGCGGTGCTGGGGTTCGCGGTGGCCGTCGCGCTCGTCGCGGTGATCGTCCTGCTGCTGCGTCAACGCCTGCGCCTGCGCCGTCGGGAGGCCCCGGTACTGCTGCCCGCAGCGCCGCCGCCGTCCCCGGAGGACGTCCTCGCCGAGGCCGTCGTGTCCGCCCGCACCGCGCTGACCGGAGACGATGCGCGGGCGGCCGTGATCGCCTGCTTCGTCGCCATGGAAGGCTCGCTGGCCGCCGCCGGCGTCACCCGGCGCGACTCGGACAGCCCGACGGAACTGGTGGAACGCGCGTTGTCCCACCGGAGCATCGACCCCGGCCGGGCACACGCGCTCACCGCGCTGTACCGGGAGGCCAGGTACTCGACGCACCCGATGGACGAGGGCCACGTGCGCCGGGCCCGAGCGGCCCTGGACGCCATCGCCGCGGTGCTCGCCGCCGCACACCCCGAGGGCACACCCGCGCCGACGCCCGCAGGCGCGACAGGCCCGGCAGGACCGACAGGACTCCGCCGATGAGGATCCCGAAGACGCGGACGCCCGCCGACCCGGCCGACGGCCTCGCCGCGCCCGGTTCCGTCCGGCACAGCCTGATCGAGCTGACCGTGACCGCCGTCCTCGCCGAACCGCTGCTCGCCCTGGTCGGCGGCCTGACCGGGGCCGGGGCCGGTGCGGTCCTGCTGACCGCCGCCGCCCTCGTCACCGCCCGGTACGTGGCCGGCGCGGGCGCCCTGGAGACGGTCCTGCGCCGCCGGCCCCGGCTGATGGAGGCGCACGAACCCGGGCTCGGCGACTGGCGCTGGACCGTCGGCCAGGCCACCGATCCCGAGGGCGACTGCAGGCCGCTGCGCACCCGCCTCCAGCGCCTGTACGCGGTACGGCTGTCGGAGGTCCACGGCCTGCGCCTGCCGGCCGACCGCGACCGGGCCGCCGAACTGGTCGGCCCCCGGCTCTGGCCCTGGGTCGACCCCGAGGCGACGGCCCCGGCCACGACCGTCCCGGCCGTAGTCCTGCGCGCCCTCGTCGACCGGCTGGAGTCCCTGTGACGGCCCGGCCGTCCTCCTGAGGCCCACGGGAGGCGGCGCACGCCGCGCGGTCCTCCGCATCCCCACCATCCACGAACAGTCCCGCAGGAGAATCATGTCCGTCCCAACCCAGGCCCCCGCAGCACTCGACGGCGAGCACACCGCGATACCGGAGCTGACCCCCAAGGAGGCCGGCGAGCGGGCCCTCGCGGTGCTCGCGGAGATCGAACGGGCCGTCGTCGGCAAGCCGGAGGCGCTGCGCCTGGTGATGCTCGCAGCCCTGGCCGGCGGCCACGTCCTGATCGAGGACCTGCCCGGGCTCGGCAAGACCCTGCTGGCGCGCTCGTTCGCGACCACCCTCGGCCTGGACTTCCGCCGGATCCAGTTCACCCCCGACCTGCTGCCCTCGGACGTCACCGGCGCCCCCTTCTACGACCGGAACACCGGCGAGATGGTGTTCCGCCCCGGCCCGCTGTTCACCCAGCTCCTGCTCGCCGACGAGATCAACCGCACCCCGCCGAAGACGCAGGCCGCGCTCCTGGAGGCGATGGCCGAGGGCCAGGTGTCCGTCGACGGCGAGACCCGCCGCCTGCCGCACCCCTTCCTGGTGATCGCCACCGCCAACCCGATCGAGTACGAGGGCACGTACGCGCTCCCGGAGGCGCAGCTCGACCGCTTCCTGCTCCGCGTGCGGATGGGCTACCTCCCCACCGCCACGGAGGCGGCGATGCTGCGCGCCCGGCTCGACCGCGCGGCGCCGGAGGCGGTGCTGGACGCCGTGAGCAGCCCGTCGCAACTGCTGGCCATGCGCGCGGCGGTGGAGCGGGTCGAGGTGGACGACGACCTGGTCGACTACGCCATCGCGCTGGTCGACGCGACCCGCAACGACCAGCAGATCCAGGTCGGCGCCTCGCCCCGCGGCGGCCTCGCGCTGATCCAGCTGGCCCGGGCGCGGGCGATGCTGGAGGGCCGCGACTACCTGACCCCGGAGGACGTCAAGGCGCTCGCCGTCCCCGCGCTGGCCCACCGCATCACCCTCGCACCGGAGTTGTGGGTGCGCCAGATCGAGGCCGACGACGTCGTCACGCGCCTGGTCGACGCAGTCCCGGCGCCGCAGACCCTGCCCCGCGCGGCCACTCCGTGAGCCGCGCGCCGCATCCGGACGGCCCCCGGCACGTCGTCGGCGCGGGGTCGGGGGCCGGCCCCCGGCACGTCGTCGGCGCCCGGCTCGTCGTCGGCCTGCCGAGCAGCCCGCCCCCGCCGCACTGGCGCGCCGCCGAACAGACGCTGCGCCTGCTCACCGTGGCCACCGCCGCGGCCGTCGCCGCGCTGCTCACCGGCCACGCGTGGCTCCTCGCCCTGGCGGCCGGGCCCGCCGTCCTGCTCGCCCTCGCCGCCCCCGGCCGCACCCGGCCGATCGAACTGTCGGCGGAAAGCACCGCCGAACCGCGCCGCTGCTTCGAGGGCGAACCCGTCACCGTGCACGTCACCGTCCGGCACGACGGCCGGACCGGCCGGCTCGACCCCACCCTGGCGCTCGGCCCCGGCGTCGTCCTGGACGCCCTCAGCGTCACCGCCACCGGCGTGGACCTGGTCGTCCACGCCGACAGCTGGGGCCGCTGGCAGCTCGGCGTCATCGACGTCGACGTCCACGACGCGGGCGGCCTGACCCGGCGCACCGTGCGCGCCGACCTCGGCACGGTGGACGTCTTCCCGGTGCCCAGCGCCGCTCACCTCACCCCGATCCCGGTCCGGCTGCCGGAGCGGATCGGCGAGCACACCACCGCGCACGAGGGCACCGGCACCGAGGTGATCGGCGTGCGCCCGCACGTGCCGGGCGAGCGGCAACGGCGCATCCACTGGCCGTCGACGACCCGCCGCGACGCCGTCCAGATCAACCAGTTCACCGCCGAGCGCGCCGCCGACGCGGTCGTCCTCCTGGACACCCTGGCCGACTTCCGCGACGCCACCACCGGCCTGCGCAGCCTCGACGAGACGCTGCGCGCCGCCACCGGGCTGACCCGCTCCTACCTGCGCCGGCACGACCGGATCGGCCTCGTCGCGGTCGGCGGAACACTGCGCTGGCTCACGGCGGGCAGCGGGGACCGGCAGTTCTACCGCATGGTGGAGAGCGTGCTCGAGGTCCGTCAGGACCGCCCGCAGCGCGGCGCCGCCGTCCCCCGCATCCCCCTGCCGGCGCTGCCCGGACACGCCCTCGTGTACGCGTTCACGCCGCTCGCCGACCAGCGGATCCTCGACCTGCTCGGCCAGGTGCGCGAACGGGGCAATCCGCTCGTCGTGGTCGAGGTCCCGGCCGGCGAACCGGCCGCGCGCCCGGACGACGAGACCGACGCCCTCGCGCTGCGCCTGTGGCACGCCGAACGCGAGGCGATGCGCTCGACCCTGCGCGGGCGCGGCATCCCGGTGGCCCGCCACACGCCGGGCGAGACCCTCGACCTGGCACTCGCGCCGCTGCTGCGACGCACGATCTCGGGAGCGGCCCGATGACCCCGACGACGCCCGTGGGCACGACGGAACCGGCAGCACCGCCCGGCGCCGTCCGGAGGGACCCGCGGCTCGAACGGGCCGTCCTGCGGGGCACCGGCGCCGCCCTGGCCCTCGCCGCCGTCGGCCTCCCCGGCGGCGGTGGCGCGACCGACCGGTTCGGGCCCGCGGCCGCGGTGGTGGCCACCGGCCTCGCGCTCTGGGCCGCACCGCCGGCGGACGACCCGCCGAGCCGGACGGCGAGCCGGCCCGCGCGCCTCACCGCGTCCCGCACGACCCTCCTCGCCTCCGGTTCGGTGGTGCTCGCCGCACTGTGCGAGCCACAGGTGTGGCAGGCGATCGCGGTGACCGTCCTCCTCACGGCCTACGTGCTGCTCCTCGACGCGTTCGGCCCGCGGCGCCGGACCGTCCGCCCGGCCGCGGCCTGCGCCGCCGTCGCCGCGTCCCTGCTCGTGCTGCCGGTGGCGTTCGCGCCGACCGGGGCGGGGGAGTGGTCGCGCCCGATCGCGCTGCTGGGTGTGGCGGCCGCGGCCTGGGGCGTGGGCCTCGGGCTGCGCCGGTCCGCGCCGGAGGCCGCGGAGAACACGGAGGCGTCCGAGGACACGGAGGCCGCGGAGGACGCGAACCGCGAGGCGGCCGCCCGGGGGTGAACCCGGCTCAGTGCTCGGCCAGTTCGAGGGCCCGCCCGGCGAGCCACAGGTCGTGGACGGACGTGGGGGAGCGGACCAGCGAGCGCTGCAGCAACTCCTCGGCCCGGGCCAGGCGTTTGCGGACGGCCGAGGGCGAGACGGACAGCGCCTCGGCCGTCGGCACGAGGCGGGCGTCCATGTGCAGCCAGGTGGCGAGCGTCTGGGCCACGGCCGTCGGCGCGTCGGGGCCGTGGAGCGGCCGGAGTTGCCGCTCGGCCCAGGCCTCGACGCGGGGCAGGGCGAGGAGGTCGTCGAGGGCGGGGGCCGGCCGGTCGTCTCCCGGCGCGTGGTCCGGGCGGTGGGCAGTGGCCGGGGCCGCCTCCAGGGCGAGCGCCAGGGCGGAACGGTCGGCGAGCCGGGCGAGGTCCAGCTGGAGCAGCTCCTGGACGGACGCCAGCCGCGCGGCCAGGGTGTTGCGGTGGATCCTCAGGTGGGCCGCGGCGCCGGAGGAGAACCGCAGCCAGGAGGCGGCCGTGGCCAGCAGTTCGGCGCCGTCCGGGTCCTGGAGCCGCCTCGGGCGGTGGAGCCGGAGGGGCGCGAGGAAGGATTCGGCCCACGCCACCGCGGCCGTCCCGATGGTGAGCGGGAGGTCCTGGTCGGAAGCGAACGTCGCGAGCCGGTCGGGGCGGTGGCGTGCCGCGGCCAGCGCGTGGAACGCCTGGGCGTAGCCGGTGACGGTCTCCCGCAGCGGCACGGCGTTGCTGACCCCGATCCGGTAACCGTGCGATTCCGAGGCCCAGGCGGGTACGGAGCCCGTCGCGGGCGCGATGACGATCATGTGGTCGCTGTAGACGGGGCACGGCACGGCCCACGCGCCCTCGCTCGACCCGGCGATCCGGTGCGCCACCTCGTCGCGCGCCCCGCGCGGACCTTCGACGACGTACACCTGCACCACTTCGGACAGCGCGGGCCGAAGCGCGCCGGAGATCTGCCGGGCGGTGGCGGTCTGACCGTTCATCAACAGCTGGAGGACCGCCTCCCGGACCCGGTCGTCCGCTGCGCGCAGGCGGCGTTGCCGGCGGCGGACGTCCTCGGCCTGCCACGCCAGCCCGAGCACGGACGCGGCGTCCGCGACGAGGGCCGGCAGCCCGGGCGGGGCCGGGCGCGGCGCGACCACCGCGAGGAGGGGCGTCTGCCCGGTGTCGTCGAGGGTCAGCACGAGGCCGGTGAGGCCGCCCTCGTCGACGGCGACGGACCGCAGGCTCCTTCCGGCGATCTCGCGCGCCCCGCGCAGGCAGAGGCCGTGCGCCGCGCTCCCGGGCGGCGGCGCGGGGGCACTGGCCGGGGTGCCGGAGCGGTTCAGCAGGAAGGCGACCGTCCCGGTGCGGTGGGCCAGCCGGCGGAGCACCTGCGCCGTCCCGCCCTTGCGGGCGGCGCGGTGCATCGCGAGGATGTCGTCCGCCCGTTCGGCCTGTCGAGCCCCGGCTGAAACCCGAGTGTTGTCGACCTTCATGCCATTCCCCCCGGAACGTTCGGTACGTCGGTTCGCACAATACACGCGGTGGTAATTCGGATGGCGGCGGGAACACTGTGCACTTCGGCACCGGACGAAGCCTTCAACTGTGCAGAAAGGCACTATTGCCCCCTTGCCGGCGGCCGTAGATTCCTTGCCGAGGCCGGGTGAGGCGAGGAGCCGGATCCGGTCTCACGGGGGAGGCTCGATTCCCTTCGGCCGGAAAGTCACGGCGGGAGCGACGGTCGGACAATGACGCCCGATCGATTTTCCCGTCTCCGCCCGACGGGTGCTTGCGTGGGCCGACCGCGCCTCATTCGAGAAAGGACGAGAGATGACCACGACGACGTACCCGCCGCACACCGCCACGACGGCCCGGCCCGGTGACCGCGGCCGGACGACCTCGGCCCACGACGGCTCGGGCTCCGGCTCCGACACCGGCTGGAACTGTCACCTCGGGGCCGGTTCCTGATCGCGCGGCATCACGCCGAGGCCCGAACCCGGCCCGGCAGGGCGGGGCCGGTGGGTTCGGACCTGGTCTCCCCTCCGCGGCGGATGATCTTCGGCGTCCGGGCCGGTCGGGCGTCCGGGCCGGTCGGGCGTCCGGGTGGGTTTCCGGGCGGCCGAATCGGATATCCGCAGTGCGGGGCGGGGACGTGCGGCCGGTACGGCGGAAGGAGTCGGGGCGATGGCGGACGATCCTGCGATGTCGGGCGGCCGGGCCCTGTTCACCACGGACGTGGCGCCGTGGGCCGAGGGCACCGTCCTCGCGCTCTACGGCGAGCTCGACCTCGACTCCGTCGCCGCTCTGCACGCGGCCCTCGAACCGGTGCTCGACCTCCCCGGCGCGATCGTCGTGATCGACTGTGCCGGGCTGGATTTCTGCGACTCCACCGGTCTGAACGCGCTCCTGCGCGCCCAGGCCCGGGCCACGGCGGCCGGTGGCCGGATCGAGCTGGCCCGCCCGCGGCCGCTGGTCCTGCGGATGCTGGAGCTCACCGGCGTCACCGACGCCTTCCGCATCCGGGACACCGTGCCCGGCTGAGCGCGGGCCCGAGCGCCGGTCGGCCCCTGTGGCGCTGCGCGTGCCCCCGGCCGGTTGGCACAGTGGGAGCAGGGCGGCGGCCCGGCGTCCTGCTGGGTGCTCGCCGTCGGCGACGTGGCCGGCCCGGCCGACACCGACGACGACACCTGCCTGATCGCCGTCCAGACCGGGTAGCCCGCGTGGAACCCGTCTGCCGGGGTAGGCGGAAAGCGGGACGGAAAGGAAGTCCCATGGTGCTGCCGGGACTCCCGCCGTGGGCGGGCCCGGCCGCAGCCGCGGCCCAGAGCGGCGGCCCGACGGCGCTCGGCACCTTGGGGCTGGTCCTGGCGGGCGTGGCGCTCGTGCTGCTCCTCGGCCTGGTCCTGGCCCTGGTGGTGCTCCTCCGGCGGGCGAGGCGCGAGCGGCGCGGGCCGCCCGACCGGGCCCGCGACGCCGGGAACCCGGACGGCCCCGGGAGTCCGGACGGCCCCGGGACGCGGGACTGACCCGGAACGGGAGAAACGGGAGAAGGAGGCGCGAACACATGGCCGTGGCCCGAAGCCACCCCGTGCGAACGACCCAGGCCCGGTCGAGGGTGCGGTTGCTGCCGCTGGCCGACCGGCCCGGCGCGATCGCCGAGGCCCGCACCCTCACCGCCGACTTCCTGGCCGACGTGCCCGACCCCATGGTGGTCGCCGACGCCGTCCTCCTGGTCTCCGAGCTGGTCGGCAACGCCCTGCGTCACGCCGGCAGCCCCGGGGACCTCCTGTTGGCGCGCGCCGACGGCCTGCTGCGGATGGAGATCACCGACTCCAGCCCGCGCCCGCCGAGGCCCCGCCCGCCGCAGGAGCGCGACGAGACGGGTGGCTTGGGCCTGTACCTGCTGGCCCGGCTCGCGGTCCGCTGGGGCTGGTACCCGTTGGGCCCGGGCAAGGCGGTCTGGTGCGAGCTGCGGCTGCCCGGGCGGACCCGGTGAGGGTACCGGCGGAGGTGCTTGCCCGCGGGACGCGGGAAGGAGGCCGGACCGTTGCCCAACGCGAGCGGGACGGCCCGCCCCCCCCGACCGGCCGCGGCGCCGCGCCTGAGTGTCAGGCCCGCTGCCGCCGGAGGGCCTTCAGCTCCCGCGTGACGGCCCAGGCGTCGGCCACCGGCCCGAGGTGGCCGAGCTTGTCGGGGTTGATCACCACGCGGACGGCCTGGACCCGTCCGTCGAGCACGTCCAGCGTCATGGCGTGGAGCACCCGGCCGTCCCGGTCGCGGACGACGGCGCCGGGCTGCCCGTTGAACTCCTGCGGCGCGCACGTCGCGTCGATCCGTCGCAGCAGCGGGAAGAACGCGGCCAGCACCCGGGCCACGTTGTCCGCCCCGGCGACGACGTTGGCCAGCTGCGGCGCCTTTCCGCCGCCGTCCCCGACCAACTGGACGTCGGCCGACAGGAGGCTGCACAGCGCGTCCACGTCGCCGTCCGTCAGCGCGTCGAAGAACCGCGTCGCGAGTTCCTGCCGCTCCCGGCGGTCCGCCGCGAACCGCGGGCGCCCGTCGGCCATGTGCCGCCGCGCCCGCACCACCAGCTGCCGACAGGCCGCCTCCGAGCGCCCCACCGCGGCCGCGACGTCGTCGAACCCGAAGGCGAACACCTCCCGCAGCACGAACACCGCCCGCTCCAGCGGACTGAGCCGCTCCAGGAGCAGCAATGCGGCCATCGACACGGAGTCGGCCAACTCGGCCGCCCGTGCCGGGTCCTGGTACGGATCGCTGAGCAGCGGTTCGGGGAACCACGGCCCGACGTACGCCTCGCGCCGCACCCGCGCGGACCGCAGGACGTCGATGGAGATGCGGGTGACGGCGGCCGACAGGTAGGCCTTGGCGGAGACGGGCTGCGCCTCGGCGGCGTCGAAGCGCAGCCACGTCTCCTGCACGGCGTCCTCGGCCTCGCTCACGCTGCCGAGGATCCGGTAGGCGATCGAGAAGAGCAGCGGACGCAGCTCCTCGAAGTCCTCGACCCTGGTCATGCCTCTCTCCTCTCGTCCGTCACCTGCTCCGTCCCGTCAGTGGAACTGCCCCGGCTCGTAGTTCCCGGCCGGCTGCCGCGTGATGACGTTGAGCCGGTTGACCAGGTTCATGAACGAGACGAGGAGCACCAGAGCGGCGATCTGGTCCTCGTCGTAGTGCTCCGCGGCCCGGGCCCACACGTCGTCGCCGACGCCGCCGGCCGCGTCCGCGACCCGGGTGCCCGCCTCGGCGAGGGCCAGGGCGGCGCGCTCGGCCTCCGTGTAGACGGTGGCCTCGCGCCACACCGCGACCAGGTTGAGCCGCACCGCGCTCTCGCCGGCCGCGGCAGCCTCCTTGGTGTGCATGTCGACGCAGACCGCGCAGCCGTTGATCTGGCTGATCCGCAGGGCGACGAGCTCCTGCGTGGCGCGCGGCAGGGGCGACTCCTGGATGCTCCTGCCCGCCGCCATGATGTGCTTGAAGCTCTTGCCGATGGTCGCGTTGGCGAAGTAGTCGAGTCGGGCGTCCATGGTGTGCTCCCCGGTGGTCGTGAGTGGTTACACCCTGAGACGGGACAGCCCGCCGCGTTGTGACACGGCCCGGTGTGACCCCCGTCTCAGCCTGTGGTCCGCCCCGCGATCACGGGCGCCGCGCGACGAAGACGAGCTCCCGGCCCGGCCGGTCGGGGGCGTCGCGGATCTCCCGCAGCTCGTAGCCGAGCCCGGCCAGGTCCCGTTCGACCTCGTGCCGCTCGTGGAAGCGCAACGTGGAGTCCGAGGTCAGCACCTGCCCGTCCGAGGCGAACGCGTACGTCCACCGGAACGTCACCAACGGCTCCTCCACGCCGAGCAGTTCCACCCACGTCTCGACGGCGCCGACGCCCGGGACCTCCGTCGTCCGGTGGGAGGACTCGCGGTTCCACTCCTCCCAGGCGCGCCGGGCCGGGTCGCGGGTCTCGAAGACCAGGTGCCCGCCGGGCCGCAGCGCCTCGTACGCCGCGCGCAGGGTCTGCCGCCACGCCTCCGGGTCGACGATGGCCTGGGCGACGTTCGCCGTCATCGTCACGAGGTCGACGGACAGCGGCGGCAGGGCCGTCGCGTCGCCGTGGATCCAGCGGACCCGCTCGGCGCCCGGCTTGGCGCGGGCCACGTCCAGGGACGCCCCGGCGGGCTCGACGCCGACGACCTCGATCCCGCGGTCGGCGAGCAGCAGGGGGAACACCCCGGTCCCGCAGCCGATGTCCAGGACGCTGCGGGCCCGGAACTCCTCCGCGATCCGGACGTAGGCGTCGAGATCGGTGCGGTCGGGGTCGAGCGGGTCGTAGATCGCGGCCAGTCGGGGATGGGCGAAGGATTCATCGGTCATGCCGCACGTCCTTTCAGGCCGGGACGGTGGCGACGGAGGGTCCGGCCGGCCGGGCCGGCCGCTCGGTCGGCAGGTCGCGCAGTCTCCGCACCGGGGAGAACCAGAGGATCAGCGCCGAGAGCGGCACGCCCGCGGTCAGCAGCCACATGGTGGGCCGCACGCCGAGCCAGGTGCCGAGCAGGCCGCCGAGCAGCGCGCCCACCGGGATCGTGCCGTAGTTGAGCATCGCGGCGCTCGCGGAGAGCCGGCCGAGGAGCTCCGGGGGGCAGTACCGCTGTTGGAAGGTCGACTTGATGATGTTCCCTGCGACGACGCCGGCCGAGGCGCCGAACCCGCCGAGGACGAACAGTGCCAGGCCGGCGCCGGGCGTGGTGAGCGGCACGAGGAGGGTGAGGGCGGGCAGCACGAGCTCGAAGAAGAGCATCGCCCGCGCGGTCCCCATCCGGGCGGCGGCCCTGCGGGCCACCGCGGCGCCCAGGATGCCGCCGGTCGACGCGGCCGCGACCAGCGCGCCGACCGCGCCCTCCGGCAGCCCCACGTCCCGGACCAGGAAGACGACCTGGATCGACTGGTAGCCCGTCAGTGTCAGGTTCGCGGCGGCGCCGAACAGCGTGAACGTGCGGAACCAGACGTCCCCCGACACCAGGCGCAGGCCCTCGCCGATCTCCTGGCGCAGTGCGCGCCTCTCCCGCGCCTCCTTGGCGGGTTCGCGGTGCCGGATCCGGCCGGTGCACACCAGCGAGAGCAGGAAGGTGACGCTGTTGGCGAGCACGCCGTTGACGGGGCCGGTGAACTGGGCGATCAGTCCGCCCGCGCCGAGGCCCGTGATGCTCGCGGCGAAGGCGCTGCCGTGGAGCTTGGCGTTGCCCTCGGCCTGGTCGGCGGGGGCGAGGAGCTTGGGCAGGTAGGCGGTGTACGCGGTCTGGAAGAACACCGTGGCGACGCCGGTGGCGAGGGCCACGGCGATGAGCTGGGCCATCGTCAGGATCCCGGCACGGGCGGCCAGCGGGACGGTCGCGAAGAGGACCAGTGAGACCGCGGAGGCGGCCAGCATGATCGGGCGGCTGCGCATCCGGTCGACCCACGCCCCGACGGGCAGGCCGATCAGCAGCCAGGGCAGCCAGCCGGCCGCGCTCAGGACGCCGACCTCGAGGGTGGAGGCGTGCAGGGTGGTGACCGCGATGAGCGGCATGGCCAGGCCGGTGACGGCGGAGCCGAACTTGTTGGCGGTCTCGCCGGTCCATAACAGGCGGAAGTCGCTGTGGCGGCGCAGCAGGCCGATGGTGGGGGGCTCGGTCGTGAGGGCGTCGCTCATGTGGGGTCGGACTCCTTGCGGGGCAGGGACTGGATCTGGACGATCACCGGACGGGCGGTGGGGTCGGGCTCGGCGTCCGGGTCGGGGGTGTGACGGTCGATCACGGCCATCAGCTCGTCGTTGAGGGCGCGCAGCTGGCCGGGCGTGAGGCGCAGGTTCGACCAGCCGGAGACGGTGCCGACGCCGCGCCACTCCTCCGGCAGCTCGGCGGCCATGGCGTCGGCGACGCGCCGGAACTGCTCGCGGAGCAACTCGCCGACGTAGACGTCGAGGGCGCCCTTGGTGGCGGGATCGCGCTCGAAGTCGGCGGTGTTGAGGACGTTGCAGCTGCGCACCGCCCGCCACCAGCGCTCGCGCCGGGTGCCGCGGTCCGCCTCCTCCTCGATGAAGCCGTGTTCGGCGAGGTGGCGCAGGTGCCAGCTGACGGTGCCGGTGTTCTCGCCGAGCCGCTCGGCGAGGCGGGCGGAGGTGGCGGGCCCGTTGCTGCGCAGCTCGTCGAGGAGGCGCATCCGCAGGGGGTGGGCGAGGCCGCGCAGGCTCGTGGCGTCGATCCGGCGGCGGGGCTGGTCGGTCATGGGGATCACTCTAGGGTGCAGAGAACTCTCTGCATAGGTCAATCTGCAGAGAATCCTCTGCAACTTCCCTCGTGGGCCGGCGAGTTAGAGGGTGTCACCGTTCTTCTTGACTCTCACTCGCGTGGGGAGTTATAACTTCTAACGAAGGAAACAAGCTCTAGGAAAGGGGGCGGTCACCATGGAGACCGACCGCATGGTCCAGGTCGTTCTGCCGGGCATCGTGGCGCCGGAGGGACTGGAGATCCGGGAGGGCCGGGTACCCCAGGCCGGTCGCGGCCAGGTCGTGGTGGCGGTGGAGGCGAGCGGCGTCTCGTTCGCCGAGCAGCAGATGCGCCGGGGCCGGTACTACGACCAGCCGCCCTTCCCGTTCGTCCCCGGCTACGACCTCGTCGGCCGCGTGCTCACCACCGGCGAGGACGTCGACCCGGGGCTGGCCGGCCGACGGGTGGCCGCGCTGGTGAAGACCGGCGGCTGGTCCAGCCACGTCGTGCTCGACGCGACCGACGCCGTCGAGGTCCCCGAGGGACTCGCCGCCGACGAGGCGGAGACCGTCGTCGTCAACGGCATCACCGCCTGGCAGATGCTCCACCGGCAGGCGCGGGTGCGGACCGGGCAGACGATCCTCGTCCACGGCGCGAGCGGCGGCGTCGGTTCCGTCCTCGTCCAACTCGCCCTGGCCGCCGGCGTCACGGTGATCGGCACGGCCTCCGCCCGGCACCACGACGCCCTGCGGGACCGCGGCGTCATCCCGGTCGACTACCGCTGCGGCGACGTCCCGGCCCGCGTCCGGGAGCTCGCGCCCGGCGGCGTCGACGCCGTCTTCGACCACGTCGGCGGCCGCAGCGTGATCGACTCCTGGCACCTCCTGGCCGCCGGCGGCACCCTCGTCGCCTACGGCAGCGCCTCCACCCGCGACGACACCGGCTCCAAGCAGTGGCCCGTCCTGAAGATCCTCGCCCGCACCTGGCTCTGGAACGCATTGCCCAACGGACGCCGCGCCCACTTCTACAACATCTGGGCCGGCCGTGCCCTGGCCAAGGGCCGCTTCCGGGACCGCCTGCGCACCGACCTCACCCAGGTGCTCACCGCCCTGCGCGACGGCGAGGTCTCCGCCCCGATCGCCGCCCGCCTCCCGCTCACCCGGGCCGCGGAGGCACTGCGGCTCGCGGAGTCCGGCACCGTCACCGGCAAGATCGTGCTGACTCCCTGAGCCCGCGACCCCGTTGACCCCTGACGGCGGACCAGGCGTCGTTCCTCGCCGTCACGTGCAACGATCAGGGCACGGCCCGCCTCGCCGCGATCCCGCCGATCGCCGTCGCACCGGTCGCCCGCTGAGCCGCACGACGGCCGGCCGACGAACCCGACCGGGCCGGGCCGCGCGCGGTACGGTCAGCTCGCGCGGGCCAGTTCGGCCCGCAGCCGCCCGCTCTGCTGCTCGTACTCGGTCCGCGCCTGCTCCAGCAGCCGGGCCCACGAGACCACCGTCGGCCGCCGACGCAGCAGGGCCCGCCGCTCACGGTCCGTCATGCCGCCCCAGACGCCGTGCTCGATCCGTTCGTCCAGTGCGTACGCCAGGCACTCGGTGCGCACCGGGCACCCGGAGCACACCGCCTTCGCCCGGTTCTGCGCCGCGCCGTCGACGAACAGCTCGTCGGGATCCGCCGTCCGGCAGATTCCGCGCTTGGCCCAGTCCGTGTCCTCCACGCCGATCCCCTCCCCAGGGCTCGCAATACCACTCGGTCCCGACAGTTGATCACGGGCCGGGTCGTCGACACTACGCACCGTCCCCGCCCCACGGAAGCCGTACCTCACCCGATCGGGTGAATCTATCGGACTGGTCAAATCCCGGACCAGGCAGCCCTCATGCGGTGGAGCGCGCCCGGGCCGCCCGACCGCGTCCGATCTCGTGCCGTGCGGGGCGGTGGCTCGTTGGTGGGGTGTGGCTGACGAGACGGGGTACGGGTGGGGGCGGACGCCGGTGGTGTGGGCGCTGGCGGTGCGGGAGGCGGCGGACGGTCCGCCGCTCGCGGAGGTCGTGGTGGAGGTCGGAGCCGGGCTCCACGCGGACCTGCTGGCCAACGCCGTCGAGAGCGGGTTCGTGCTGGCCGCGGGTGAGCCGCCGGCCACGAGCGGGGTCGTCGAGGTCGGCGGCGGGCGGCTGGAGCGGCTGGTGCTGGTGGGCGGGCGCGAGGTGTGGGAGCCGGACGAGGTGGTCGCGGCCTCGCCCACGTGGCTGGCGGTGGCCGCGGGCCGGGGTGCGGCCGTCGTGGTCCTGGTGCCGCCCGGCACGTGGCCGCCGGGGCTGATGGACCTGGATCCCGAGGACCGGGTGGACGTGTTCACCCAGCGCCTGGAAGAGGCTCGCACCGAGGGCCGGGTCCTGCACGGCCTGGCGTCGCTGAAGCGGGCGCCGGCGGGGTGAAGTCCCGTGCGGTCTAGGGCTTCTCGCCTTCGCCCTCGGCGTCGATGTGCGGCAGGATCCGGTCCAGGGAGCGCGGGGTCCACCAGGCCGCCGGGCCGAGCAGCGTCATGACGGCCGGGACGAGCAGCAACCGGACGATCGTGGCGTCCACGAGGACGCTGACGGCCAGTCCGAGGCCCATCATCTTGATCACGATGTTGTCGCTGACGATGAACGCCGCGAACACGCTCACCATGATCAGCGCGGCGCAGGTGATCACCCGGCCGGTGATCTCCAGCGCGTGGGCGACGGCGTCCTGGCTGCGGCCGGTGCGCAGCCAGGCCTCGTGGACGCGCGAGAGCAGGAAGATCTCGTAGTCCATGCTGAGCCCGAAGACGATCGCGAACATCATCATCGGCACGTAGCTCTCGATCGGGACCTTGCCGGACACGCCGAGCGCGGGGCCGCCCCAGCCCCATTGGAAGACGGCGACCACGACGCCGTAGGAGGCCGCGATCGAGAGCAGGTTGAGCACGGCGGCCTTGACGGCGACCAGCGGGCCGCGGAAGACGGCGAGGATGATCAGGAACGCGAGGCCGACGACCACGGCGATGATCAGGAACAGCCGGCTCGACACGATGTCCAGGAAGTCGACCTGGGCCGCGGTGTTGCCGGTGACGTAGGTCTTCGCGCCGGTGCCGGCCACCGCGTCCGGCAGGGCGGTGTCGGAGAGGTGGTTGACCAGGTCGGTGGTGGCCCGGTCCTGGGGAGCGGTCGCCGGGATGACGGTGGCGAACAGCACGGCGCCGTCCGGGCTGGTCTGCAGCGGCGTGGTGCTGGCGGCGCCGGGCAGGTTGGTGAGGGCCTGCTGCACGGCGCTCTGGACGGTCGACCGGTTGCCGGCGGGCACGGCGCTCTGGTCGACGACGGCCGTGAGCGGGCCGTTCGAGCCCGGGCCGAAGGCCTGGGACATGAGGTCGTAGGCGCGCCGGTCGGTGAAGTCGGTGGAGTCGGCGCCGTCGTCGATGTGCCCGAGCTGGATGGAGAACAGCGGGATCGACAGCACCGCGAGCGTGACCACCCCCGCGATCAGGTATCGCCAGGGGCGCGCCTCGACCCGCCGCGCGTAGCGGTGCCAGGCTCCGTCCGCGTCGTCGCCGCCCGCCTCGGCGACCGGGCGGCGGACGGTGAAGCGGTCCATCCGCCGGCCGATCACCCCCATCAGGGCGGGCAGCAGGGTGAGCGCGCCGAGCACCGCCGACACGACGGTGACGGCCGCGGCGGCCCCGAGCTTGGCGATGAACGAGATGCCCGACACCGACAGCCCGGACAGCGCGATGATCACGGTGCAGCCGGAGACCAGCACCGCCCGGCCGCTGGTCGCCACCGCCTGCCCGGCGGAGGCGACCGGGTCCACCCCGTCCATCAGGTTCTGCCGGTGGCGGGTGAGCAGGAACAGCGCGTAGTCGATGCCGACGCCGATCCCGATCATCGTGGCCAGAGTCGGCGCGACGGTCGCGAACGTGGACAGCGCCGCGATCAGCCCCAGCACCCCGAGGCCGACCACCGCCGCGAACAGGGCCGTCAGCAGCGGCAGCCCGGCCGCGACGGCGCTGCCGAACCCCACCAGCAGCACGACGATCGCGACCGCGAAGCCGATCACCTCGCTCGCGCGGTCGTCCGGCGCCGGCCGCGCCAGCTCGCCCAGGGGACCGCCGTACTCCACCTGGACGCCGGCCTGCCGCAGCGGCTGGACGGCCGCGTCCACGCCGGACAGGTAGTCGGTGCCGAGCAGGGCGGGGGTGGTGTCGAAGCGGACGGTGATGTACCCCGTCAGCCCGTCGGCGGACAGCGGCCCCCCGGGCGGGGCGGGCTGCCCGGGCGGCGGCAGCGGGCTCTGCACCGAGAGCACGTGCGGCAGTTGCTGGAGCGAGCCGACGGCCTGGGCGACCTGAGGCTGGAAGCCGGACAGCTGGGCCGGGTCGTGCAGCACCACCTGGGAGGCGGTGCCGGCGGCGGCCGGCTCGTGGGCGGCGAGGAGGTCCCGGCCCTGCTGTGCCTG
Organism: Streptomyces sp. SP17BM10; assembly: GCF_036322405.1. Taxonomy (NCBI): domain Bacteria; kingdom Bacillati; phylum Actinomycetota; class Actinomycetes; order Kitasatosporales; family Streptomycetaceae; genus Streptomyces; species Streptomyces sp. SP17BM10. The sequence continues at coordinate 70,342 of NZ_JAQYXB010000529.1, read as the reverse complement.
CGTACCGGGGAGCGAGAAGTCGTCCGAGTAGGTGCCGCCGACGGTCTTGTTGGCCGCCTGGACGCCGGCCAGGGCGACGATCCACAGCACGATGACGATCACCGAGTGGCGCGCGCACCACTCGCCGAGGCGGCGCAGCGCCGCGCGCTTGGCCGGTGGCGCGGCGGTGGTCGACGGGGCGCGGCGTGCGGAGGACGACATGGGCGGCTCCCGGGTCTTCTGCGCCGCGGCGCGGCCGAACCGGCGCAGTGTTCCCGGGCGGGCCGGGCCGCGCACCGGTACCGGCGGGTAGTCGCCCCGACGGCACCGGCGGCTCCGGCACCCGGCCCACCCGGGTGGCGAACCCGCGCCGCGCGGGTTCCGCTCGCCCGCCCCGGGTCAGGGCTGCGCGGGTCCGCCGAGCTGCGGGGCCGGGACGGGCGCCGCGGCGCCGATCAGGACGACCACCTCGTGGCCGCCGGGGTTGGTCTGGATCGGGACGGTCCGCCAGTTGTTGGCCAGCCAGACGTTGCCGGAGGGGTCGATCTGGACGCCCGTGTTGCGCTCCAGCCCGTCGCTCGTGTAGCCGGTGCCGGCCGGGGAGATGGGCTGGCCGGTGCGGTACCCGGGCGGGCAGGCGGCGAGGTTGACGCCGCACAGCCGGGCGACCCGGTGGCCGCCGAAGTTGGCGACCCACACGGTGTCGTCGCCGTCGACGGCGACGCCCCAGGGCAGGAACAGGCCTCCGTTGGTGAACGGTTCGGGTGCCGGGGTGCCGTCGGACCCGATGAGCGTCACCGAGGTGCCCGGGCGCGGGCCCGCCTCGGCCGCCACCGCGTTCGCGAGGTCGTCCACGGAGCTGTTCCCGCAGGGCACGGGCAGGATGCCGCTGTTGCTCACCCACGCGTTGCCCCGGCTGTCCGTGGCGACGCCCAGCGGTTTGTTCAGGCCGCCGCCGGACACCGTCGGCCCGGGGGTGCCGTCGGGGCCGACGACCTGGACGGTGTCGCTGCCGTTCCCGCTGACCCAGAGCCGCCCGGCCGGGTCCACGGAGGTGCCGAAGGGCTTGTGGACGCCGGGCGTGGCGACCTCCCGGGCGCGGGCGGCGTCGCCGTCCGGGATCCGGGCCACGCTGTCGCTGCCGCAGTTGGCGACCCAGACCGTGCCGGCGCGGTCGGCGGACATGCCCTGGGGCTGGACGATCCCGGCGCCGCGCCAGCCCTGCGGCGGGGAGAGCGGGGTGCCGTCGGGGGCGAACTGGGAGACGCTGCGTTCGAGCCCGGTCGGGTCGACCGGGCAATCGCGGCCCTGGAAGCCGAAGCTGCCGACCCAGGCGCTGCCCTTGGCGTCCACGGTGATGCCGAATCCCGCGCCGTACAGACCGCCGCCCCGATAGGGGGCGCCGGGGGCGTCCTGGCCGGTGGGGGTGAACTTGAGGACGGTCCGGCCTCCGCAGGCCGGGACGAGCGGGTCGGCATCGAAGCCGTAGTTGTTGCTGATCCAGGCGTTGCCGTCGGCGTCGAAGGCGAGGTTGCCGGGGCCGTCGACCTCGTGGCCGTTGCCGTCGTAGCGCAGGGCCACCGTCCAGGCGTCGGGGGCGGCGGGGAGCGCGGGCCCGTAGCGCGGGGTGGTCGCGGCGAGGTCGAACAGGGCGGCGGCGTTGTTGCCGGGGTCGTGGGCGATGTCGACGGCGGCCTGGAGGGTGTCGCGCGGCCGCTCGCGGCCGGGGCGGTGGGCCAGGTCGAGCAACTGGTCGCAGGCGCTGCCGGGACCCGCGGTGACGCATGAGGCGAGCAGGTTGGCGAGGGTGTTGACCTCCGCCATCGTCGAGGTCTGGTCCCCGTTCGGCGGCGCGGCGAGCGGCGCGGCGATCTCGCCGGTGCCGGTGTCGGCCAGGTTGTGCGCGATGGCGGCGGCGTTCTGCAGCCCGGGGTAGGTGCCGGTGACGCCGCCCGGGCCGGTGAAGCGCGCGAGGGCGTAGGCCGCGGCGACGGTGGTCCGCTCGTTGACGACGAGCTCGGACGGCGCGGCGGCTCCGCTGAGGACCGCGGCGAGCGTGACCGGGGAGCGTGCGGCGCCGCGCCGCTCCCGCCCGAAGTCGGCCAGCACGTACAGCACGGCGCGCAGGTCCTCGGGGCGGCGGTAGTCGAGCGTGAACCGCCCGTCCTCCCTGCTCCGTGCCCTGCCCAGGACCCGCGGGCGGCCGCCCCCGCCGTCCCCGGCCTGGTACAGCGTCACCTCCGCCCCGCCCAGCGGCCCGTCCCCGCCGCGCACCACCCCGCACTGCTCGGCGGGCTCCCACCCCGCCGCGACGGCCTGGGACGGCCCGGCGGCGAGCTGGGCGAGGAGGGCGGCGGCGATCAGGACACCGCGACGTCTGCGCATGGGGGCTCCGTTCGGTGGAAGGGAATGCGAGGGAGCGGCACACGCCACCCGTCGCCCTCCTACCTGCCACATCCCGCTCCGCCCGCCCGTGACCGCTCCCCGGACACGGCGGAAATTGCCCGGTACGGGCGAGGCGCGGACGCCGGAGCTCGGAACGGTAGGTCGTGGTCCCCCGCAGGTGACCGACTGTCGGTGCGGACCGGCATCGCTCGAGGCGGCCGAGCCGGTGCGCACGGTGGTTCTTCTCCTCGGGCGCCCACATCCCGGACCACGCCGCCGAGCACCAGCGCTACCGGGACGCCGCGGCGCCCTACCGCGGCAACTGATCCTCCCCGAGGCGCCGGAGCAGGTCGAGGAGCGTCGCGCGGTCCCCGGGCGCCAGGGGGGCGAAGCATTCCGCGAGCACCTCGTCCGCGACCCGGTGCCCGGCGGCGAGGACCTGCTCGCCGGCCGGGGTGAGGTGGTGCTCGATGCGGCGCCCGTGCCCCGGCGTGCGCTCCACCAGGCCCTGGGCCGTCAGGCGGCCTGCGAGCGTGCCGAAGGCCTGCTCGCTCTGGAAGGTCGCCGCGGCGAGCGCGCGGGCGGACGCCCCGGGCGAGCGGCCGATCGCCCGCAGGGCGTCCCACTGGGCGAGCGTCGTGCCGACGGCGGCGAGAGCGGTGTCCAGCGCCCGGTGCTGCCGGTACTGCGCCTGCTTGACCGCTCGTCCGAGAACCTGCAGCTCACCATGCATGAGGCGAGTCTAGGGCCGGGGTCGCCCGATAACCAAGCTAGCTTAATTAAAGATATTTAGTTACCCTGGGGTCATGACCCTCCACCACACCACCGTCATGTACGGCGACCTGCCCCTCACCCTCTCCGAGGCCGGCAACGGCAGGCCGGTCCTGCTGCTGCACGGCGGCGGAGGCCCGCACACCGTCGCGCGCCTCGCCGAGCACCTCTCCCGCGGCGCACACACCATCGCACCGACGCACCCCGGCTGGAACGGCACGCCCCGCCCCCACTGGCTGGCCGGCGTCGACGACCTCGCCCTCCTCTACCTCCGCATGCTGCACGAGCGGGGTCTGGAGGACGTCCTGGTCGTCGGCTCCTCGATGGGCGGCTGGACGGCGGCCGAGATGGCCGCGCTCGACACCACCGGCATCGTCACCGGCGTCGTCCTGATCAACGCCGTCGGCGTGCGGATCGAGGGCGAGCCGATCACCGACTTCTTCGCCCTCGACGCCCGCGCCGCCGCCGAGCACTCCTGGCACGACCCCGACCGCTTCTACGTCGACCCGGCAGGCCTCTCCGCCGACCAGGCCGCCGCCCACCAGGCCAACATGGCCACCATGCGCGTCCTGGCCGCCGACCCCTACATGCACGACCCCAAGCTGCTCCACCGCCTCCCGCGCGTCGAGGTGCCCGCCCTCGTGCTGTGGGGCGAGAGCGACCGCATCGTCACCCCGGCCTACGGCGCGGCGTACGCGGACGCCTTCGGCGACGGGCGGTTCGAGCTCATCCCCGGGGCGGGCCACCTCCCGCAGATCGAACAGCCGGAAGCGACCTTCGCCCTGATCGATGCCCACCTGCGCCGGGAGGGGTGACCTACCCCAGCGCGCGGTCGAGGAGGAGGAGCAGCTGCTCCCAGTGGCGCTTCAGGCCGTCCGCGTCGAAGGCCGAGGTGTCGGCCATCGTGAAGCCGTGGACGGTGCCGGGGTGGATCTCGGACGTGTACCTGAGGCCGGCCGCGTCCAGGGCCCGGTTGAGCTCGGCGAGCGTCTCGGGCGTCTGGTCGCTCGCGGCGTGGCCCAGGTGGACCTCGGCGGTGACGGCCGAGAGGAGGCGGTGCAGGCCGTCGGGCCCGTCGCCGACCACGGGGCCGTGGAACCCGGCGACGGCGGCGACCTGCCCGGGGTGGGCCGAGGCGGTGCGCATCGCGAGGAGGCCGCCGAAACAGTAGCCGGTCACGGCGATCGGGCCGGCGGCGACCTCGGGCCGGGTGGTCAGGAACCGGACGAAGGCGTCGGCGTCGCGGAGCGACACCTCGGTGGTGTGCGCCCGGATGAGGGGCATCACCTGCCCGATGATCCCGTCCCGGACGTCGTCGCCGATGAACTCGGGGAGCTCGACGACGGGTGACGGGCCCTGCCGGTAGAAGAAGTTGGGCACGAGCACGTAGTAGCCGTGCCCGGCCAGCTCGCGGGCCATCTCCTCGATCACCGGGCGGATGCCGAAGGCGTCCGGGTACATGAGCACCCCGGGGTGCGGCCCGCCGTGGTCGGGGAAGGCGGCGAAGGCGTCGGCCCGGCCGTCGGGGGTGGGTATGAGCAGCGTCGCGGTACGGGTGGGCATGAAGTCTCCTGCCGTGGTGGGCGTTTCGAATCGGAGGTCGAACACGATGGAGGCGGAGCCCGGACGCGAGCGCCGGGCCTGCGATCCACCTGCGGGCCCGTACCGGCCCGTCCGGCGCTCAGCGGAGCGCCGGGGCGACAATCCGCTTGTGGCGCGGGGCCGTTCCGGTAGTCATCGCCGCCCACCCTAGCCTGCCGGGCGACGCCGGCCCATCGATTCGGTCCGCTCGCAGCCGCGGTCGATCGCCTGCTGACCGCCGCCACCGTCACCCTGGACACCGTGCCCCGGACCACGGACGGCGAACCCTTCGGCTGCACCGGCCTGAAGCCCGCCGGCCGGTGCCCCCGCCGGGGTCAAGCGCATGTGGGTCGCACCCGCACCCGCGGCCTCGCCCGCCGCCACCGGCGGGCTGACCCCCGGACGGCGCTCACCAGCCCGGCCCCTCACTCTCGCAGGACGGGCTGACGCGCTGGGCGGGCAGGCCGCTGCGCTCGTTCTGGAGGTCCCACAACTCCCTGAAGCGGCCGCCCTTCTCGGCCACCAGCTCGGTGAACGTGCCCTCCTGGAGGACCTTGCCGTCCTCCAGGACGACGATGCGGTCGGCCACGGCCACGTTCGTGAGCCGGTGCGTGACCAGGACGACCGCCCGCTCCTGCGCGACGGCGCGCAGGTTGCGGAAGATGCGGTGCTCGGCGCGGGGGTCGAGGGCGGCAGTGGGTTCGTCGAGGACGAGGAGGCCGGCCTCCCGGTGGAAGGCGCGGGCGATGGCCAGGCGCTGCCACTGACCGCCGGAGAGTTCCTCGCCGCCCATCCATTCGACGGCCAGGAGTGTGGACAGGCCCCGGCGGAGCTTGGCGACGACCTCGGCCGCGCCGGAGGCCTCGGCGGCGCGCAGCACGGCGGCGTCGCCGTCGGGGGCGGGCTGGCCGAGGGTGATGTTGTCGCGGCAGGTGAGCGGCCAGCGGGCGTAGTCCTGGGGGACGACGGCGACCTGGCGCCACAGGGCGTGCGGGTCGAGGTCGCGGGTGTCGTGGCCGTCCCACCGAACGGCCCCGGCGGTGGGCAGGTAGAGGCCGGAGAGCAGCTTGGCGAGGGTGGTCTTGCCGGAGCCGTTCTCGCCGACGAGGGCCAGGATCTCGCCGCGTTCGACGTGCAGGTTCACGCCGTCGAGCGCGGTGCGTTCGGAGGCCGGGTAGGCGTAGTGGAGGTCCTCGACGGCGATGCGGCGCGGCGGTTCGGGCACCCGGTCGCCGCGCTGGAGGCGGTGGCCGCCGGCGGTGTCGAGGAAGGTGGACCAGTCGTCGAGGTACATGCCGGTGCGGAACAGGTCGGCGCCGTAGCCGACGATGCCGTGCAGGCTGGTGCTGACCGCGCCGAGCGCGAACACCGCCGCGCCGCCCTGGGGGAGGCCCATGCGGCCGGTGCTGACGAGCCACAGCATCGCCGCCCACACGAGGGCGGTGCCGAGCCCCGTGGCGGCGGCGCCGAGCACCGAGACGCGGGCGGTGGTCAGCGCGGCGCGGCGGGAGGTGGCGTCGAGGCGGCGGCCGACGTGTTCGTACTTCTCGAGCAGGAAGTCGCCCATGGTGTCGGAGCGGATCTGGTCGGCGTTGCGCTTGACGTGGATGTACCAGCGCAGGTTGGCCATGATCCGGCGGTCGCCGATGGTGGCCCGGTTCGCGAGGAACTGGACCCGCGCGGCGCGCACCGACGCGAAGCCCTGCGGCAGCGCGGCGAGCACCAGCAGCGGGAGCAGGAGGGGGTGGAGGACGGTCAGGACGCCGGCGGCGCCGATGAGCGAGGCGAGGGAGGCGATCAGGTTCTGCGCCTCGCCGACGATGTCGACGCACACGTCGGCGCCGCGGTCGGCGGCGTCCAGCTCGTCGTTGTAGCCGGCGGTGTCGTAGGCGGTGAGCTCGGCGGCGACGGTGGCGCGCAGGACGGCGGCCTCCGCCTCGCGGGAGATGCGGGGGGAGAGGTGGATGGTGATGGTGCGGATCGTGATGCCGAGCAGTGAGCGGACACCGGCCGCCGCGGCGATCACCAGGATCGACGGCGCGGCGTGCGCGAGCTTCTCGCCGACCCGGCCGGGGCCGAACAGGGCGGCGATGGTGCCGGTCGTGGCGAGCAGGCCGGTCGCGCCGAGCACGGCGGACAGGACCTGGCAGGCGAGGAGCAGGGCGACGGAGAACCGGTCGATGCGCCAGCCGAGGCGGAAGGCGCGGACGACGAGTGTGGGCAGGCGGCGGGCCATCGCGCCGACGCTGATCGCCTCGATCGTCTCGATGCGGCGGCGGTCGGCCAGCCACGTGAGCTCTTCGTCGGCGTCGCCGGGGGCGTTGACGCCGTCGGTGGACTGCTGGGTCTGGGCACTCATGCGTCGGCCTCCTCGCGGGGGTCGCCGATCACCGGGGTGGGGGGATTCACCACAGCTCCTCCAGGCGCGTGAACGGACGTGCGGAGCCGTCGCCGGGCAGCCCGAGGTAGGCCCAAATAGGCCGGATGACAACGGAGTTGAGGCTGCACAGCGGGCGGCGGAGGTTCGATGATGGTGCTGTTCGAGCCTGCCGTTCAAGCGATTCGTTCCCGGGCGAGCCCGGGTCGAACGGGGTGTTTTCGAGCACCTGGCGGGAGCAGCCGGAGCCGCGGCGGGCCGGGCGCGCAAGGCGCGGAGGCATCGAAGGGGAAGGCCGGAGGCCGCCGCGGACCGGTCGCCGGATTCACTCGTTCGGCTGGTCGTGCGGCGCGCGGCCGGGCGGACGGCGCAGCCCCGCCCGCTCCTCCGCGCGTCCGTCCGGAAGGCGGGCCGAAGAGGCCTTAGCGTGAGCCGGAACGACCCGGGGCGGACGGCGTCCCGGGCCCGGGACCAACGGGAGGAACACCCGCCATGACTGCCGAACTCGCCGAACTCACCGGGGACTACGTCTTCGACACCGCCCACACCCGGATCGGCTTCGTGGCGCGCCACGCCATGGTGACCAAGGTCCACGGCGCGTTCCACACGTTCGAGGGCACCGCCCACCTGGACGGCGCGGACCCGTCCCGGTCGAGCGCCGAGGTGGTGATCAAGGCCGGGAGCATCGACACCGGCGTCGAACAGCGCGACCAGCACCTGCGCACCAACGACTTCCTGGACGCCCCGAACTTCCCCGAGATCACGTTCCGCAGCACTCGGATCGAGGCCCGCTCCGACACGGTGTACCGGGTCACCGGGGACCTCACGATCAAGGACACCACCCGCCCGGTCGCGATCGACGTCGAGTACACCGGCAATGCCGTCGACCCGTACGGCAATCTGCGGGTGGGCCTGGAGGGCGAGGTGACGATCAGCCGCAAGGAGTTCGGCGTCACCTGGAACGCGGCGCTGGAGGGCGGCGGGGTCCTGGTGGGGGACAAGGTCGTCCTGCAGTTCGACGTCTCGGCGATCAAACAGAAGTAGTTCCCGGCGCCCGGAGGTCCGCGAACGCGACCGGGCCCGCCGTCCGCGGACGGCGGGCCCGGTCGCGGACTCCGGTCGGGCTCAGCCGATGCCGACCCAGCCCAGCACGGTCTGGCCGAGCAGGATCGTCGACATCAGGGCGACGCCGACGACCACGATGGTGGCCACGACTCGGTAGCGGGGGCTGTTGGCCGCCTCGCCGAGGACGGAGCGGCGGTTGGTGAGCGCCAGGAGGTAGACCAGCACGATCGGGCTGATCAGGCCCTGGAGCACCTGGGTGCCGATCAGCAGCTGGATGAGGTCCACCGGGGTGAGCGCCACGACGGCGCCGAGCGCGATCTGCGCGGTGAACACCCCGAGGAACAGCGGAGCGTCGCGGAAGCTGCGTGACACCGAGCGCTCGACGCCGGCGGCCTCGCCGATCGCGTAGCTGGCGGAGAGCGGCACCACGGCGCCGGCCAGCGCGGAGGCGCCCATCAGCCCGAACGCGAACAGCAGCTCGGCGCCGTGCCCGGCGACCGGCTTGAGCGCCTCGGCGGCCTCCGCCGCCGACTCCAGGGGCCCGGTGCCGCCGATCGCGGAGGCGGTGGCGATGATGATCGTCAGGCTGATCACGCACGCGAACACCGCGCCGAGCACGGCGTCCGCCCGGATCAGCTTGTAGTCGGCCGGCTTGGCGCCGCGGTCGACGACGCCGGCCGCCGCGTAGAACTGCATGTACGGGCTGACGGTCGTGCCGATCAGCGCGACGGCCAGCAGGATGAAGTCCTTGCTGGGCTCCAGGTGCGGGATCACCAGGTGCTCGCCGACCTGCCCCCAGTCCGGGTGGCCCATGACCATGGCGACGGGGTAGGCGAAGAACGCCAGCGACATCACCAGGAAGATGCGCTCGGCCCACTTGTACGAGCCGAAGAGCACCAGCGACCACAGCAGGACGGCGGCCGGCGGGATGACCGCCCACTTCGGCACCCCGAGCAGCTCGAAGGCGGCGCCGATCCCGGCGAACTCGCTGACGACCAGCCCGGTGTTGGCCAGCAGCAGGCAGAACACCGCGAGCGCCGTGAGCCGGAGGCTGAACTGCTCGCGGATGAGCGCGCCGAGGCCCTTGCCGGTGTGCGCGCCGAGCCGGACGGCCATCTCCTGCACCATCACCAGGGCGAGGGTGACGAGCACCATGAAGAACAGCGTTCCGTACGTGAACTGCGAGCCGGCACTGGCGTAGGTGGCGATCCCGGCCGCGTCGTTGCCGGCGTTCGCCGCGACCAGCCCGGGGCCGGCCACCATCGCGACGGCGGCGATGCGCCGCAACCCCCGTCGGCGTCCGGGCGCGGCGGCGGACGACCGCGCCTCCTCGGGAGCGGACGCGTCGGCGTCGGGGCGGGTGTCGAGGTCGCGGGTCACTTGAGGAGCCTCCGGAAGTGCAGGCGCCCGCGCTCGGGGAGCAGCGAGTCGAGGATGTCGTCGGCCAGGACCCGGCCGAGGGGGCGGTCGGTGTCGTCGACCACGAGCAGGGAGGTGGCGCGGGCGGCGACCAGGTGGTGGGCGGCCTCGGCGAGGCGGGTGTCGGGGCTGACGGTCACCGGGGGGCCGAACTGGGCGCGCCAGGCGACCAGGTCGGCGACGACGGTGGTGTCCTCGGCGACGGTGAGGTCGAACAGCGGGATGTCGCCGATGAGCACGCCGTCGTCGTCGAGGACGGTCACCGCGTCGATGTCGGTGCGGTGTTCGGCCTGCGCGGCGAGTTCGGCGCGCACCTCGCCGACGGTCCGGGCGGGGCGGGTGGTGACCAGCAGGGTGGTCATCGCGCCGCCGGCGGTGCCCTCGCGGTGGGTGAGCAGCGAGCGGAGTTCGGCGGCCTCGGGCTCGGGCATCCGGGCCAGGAGGTTCTCGCGCTCGCCCGGGTTCAGGTCGCGCAGGGCGTCGGCGGCCTCGTCGGGCTCCATCTCGTCGACGAGCCGGGCGGCGTGCTCGGGCGGCGCCTCGCGCAGGAGGTTCTCCAGCTCGGCGGGCTCCATCTCCTCCAGCGCGTCGGCCGCGTGCTCCGGCTCCAGCCAGCCGAGCAGCTGCTGGCGCTCGTGGCGGCCGAGGTCCTCCAGGATGTCGGCGAGGTCGGCCGGGCGCAGCCGGTGCAGCGCCGAGCGGGAGGCGCGCAGGCGCACCTCGGCGGGGCCGTGGGTGGCCTGCTCGCCGAAGGGGGCGACGGACTGCCAGTCCAGGACGCCGTCGGGGGTGGGGCGGATCTGCCACCGGCGGGGGCCGAGGCGGCGCAGGAGGGTGGGCAGCGAGACGTCGACGCCGACCAGGACGGTGCGGGCGGCCAGCGGGGCGAGGTAGAGGTCGGCGGCGCGGGTGACCTGGACGCCGTCGACGTCGACGAGCTGGTGGTCCATCACGTCGCGGGCCAGCAGTACCTCGCCGGGCCTGCGGTTGAACTCGCGCAGGTCGACGCGGGAGGTGCGCAGCCGGACCCCGCAGGTGTGGATCCGCTCGACGGCGGTGGCCGCGATGAAGGCGCGGCGGCGTCCTATGCGGATGATCAGACCGGTGACGGGCGGGTAGGGCTCCGGTCCGTAGAGGCGGGCGACGACGTCGACGACGCGGCCCACCTCCTCGCCGGCCTGGTTGGTGACCGGTCCGCCGACCAGCCCGGCGAGCGAGACGAGCGACGAACGGACGGCCTTGGTGACGGTGGTGCGGCGCTCGGCCTCGACGGTGCGGTCGCGAAGGCGCGCCGTGGCGGAAGAGAACAGCGTGGTGGTGGCCATGGAGAAAACCCCCCTCGCCCCGGCAGGACGGGGCATCGGGCCGCCCGGTGGCATGCCACTGCCAACCCTGACCGCAGGCGTCACCGGGCGCGCGCAGGGGCCTCCGGCGTCACACGGACGCGAGGGGGCGGGCGGAGCGGACCCGGCGGGGTCAGGGAAGGAGGAGCCGCCTGGAGCAGCGGAAGAAGGACAGCGGGAACGAAACGGTGGAGGGCCGACTATGGCCAGGACTTCCGTCCATCACGCCCCCTCCCGATCTCGGCCGCGATCCGTCGCGCGGCGGCAAGGCAGGGGTAGGCGGACGTCGCCGTCCGGTGCACCCCAACTCGTCAGAGCTTTGGCACTCCACGGCGTGTCCCCGGCCGGTCCCGGCGGGGAAGCCACTTGGGGTCACCCCTTGGGCCGGGGAGACCTGTCCTGATCCGGAGCGTCTCTCGACGGGTGGGATCAGTGGCCTGTGTCCGTGAAGACGCCTCACCGAACGAGGTGTCCTATCGAATGCTTGACAGGATAGGGCCTCGTCCTCCTCCGGGCACAACCCTTGACCTGAGCTTGACCTCGCTCCGACCAGCGGGGGAGCCGGCGGGCGCGCACCAGGGCGCGTCCCGCGCAGGCGCGCGCGGGTGCCGGGGAGGCGAGAGGACCCGGGAGCGTAGCCTGCTCCCGGGCCCCTTTGTGCCGCCCAATTGCTCACACCGGCACGTTTAAGGGCCGCGGATCACTTTGAAACCGACGCGTTCTGCCGTTGAACTACCGTGCCACGGAGCGGCACAGGCAGGACTTGAACCTGCATTCGTCGATGGTCGTCCGCACCCGGTCGATCCGGTGTTCGGCGGCGAATGCTGAGACTGGAGCGGGAGTCTGAGTTTGACGGGGCTTGCCTCTGCCGCTTGGGCTACCCCGGCCCGTGGTGCCGGGGGGAGGATTCGAACCTCCACTGTGACCCCTGGTCAGCTTCAACGTCAGTGTCAGCCTTTTCGCGCCGGGCGACGCGTGAGGCGCACGCCCGGTGCACCCGCCCGGCTCCCCGGGCGGGCGATCTGGGGGCTACCCGAACAGGTAGCCGAAGACGGCGTCGCCGACGCGCTGGTCGGTGACGTCCACGGCGTTGGCCTCCTCACGGGCGAACTTGACCGCCTGCTGGAGCTTCTCCACCCGCTCGGCGAGCTCGTTCACGCGCCGGGCCGGCAGGGCGCCGGAGAACTTCACGGTCGTCCAGTACCCGACCGGGACGTCCTCGTAGTAGACCTCGACCTGGGCCGGGTGCTTCTCGGTGGCCTCGGCCTTGACGTGGTTGCGCGGCACCTTCCTGGTGCGGATGGTGCGCACCGGCTCGGTCTTCCAGGAGTCGGTGGACGGGTCGAGGTTCCACGACTCGGAGGCGTCCAGCACCGGGAGCTTCCGCACGAAGGTGAACAGGTCGGTGAGCTGCTTCTCCAGGAAGAGCAGGTACGGGACGGGCACCTCGGCGAGCAGCACACGGCCGTCGACCACCACGTCGGCGCGGGCGCCGAGGTTGGCCCAGTCCTTGGTGGCCGTCACGTCGAACAGCCGGGTGAGCGTCGTCGCGGTGGACCGCAGGACGTCCTCGGCCTTGAGCTGCACCCGGGTCGACTCCGGCGGGAGCTGCTCGCCCTCCTCGTCCTTGGGCTGGTAGGTGCGGGAGATCCCGGCCAGCAGCGCGGGCTTCTGCAGGTCCTGGTGGGCCTGGGTCAGCTCCTGGAAGGACTTGGACTTGACGCCTTTTTCGACGGCGATGATCTGGTTCAGCTTTGCCACGCCGAGGACGCTAGCAGTCCCGAACTGACGCGCGATACCCAATTCCTGACCAAGTGGCGTCGCGGGGACCACGCGTGCCGGTCCTTGCCGCGGCGTGTCCACGGACAGGGGCGCGGCACTAAGGTATGGGCCCGTGACAGCATCGAACGGGGCAGTGGTCGGGGGCCGGTACCGTCTCCACGACCTCATCGGACAGGGCGGCATGGGCCGCGTGTGGAGGGGGCGGGACGAGACCCTCGGGCGGGACGTCGCCGTGAAGGAGGTGCTCCTGCCGGACGGCGTCGACGACGAGCACCGCGAGCAGCTCCTGCAGCGCACGCTGCGCGAGGCGCTCGCCGCCGCGCGGCTCAACCACCCGGGCATCATCACCGTGCACGACGTCGTCGAGCACGAGGGTGCGCCCGTGATCGTCATGGAGTACGTGACCGGCTCCTCGCTCGCCGCGCTGCTCGGCCGGGACGGCGCGTTGCCGGTCCGGCGGGTGGCCGAGATCGGCGCCGCGATGCTCAAGGCGCTCCAGCAGGCGCACGCGGCGGGGATCGTCCACCGCGACCTCAAGCCCGACAACGTCCTGTTGATGGACGAGCGCGTCATCCTCACCGACTTCGGCATCGCGCACATGGCCGACGCGACCACCGCGCTCACCCGCACCGGCGCCGTCATCGGCACCCCCGCCTACATGGCCCCCGAGCAGCTGGAGGGCAAGCCGCCGACGGCCGCCAACGACCTGTGGTCGCTCGGCGCGACGCTGTACGCGGCGGTGGAGGGCCAAGCCCCGTTCCACGCCGACACGTTCAGCGCGCTGTGCATCGCCGTCGTCACCCAGCCGCCGCGCCCGACCCAGCGGGCCGGTGCGCTCGGGCCGGTGCTCACCGGGCTGCTCACCAAGGACCCGGCGCAGCGGCTGACGGCCGAACAGGCCCTCGCGGCACTGGAGTCGGTGGTCCGGGGCGAGGCGGCCCCGGTCGTCCCGCCGCCGACGCGGGTCGACGCGCCGCCCCTGCAGCCCGGGTTCGGGCCGCCCCTGGGCTACCCGGCGCCCGAGCCGAACACGGCGCACCTGCGGTCGGTGCTCGGTACGATGCCGCACCGGGAGCCGACGCCCGGCGGCGGTTTCGTGCCCCACCAGCAGCCCGCGCCGCCGTACCCGCCGAGCGTGGCGCCGACCGCGGACGGGGCGGTCGCCGCCCGGCGGGGCAACCCGGCGGTGGCGCGGCTGGTGCGCTTCCTCGGCAGCATGGTGGCCCTCTGGGCCGTGGGCCTGCTGATGCCGTGGAACGAACTGCGCTGGATGGCGCCCTCCTATTACCTGCCCGTGATCGTCGTCACGGCGGTGTTCTCGCTCGGGCACGCGCTGCCCCGGCCGCGCCTCCACGCGGGGCTGGTGTGGGTGCTCTTCTTCGTCTTCGACGTGGCGATGTTCTACTTCGACATGTACATCGAGTCCCAGGGGTTCCTGGGCATGCGCGGCTACAGTCCGGTGCCCGGCCCGATCCTGGTGAACTCGCTGATCGTCGCCACCTGCGTCTGGCTCCTCTGGTGGAAGGTCCCGGGCAGCCGCCGGTCCTGACGCGGGGGCGGGCCGGACGCCGGGGCGGGCCGACGAAGATCATCCGGGCGTAGGCTCCTCGCGGACGACAAGGCAAGAGAGGCAGACATGGGCCAGAAGATCATCCGGTTCTCGGACCTGACCGGCGAGCACGTGGAGAACGACGAGGACCTGGTGCGCATCGTGGTCCACCGCCACCCCGACCTGGAGGGCGGCCCGGTCGAGATCGAGGCGCTCGCCGGCGAACTGGCCGCGGTGGAGGAGCTGGCGCTCGACCTGGTGACGATCGAGCTGCACCACCCGGGCGAGGCCGGGCCGCGGACGGTCGTGATGGAGGCCGGGGCGTTCGACCGGCTGGCCTCGGCGGCGCCGATGGCCGAGGTGCTGCGCGGCGCCAAGGCGGTTGCCGCCCGGTCACTCCCGAGCCAGGGCGCGGCGTCGCCCGCGCCCAGGGAGCGGGTCAACTACGCGAGTCTCGACCACGCCGGCCGGCCGCACAAGGGCCGCACGACCGACGCCGAGAAGCAGGTCGTGCAGCAGCACCTGGAGGAGATCAACGAGCGCCTCGCCACCGAGGGCGTCCGGACGATCGACCTGGCCAACTCGGAGCACGTCACCCGCTACGGCCTGGAGGCCCTGGCCCAGGCGATCGGCGTGACCACCCAGGACTGACGGCGGTACGGCAGGTATCGGCACGTTCACCCGGGCTCGGCGGGTTCGGCAGGGGCTCCGGGCGCGAGGACGGTGTCCGGAGCCCCTGCCGTTCGCGCACCGGTTCGGCCGAAGGGGTGACGGCGGACGTCCGGCACGCGTCGCGTCGTCGGGGCCGGATATCCGCTCCCTAGCGTGGCCGGTGATTCCGGGGGGCCACGGAGAGCGAGAGGTGCGGTTGATGCTGCGTCGGTTGGCGGTGGCAGTGGCGGTGTGCGGTGCGGTGGCCGGGTCGTCGGGGTCGGCGGGCCCGGTGGACCGGCCGGGGGCCGGGTCCGGGGCTGTCGTGGTGATCCAGGAGAACCCCGACCCGGCGGCGCCCGGCGAACTGACCACGGTGCACGGGATCATCGCCAACGAGACGCCGGGCTACGCCCCGGAGCTCGTCGTCACCGTCACGGTGCAGCCCGGGGCGACGCCCGAAGGCCGGTACTTCCCGCGGAGCTGCAAGGCGGCCGGCCAGACGGTGACCTGCACGTTCCCGGCGGGCCTGCCGTCCGAGCGGACGGCGACGGCCCTGGTGCCGGTGCGGATCGCGGCCGACTACCCGGGCCCGGCGGTCGGGGGGACGGTGACGGTGACCAGCCCCGGGGACCCGAGTGTGGATGACTCGGAGGACTTCGTCATCGAGGTCGTCCGCTGACCTCCGGGCCGTTCGATCCGCGCGCTCAGCGGAACACCCGCACGTAGTCGGCGTCGAAGCTGATCGACGTCGTGTCCGGGTCCGGGTCGGGGTGGTAGTTGCCCGAGCAGATCGACAGGTTGAGGATCAGGTCGGCGTGGAAGCCCCGGCCCACGCCCTTGCCGTCGGCGAAGACGGGCTTGCCGTTGAGGTACCAGACCGTGGACGACGCGCCGTAGTACGTCCCGATGGTGACCCACTCGCCGGGCTTGATCGCGGTGCGGTCGCGCACGTACTTCTGGGCGGTGGCGATGTGGCTGGTCAGCTCCAGCAGGTCGCCGTTGTCCGGGTGGTACTCGAAGGAGTCGATCTCGTGGTCGCCCTCGCGCCACGACCACAGCGCCGGCCACGCGCCGTCCTCCTCGGGCAGCCGGACCCGGGTCTCGACGTAGTCGCCCGCCCTCACCTGGAAGTGCTCGCGCGTGCCCTCGGTGGTGAGGAGGCCGGTCTCCCACGCGGTGCGGCCGTTCGGCAGCCGGAAGGTGCCGGGGCGCGCGGTGAAGGTGGCGACGCCGTCGGCGACCGTCACGTTGGCCGGGTTGATCCGGTCGAGCTTGTCGTCGTTCGGGTTGTGGTCGCCGTACTTGTAGGCGTTGGTCTTGGTGTTGTTCCAGCGCTCGGCGTTCAGCGGGCCGTCGAACTCGTCCGACCAGGCCAGCTTGGTGCCCGGGATCGGCGAGGTCGGGCCGGGCGGCCGGGGCGGCTGCGGTGGGGTGCCGGAGACCGTCAGGGTCTGTTCGGCCAGGTTGTGCCAGACGCCGGCCTGGTCCTGGTAGAAGCCGAACATCCGGTACCGGCCCGCCGGGAACGTGCGCCCCTGGGTGGTCAGGGTGACGCCGTCCGGGCAGATCTGCTGGTCGGTGAGGCTCCCGGGGAAGTCGAGGTTGTCGTCGTCGGCGTCCCGGACACCCACGCCGAGCACGGCGACGGTCATGCAGGCGGTGGCGTGGACGGTGAGCTGCGCGGTGGTCGACGTGTCCGCGGTGGCGGTGGTGGGGGTCAGCCGGTCCTGGACCACCCGGGGAGCCTCGATGGTCAGGGTCTGTTCGGCCAGGTTGTGCCAGGCACCGGCCTGGTCCTGGTAGAAGCCGAACATGCGGTACCGTCCGGCGTCGAAGCTCCGCGCGCCGCTGGTGAACGTGATCCCGCTCGGGCAGATCTCCTGGTCGGTGAGGTTCCCGGGGAAGTCGAGGTTGTTGTCCTGGGCGTCCCGGACGCCCACGCCGAGCGCGGCGACCGTCGTGCAGGCGCTCGAGCGCACGGTCAGCTGAGCGGTGAGCGGCACACCGGCGACGCCGGTCGTCGGGGTCAGGCCCACCTGGACGACCTGGACGACCTGGGTGGCTCGTGTGGCGGCTCGCGCGGTGGTCGGGGCGACGACGAGGGCGAGTGCACACGCGACCGCGCAGGCGCGTGCGGCGGCACGTAAGGACGTGAGCGTGAGCACGGGGACCTCCTGGGTGCGGCCGAACGCGGGACGGGCGGGGCGGCCGGCAGACGGGCCGCGCAGCAGCCACGCTAAGCAGCGCGGGGGAGGGTCACCACCGGTGATCGGCCGAACGTACCCGTGGCCGCCGGGCGCCCCGTGCGCGCTGCTCGGAGCCGAGCGGCGATCGGCTAGCGTCGGCCCATGGACAAGGAGATCCCGCACCGGTCGCTTCACCGTTCGCCTCCCGAGCACGAGTTGGTGGCCACCAGCAGCACCGTCGTCTACCGGAACCGCTGGATGACCGTCCGCGAGGACCGCACCCTGCGGCCCGACGGCGCCGAGGGCCTCTACGGCGTCGTCGAGAAGCCGGACTTCGCGCTCGTCGTCCCGTACGCCGACGGCGGTTTCCACCTCGTCGAGCAGTACCGGTACACGGTGAAGGCCCGCTACTGGGAGTTCCCGCAAGGCTCCTGGGAGGACGAGCCGGACGCGGACCCGCTCGCCCTCGCCCGCGGCGAACTCGCCGAGGAGACGGGGCTGACGGCCGGCACCATGACGCCGCTGGGGTACCTGTACGAGGCCTACGGGTACTGCGACCAGGGCTTCCACGTCCTCCTCGCCACGGACCTCACCGCGGGGGAGACGAGCCTGGAGGAGACGGAGGCGGGGCTGATCAGCCGCTGGTTCTCCGAGGCCGAGGTGTGGCGACTCATCGCCGGGGGCTCGTTGAAGGACGCCGCGTCCATCGCGGCCCTGGCCCTGTTCCAGCGCCATCGCGCGGGGTGACGTGCCGGGTGCGCGGACGGCGGGCCCGTCCGCGCACCCGGCGGTGTGCCTCAGTTGATCGTGACCACCGGGCTTCCGGCGGCGGTGGTGTCGGACACGGGCCCGAAGGTGGCGGAGAAGTAGCCGTCTCCCGGGCAGAGCGAGGAGCCGTCGCTCTTGGCGAAGTGCTCGTTGGTGAAGGTCAGGCTGTGGGCGCCGTTGTCGGCGTTGCCGGTGAAGGTGCCGCTGAGCTGGTAGGTGCAGGTGATCGTGCCGAACCAGGTGTCGAGCACGGCGCTGGCCTGGATCGGTCCGGCCGCGCCGCCGACGAGGGTGAGCGGGAGGCCGGCGCTGTCGTCGACGGAGAGCGTGAAGGGCAGGTTGCCGACCGTCAGGCTCTCGACGTTCGTGACGCCGGTGACGTTGGCCGTGCACGAGTCGAAGGCGAGCCCGGTCAAGGACTCCGTGGCCGTGCCGGGCGCGGCCGGGTTGGTCAGAACGGTGGCCGAGAGCCGGGACGCGGCGCAGGTGACGCCGGTGGTGCTGGTGGCGGTCGAGTAGAAGGTGGCGGTGGTGTTCGCGGCGAGCGGCGCGACGAGCGCGTCGCCCACGGCGACGGCGGTCGTGCCGGCGCCGTCGGTGGTCAACACGGCTGCGGCGTCCGCTGTTCGCTCCGGTGCCCGGGCTGCGGACGCGGGGACCGCGCCCAGGACGACCGCGGTGGCGGCGACGGTGGCGGCGAGGTGGCGGCGAAGGCGCATGGGAAAGCCTCTTCCTCGGTGAGGGGGATCGAGAAGACGACCTTTCGCGCGCCCGGAGGGTGGGGATCCGGGCGGCTGCCTACGTTCTAGGCCTGTGGCGGTGTACCGTCAAGACGATGGGCGGCAGTTGCTGACGTTTCGTCAGCAGCAGCCGGTCCGTGGCGGACGAGTGGGCCCGAGGGGCGGCCGGGTCCGATCAGGACGGCTCCGAGGCAGATGCCCGCGACGGCGTGGCCGTTGGCCAGGTGCGGGAGCAGCGGCACGGGGAGCAGCCGTGCGGCGATGTCCGGGTCGACGCGGTGGTTCACCAGGAGGCGCCGTTCGACGACGCTGGAAGCTTCGGCTGCTTCATGACTGCGTCGGTCATGCCTCTGTTTGGCATCTTGGCTCAGTGTCTACGAGCGCTCCGAGGGTTCTCCGCGAGCTGGCGGGCGGCGGGGTGCGGGCGGAGGCTGGAGGGAGCGGAGGTGGCTGCGAGGAGTGAGCGCGCATGAGCGAGACGGACGTACTGGTCGTGGGAGCCGGCCCGGTCGGGCTGACGGCGGCCGCGGAGCTGTGCCGCAGGGGCGTCGGGTGCCGGATCGTCGACCGGCTGGCCGAGCCGCAGCCGTACGCCAAGGCCGTGGGGATCCAGCCCCGCACGCTGGAGCTGTGGGACGCGATGGGGCTGCTCCCGCGCGTGCTGGACGAGGCCGTGCCGCTGAAGGGCCAGCTGACGTACCTGAACGGCGAGCCCGGCCCGCGCATCGAGCTGCGCCTGCCGCCGGACGTCCCGTACGGCTTCGCCGCGCTGCCGCAGTACACGACGGAACGCCTGCTCACGGAGCACCTCGCGGCCTTCGGGGCCGCCGTCGAGCGGCGCTGTGAGCTGACGGGTCTGGCACAGGAGAACGGGCGGGTCCGGGTCTCGCTCACGACTCCGGAGGGTGAGGAGGAGGTGTCGGCGCAGTACGTCGTGGGCTGCGACGGCGCGCACAGCCGGGTGCGGCGGCTGCTCGGGATCGGCTTCGAGGGGGACGCCTTCCCGTCGCGTTACATGCTGGGCGACGTCGCCGCCGACTGGGACGTCCCGGAGGGGTGGGCCGTGCGGTCGATGGCGACCGGCGGCGACGTGCTGGTCTGCGTGCCGCTGCCCGGAGGCCGCTACCGCCTGTCGATGCTCGCGCCCGCCTCGCGGCCGGCGGGGGCGGACGGTGGCGTCGCGCACGGCCTGGAGGACGGCTGGAAGCCCTCGCTCGCGGACCTCCAGGCGGTCGTCGACCGGCTCGCGCCGAGCCCGGTGACGGTCCGTGACCTGCGCTGGTCCTCCTCCTTCCGGATCAGCCACCGCCTCGCGGACCGCTACGCCGACGGGCGGGTCTTCCTCGCCGGCGACGCCGCCCACATCCACCCGCCGACCGGAGCCCAGGGCATGAACACCGGCATCCAGGACGCGTACAACCTCGCCTGGAAACTGGCCCTCGCCGTGCGCGGCGCCGCCTCCGACGGGCTCCTCGGCACCTACCACGCCGAGCGTCAC
This sequence comes from Streptomyces sp. SP17BM10, assembly GCF_036322405.1. Classification (NCBI taxonomy): domain Bacteria; kingdom Bacillati; phylum Actinomycetota; class Actinomycetes; order Kitasatosporales; family Streptomycetaceae; genus Streptomyces; species Streptomyces sp. SP17BM10. The sequence goes on along the minus strand of NZ_JAQYXB010000529.1, from coordinate 50,245 downwards.
CCGGTGGGCGCGGAGGTGGTGGGGCGCACCGTCCGGCACGCCCGGTCCGGCTTCGCCGGGGAGGGGCTGGAGCTGCGGCGGGAGGCGCAGCTGCTGGTGGGCTACCGGGGCGGGCCGCTGAGCGAGCCCGAGGGCACAGAAGCGCTCGCGCCGGGAGACCGGGCGCCGGACTGCGGGGGCCTGGAACGTCCGCTGGTGTCGCACCCCGTGCGGCTCTTCGACCTGCTGCGCAGCCCGCACCACACGCTGCTGCTGTACGCGGGGCCGGCGACGGAGCTGCACAGCCTGCATGCCTGCGCCGAGGCGGCGGGGGCGGCGGCTCACGGGCTGCTGAACGCGTACGTGGTGTTCGCGCGCGAGGCCGAGCCGTCGGCCGGGCTGCTGCTCCCGGGCCTCCGGGACGCGGGTGGCGCTTTCCGGGCGGCGTACGCGGCGACGGACGGCGAGGCCTTCGTGATCCGGCCGGACGGTTACCTGGGTGCGCGCCTTCCGGCCGGCGATCCGGCGCGTGTGGTGGGGCACTTGGGGCGCACGTTCGCGGTGAGGTGAGTGTGTGTAGCGCGGTAGTCGGCCCGTCCGACTTCCTGCGCCTGAGGTCAGCCGGGCGGCGCTCGGGTCATCGCTTCCAGTAGTCGATGTCGGGCAGCCGGACCCACACGTCGGCGGGGCCGGTGACGGCGCGGGCGCTGGTGGGTCGGAGACCGGCGAAGGCGCAGGCGTAGGCGGGGGCCTGACAGCGGTAGAGGTAACCGGCGAGGACCTCCTCGGGGGAGTCGTCGGGGTCGGGGCCGCCGCCGGGGTGGAGGTCCCGACCAGTGGATCGTGCCTCATCAGAGCCGTCGGCTGACTGTGAACGGGGGCACGATGGCTCGGCGCTTCATGCTGATGACCGCACTGCTGGTGTTCGCGATGGGCGTGTGGGCGGTGTTGCACACGCAGCGGACGCCGGCCGCTGCCCTGGTCGATCAGCCGGTCGCGGCGGTCATGACGCCCACGGCCACCAGTTCGGCGGCGGGGAGCAGTTCGGCGGACTGACGCCTACGGGTGCTCCACTGACAGGAGGCGTCAGTGGAGCACCCGTAGCCTGCCGCCATGAGCATCGTCGAACTCCGCCAGTACACCCTGCACCCCGGCACGCGCGAGACGCTGATCGAGCTGTTCGAGCGCGAGTTCGTCACCGGGCAGGAGGCCGTCGGCATCACCCTCGGCGGCCGGTTCCGCGACCTCGACGACCCGGAGCGGTTCGTCTGGATACGGGCGTTCCCCGACATGGCGCACCGCCGGCGCGCGCTGGAGGCGTTCTACACCGGTCCTGTGTGGCGGGCGCACCGGGACGAGGCCAACGCGACCATGGTCGACAGCGACGACGTCCTGCTGTTGCGCGGCCCGGGCTTCGCTCCGGAGGCGGGGGCCCGCGAGGTGGCGGCGACGATCTGCGAACCGTCGGACGCGGCCGCCTTCGACGCCTACGCCGCCCGGCACTTGGGCCCGCGCCACGCGCTGCACCGCACCGAGCACGCGGAGAACGACTACCCGGCCCTGCCCGTCCGCACCGGGCTCGACGTCCGGGTCTGGTTCGGCCACGCCGAGCCGTCGCCCTGGGCGGTCCGGCGGTTGAGGCTGGATCCCGTCGCGTGATTTGTCGGTGGGGGCCGGTGATCCGGGGATGCCGGTAGCCGTGTTGGTCATCGGCTCCGACGGAACACCGGGCGAGCGCGCGCCGAGCCGGTACGACGCGTTCGGCCACGGGGGCGACGAGACGTTCGACCCGTTGAAGGCCGATGGCTGGGCCGAGCACCCGCGGACAGGGGCGGGCTGTCGGTCGACATCGCGGATGAACACGGTGGCGCCGAAGCGGTAGCGGAGTGCCGGGAATGCCGCGATGGTCGGCGCCCGGCCCCCTCCTAGATCATGGACAGCAGGAGCGCGTGCGTTTCGGCGTCCGCCGCCACGAGGAGCCCGTGTCCGCTCGTCCCGGGGCCGATGGGGGAGCCGTCGATGCCGGTGACCACGCAGCCGGCGGCCCGGCACAGCGCGATGCCCGCGGCGAAGTGGACGCTCCCGGACAGGTCGCCGCCGTCGGTGACGTACGCGGCACGCTTGCCGGCGGCGACCCAGGCCAGCGCCAGCGACGTCGACACGACCCGCGGGCGGAAGCGCTCGACGAACCGCGCGTCGGCGAGCAGCTCCACGGCCCGGAATCCGGGGGCGCTCGGGAACGGCGGGTCGAGGTTGACGTCCACCAACTGGGTGGCGGCGGTGGGTGTCAGCTTCGTGTCGGCGCCGTCGCGGCGTACCCGGGCCGTGCTGCCGTCGGTGAAGAAGACCTCGTCCCCGAACGGATCCGCCACCGCTGCCACCGCCGTCGCGCCGCCGTCGCGCAGCGCGACGTTGACGGCCACCACGAGCGTGCCCGCGGCGTAGTTGAGCGTCCCGCACAGGGGATCCACCAGCCACTCGCGCCGCGCGCCGACGGCTCCCTGCCGCCCGCCCTCCTCGCCGACGAGCGCGTCGGCCGGCCGGGCCGCGCGGATGACGTCGAGGATCGCCCGCTCCGCCGCCAGGTCGGCCGCGGTGGCGAAGTCCCCGGCTCCCTTGTCGAAGCGGGCGAGGTCCTGCCCGTACATCGCGCGCACCACGTCGGCACCGGCGCGCGCGGCGGCGATGGCGACCTCGGAATCATCCATGCTCGTCAGGGAGTTGGTCACGACGAGCAGCATAGGCGGTCCGCACCGGGAGCCATGGAGAGGGGGCTTCCCACCGGCTCAGGGCTCGGCCGGGGCGTTGCGCACCGTCGCGAGGGCGGCTGCCGCGCCGAGTCGGCGGTGCCCCTCTTCGTCGCGGCACCAGATCCACGTCGCACGTGCGCGCGGATAGGTGCTGCTCACGGGGGCGAAGTCCCGGACGCGGTCGCGGACCCGGAGCATTTCGGTGGGAAGCCGGGGTTGCATCGGCTCCTGTCGGCGGCCGGTGCGGTCGAGCAGGTCGAGTGCGCGCGGGGACGTCGACGGGGCGCCCCGGAGGTACGCCGTTTCCGTTGACGTGGAACTGCGCGGGGTGTTGCGGAAGGTGGAGGACGTCGGGTTGGAGCGGGCGGGGGCTTCTGGGTTCACGACAGCAGCCCGCCGGAGCGGTCCCGCTGGTTCCACGCCTTCCCGTGAGGGCCCGGCAGAGCGGTGGATCAGCCGCCGTCGAAGCCCCGGAACACGCCCGAGGCGTCCACGGCGTCGGCGTAGTCGGCGAAGTCCATGTTGGCGATCGACAGGTTGGCGGAGACGTCGGCGAACGAGCGTGGCGCCACGCGGAACGTCCGGCCGGGTTCGTCGTAGAGGTCGACGGCCAGCAGGAGGTGTTCCCCGCCGGTCGTGGCGACCGCGTCAGCGAGGAACAGGTAGCAGGACTTGTCGTCCTCGCCGGCGGCCGCGTCCGCGTCGACCAGCGCCTGGACGTCGGCGCCGTCGAACGCGGGATCGCTGACGTACGTGGCGTGGCCCTCCGCGCACGCGTCGATCGCGGCGCGCAGTGCCTCCCACGCGGCGTCGTCGCCGAAGGCGGTGCGCAGGACGAGTGAGGTCAGGTCAGTGGCTTCGGGAAGGGCCATGCGGGTAATCCTGCCACCCGCAAGGCCCGCGCCCACCGGCGGGGTTCACCGCGTGCGGAGTTCGGCGACCGCGACGACGGCCACCCTCGGGACCTCCGCCACGTAGCCGTCCAGGACCGGGCCGACCAGGGGGCGGGCGGGGGCGTTGAGGGGTGTGCAGAGGCCGGCGAGGTGGTCGGTGTGGTCGAAGGCGGTGACCAGGAGCTCCCAGGCCTGCTCGGGGCCGAGCTCGGCGAAGTGCTCCGTGAGGGCGAAGGTCTCGGCGAGGTGGGCGACCATGGCGGCCTTCGCCGCCTCCGGGGAGCCCGCGCGGACGGTGAACGGGTCGTAGACGTCGAGCAGGCGCACGGCGACCGGGTGCGGTGCGAACAGGTCGAGCAGTTCGGTGCGGGTGAAGTGCGGGTAGTCGTGGCGGACGGCGGAGTGAGGGTCGACGACCGTCCGGAAGAAGGCGGCCATCGGGCTGTGCGGCTCGAAGTCGTGCAGCACGACGCGGCCGCCGGGCCGCAGCACCCGTACGGCCTCGGCCACGACGGCGGGTCGGTCGTCGACGGGGATGCGATGCGTGCCGTGGGCCAGCAGCACCGCGTCCACCGTGCCGTCGGCGAGGAGCAGCCGGTCGGCGGACTGGCGGACGGCGGGCAGCCCGTGGGCGAGGGCGGCGGCCACCATGGGGCCGGAGAGGTCCCCGGTCAGCAGGGCCAGCCCGTCCGGCACCTGTCCGGGGCGGACGGCGGCGGCGCGCGCGAGCAGGCCCTCGCCGCCGAGGACGTCCAGGACGAGCGCGTTGCTCTGCCCGCCGGTCGCGAGGCGCAGCAGCTCGCGGCCGCCGGTCCAGTGCACGAGCGGGTTCCCGGGCGCGGGCGCGGGGTCGACCCGGGTGAACTCCTCAGGCAGCGAGGACAGCCGCCGCATCGCGGCCCCGGGCCCGAGCCGCCCCGGGTCGAGCGCGCTGAGCCACTGCGGGTGCCGGGCGGCGAGGTGCCCGAGGTACTGGTCGAGGGTCATCGCTGGCAGGTAGGACGGCGCGGACACGGGCGGCTCCTTTGGCAGGCTCGGCACAACAACAATGCCCACCGTGGTGACGGTCATTCACGTGATCGACGGGCGCACCGGGCGGCTGACCAGGCGGACAGCGCCCGCGGGCGTGTGATCCGGGGCGGAGATCGTCGGCAGGTGTCCGTGGGGTGGGGGCGGCGCTCGATCAGGCCCTGCTTCTCGAGCTTGTCGACGACGAAGGTGGCGTTGGACGGCTCGCAGTTCATGCGTTCGGCGAGCTCGCGCACGGTCATCGGACCGGTCATCGCGCGCAGCGCGGTCGCCTGGGCCTCGGTGAGGCCGAGGCCGGTGGCGCGCTCGCTGATCCGCTCCGGAACGAAGAAGGTCCCCGAGGCCGTGGGCTCGGGGACCTGCGGCGCTCAGTCGATGCAGAACTCGTTGCCCTCGATGTCCTGCATCGCGATGCAGGAGTCGTGGCCGTCGTACAGCAGTTGCACGCGCACCGCGCCGAGCGGGAGCAGTCGTGCGCACTCGGCTTCGAGCGCGGCGAGGCGCTCCTCGCCGACGAGCCCGGTGCCGACCCGCACGTCCAGGTGCACGCGGTTCTTGACGACCTTCCCTTCGGGCACGCGCTGGAAGTAGAGCCGCGGGCCCACGCCCGTCGGATCGGTGCACGCGAACCACGAGCCCCGCTCCTCGGGGGACCGGGAATCCTCGTAGTCGTCCCACGTGGCGAACCCCTGTGGGGGAGTCGGCGGAACGTACCCCAGCACCTCGCACCAGAAGCGGCCGACGCGCTCGGGTTCCGCGCAGTCGAACGTGACCTGGAACTGTTTGATCGATGACATGCGCGCACCCTAGCAGGGGGCTCGGCTGCTCATCCCTCGGCAGGAGAAGGCGTGTTGGCGCCGGAGTGCAGGGCGCTGCGCGCCCAGGTCGCGCGCGTGACCGCGTATTCGACGTCGCCGTGTTCGGCACCCTCGACGTATGCGGGCCACTGCTCGAAGAACGTGCGGACCAGGGTGAGGCCGGCCTTCTCCATGACCCGCCGGGACGCCGTGTTGACCGTCATCGTCGTGGCGACGATCCGCTCGACGCCGAGTTCCGTGAACGCGTGCCGGAGGACCGCCCGCGCGCCCTCGGTGGCGTAGCCCTTGCCCCAGGTGGACGGCAGCAGGCGGTAGCCGAGTTCGGTGTCGCCGCCGGCCAGGCCGACGCTGCTCGCGGGGCGCAGCGAGATCCAGCCCAGGAAGCGGCCGGACGACGTCTCGGTGGCGGCGAAGCAGCCCATGCCGGTGGGGAGTTCGTCGTACTCGCGGAGGATGGCGGGCAGGTGCTCACGGTCGACGGTGGCCCGTGGGACGGGACGGCCGTCGTCGATGTACCGCATGACGGCGGGGTGGCCGTGCAGGGTGGCGAGGTCGCTCAGGTCGGCGGGGGTGAAGTGGCGGAGGGTCAGGCGTTCGGTGCGCAGGAAGGCGTTCACGACGGCGATTCGAGCAGGGGCCTCCGGCTCACGGCAAGCGCTTTACCAATCGGCTCGGGGGAACCCCCTCGGCGCGGGGGCACTCTGGCGGCGCTGGAACAACTCTGACACTATCTCAGCCGCAGTGAAGGAAACGTGTGCCAATCGTTCACTTCGGTCACATCCGCGTGGCCGTGGAGCGTCGAGAGATTCGAGGCCTGCCTTGACGTCCGTACGTAACCGCATACCTCATCTGGTGATGGTCGTGCTCATGCTCCTGGGCGTGATGACCGTCGCGAGCGCTCAAGCCCAGGCGGCCCCGCAGCGGCTCGCCGCCAGTGCGACCGTCTGCTCCAACTCGCCCATTCCGCCCGGGTGGGTCATCACGAGTTCGTACCAGAGCAGTGCCTGCGCCGGCACCGGCGTCGCGTACACCATCGCCGACGTGAGCGGGCAGACCGGCGCCACGGTCTGTTCGATGTCGCCGATTCCGGCGGGGTGGGTGATCACGAGCTCGTACAGCAGTGCGGGGTGTGCCGGTACCGGTGTGGCGTACGCGATCGCGAACACGGCCAACAGGACTGGGGCGACGGTCTGTTCGATGTCGCCGATCCCCGCGGGCTGGGTGATCACGAGCTCGTACAGCAGCGCGGGGTGTGCCGGTACCGGTGTGGCGTACGCGATCGCCAACACGGCCAACAGGACTGGGGCGACGGTCTGTTCGATGTCGCCGATCCCCGCGGGCTGGGTGATCACGAGCTCGTACAGCAGCGCGGGGTGTGCCGGTACCGGTGTGGCGTACACCATCGCCAACACGGCCAACCAGACCCGGGCCACTGTGTGTTCGATGTCGCCGATCCCCGCCGGATGGGTGGTGACCAGCTCGTACAGCAGCGCGGGGTGTGCCGGTACCGGTGTGGCGTACACCATCGCCAACACGGCCAACCAGAGCTACGCCACCGTCTGCTCCTTCTCCCCGATCCCGTCGGGGTGGGTCGTGACGAGCTCGCAGAGCAGCTCCAGCTGCGTGGGCAGCGGTGTCGCGTACACCATCAGGAAGGTCTGACCGGCAGCAGGTCTCGCTGCAGCGTAGGCGCGGCCCCATGGGACCGCGCCTACGCTGGCGCCCATGGCGGACAACCAGGAGGATGTCGCCGACCGCTTCACCCAGGTGGTCATGCTGGAGATCGACGAACCCACGATGCTCGCACGCCTGGAGGCGCGCCAGGAGCACCGGGACTGGGGTCGCACCGGGGACACCCGCGAGTACCTGCGCTGCAAGTTGTCGGTGTTGCACGAGCACCTGCGCTCGTCGGGGGCGATCCGCGGTCCCGCCCGCGGTACGGCCCACCAGGCGGGCAGGACCGCCGGTCCCGCACCGATCCCACACCGATCCCGGTCGCCACCGTGGTCCCCCGTTGCGTCCGTCCCCAAGGGACGGAAAAGGCGAGAAGAAATATTCTTCCCGCCACTATCAAGATATAACGCATCGGGGGGCTTGCCGCAAGGCCCCCGTTATGCCGCACAATCGACGGTCTCAAGGCCATGACCTGCGGAAACGGGAGCCGGAAAATGCGCTTTTTGCTGACGAGCTGGGGATCGCGCGGAGATGTCGAACCGCTGGCGGCGCTGGCGGTGGAATTGCAGCGGCTCGGGGCGGAGGCGGCCGTCTGCGCGCCCGCGGACGACGACTTCGTGGCGCTGCTGGCGCGGATCGGCGTGCCGCTCGTGCCGCTCGGGCCCACGGTGAAGTCGATCGTCGCCAACCCGACGCCGCCGACCGGCGAGGACGCCTTCCGGCTGGCGCCGGCGCTGGTGGAGGCGCGGTTCGAGACGCTCGCCGCGGCGGCGAAGGACGGTTGCGATGCGATCCTCGCGACCGGGCTGATGCCGGCGGGGGCGCGGGACGTCGCGGAGAGGCTCGGCGTGCCGTACGTGTTCGCGTGCTTCCACACCATGGGCATCCCCTCGCCGCACTTCCGGCCCGGCCGACGCCCGGGCCCGCCGCTGTCGGAGGGGGAGACGGACGTCCGGGTGCTGTGGCGGGAGGATGGCGAGCGCGTGAACGGCCTCTACCGCGAGGCGCTCAACCGGGGGCGGGCGGAGATCGGGCTGCCGCCGGTGGAGAGCGTCCGTGACCACGTCTTCGGGGAGCGGCCGTGGCTGGCGGCGGATCCGGTGCTGTGGCCGTCGGAGGGGAAGACGGACCTGGAACTGCTCCAGACCGGCGCGTGGATCCTGCCGGACGCCCGTCCGCTGCCGGAGGAGCTGGAGGCGTTCTTGGCGGCGGGGGAGCCGCCGGTGTACGTGGGCTTCGGGAGCATGGCGTCGTACGCGCCGAAGGACGTCGCGCGGGTGGCGATCGAGGCGGGCCGGGCGCATGGGCGTCGGGTCGTCGTCGGGAGCGGGTGGGCCGGGCTCGGGGTGGTCGATGACGGGGACGACTGCTTCGTGGTGGGGGAGGTCAACCAGCAGGCGCTGTTCCGGCGGGTGGCGGCCGTCGTCCACCACGGAGGTGCGGGCACGACGACGACGGCCTCGCGGGCGGGGGCGCCACAGGTGATCGTGCCGCTGATCGCCGACCAGCCGTACTGGGCGGCGCGGGTGCAGGAGTTGGGGATCGGCGTGGCGCACCAGGGGCCGGCGCCGACGGTGGAGTCGCTGACGGAGGCGTTGGGGGCGGTGCTGAGCCCCGAGGTGCACGAGCGGGCGAAGGCCGTGGCCGCGACGATCCGGACGGACGGGGCGACGGTGGCGGCGAAGCTGCTGTCGGAGGTCGCCGGTGGCCCCGTACAGGGCGGTTCGGTCGGGTGACCGTCGGGCCGGACCGTGCCTGAGGGAGCGGATGGGGCGGACGGGGGGCGGGCCGGGCCATGACCACCCTGCTCGATGTGAGCTCTCGTTCGCGGCGACGGGTGCGGTCGGCCCCTTCAGGCCCGGCATGCCGGCGGAGGAGGCGGACCGGCTGTTGGGCGGCGGCACGGGCCCGGCGGATCAGCAGGGGTCCGGGTACGAGGACGGCAACCCGGCCGTGAACGAGCCGAAGCATCCACGGCCGTCACCATGCCAGTCGGAACGGGGCCGGCGCGACCGGATTCGCCGCCCGGCGGACCGCGGCCGCGCCCGCCGCACACATGTTCGCTGACCAGGTTTTATGAGAGAAACCCGCTACGGATGGCAAACACATGCAGGGGTGGTACCAGCGGGGTCAGACCTTGTAAGTTCACCCCCATGACCACCGAGGCCCTGCGGCGACTCAACGACCCCGAGCACGGCGAGATCTGGAACCGTTTCCAGGCCGCGTTCGACTTCCGGCCCGACCCGTCCGCCGTGCCCGGCATCGTGGAGCCCGCGTCCTCCGTGACGTGGAGCCTCGACGCGCTGGACGACGACCCGGGATACCGCGGGCTGGACCGCCTCGTCGGCGTCGTGCAGGACGGGCTCGCACGATGTTGTCGCCCCGGTGAGGCGCTCTGGCTCCTCGACCCGCCGCACACGTCCTACCGCCTGCGCCCGGACCTCGTGCCGGACGGCGCGGCCGCGCCGCGCGTCGTCGAGGGGCAGCCCTGGCAGGGGTGGCCGCTGAGCCCGTACCCGGACGGGAACCACTCCGTCCTCCTCGCCGAGGACCTCCGCTTCGGCGTCTTCGGCCACCCGGCGGAGAAGTCCCTCTGCGTGTTCGGCGCCGACCTCCTCGACGCGGTCGCCGAAGAGCTCGACGGGCTGCTCCCGCACGTCATCCGCCGGGACGGCGAGCCCGCCCAGTAGTTCGTTTCCCCTCGTCGGATACCCTGCCCCGGCATCGATGACGACAGGGGGGCACCATGGGACAGCCGCCGACAGGTGACGCTCCGGACGGGCTCGGACGCCGGCTCGGAACGTTCGACGCCGTCGTGATCGGCCTCGGGTCGATGATCGGGGCGGGCATCTTCGCCGCCCTCGCGCCGGCCGCCGGTGCGGCGGGGTCCGGGCTGCTGCTCGGCCTCGGGCTCGCGGCCGTGGTCGCGTACTGCAACGCGACGTCGTCGGCGCGACTCGCCGCCCGCTACCCGCAGTCCGGCGGCACGTACGTCTACGGGCGGGAGCGGCTGGGCGAGTTCTGGGGGTACCTGGCCGGGTGGGGGTTCGTCGTCGGCAAGACCGCGTCGTGCGCGGCGATGGCGCTGACGGTCGGCGGGTACGTCTGGCCGGGGCAGGAGCACGCCGTCGCGGTGGCGGCCGTCGTGGCGCTCACGGCGGTGAACTACGGCGGCGTGCAGAAGTCCGCATGGTTCACCCGGGCGGTCGTCGCGGTCGTGCTCGCAGTGCTCGCGGCCGTCGTGGTGGCGGCCCTGACGTCGGGTGACGCGGACGCGGCCCGGCTCGGCCTCGGCGCGGACTCCTCGTTCCACGGCGTGGTGCAGGCCGCGGGCCTGCTGTTCTTCGCCTTCGCCGGCTACGCCCGGATCGCCACCCTCGGGGAGGAGGTCCGCGACCCGGCCCGCACGATCCCCCGGGCGATCCCGCTGGCCCTCGGCATCACGCTCGTCGTCTACGCGGTGGTCGCGGCCGCCGTCCTCGTGGTGCTCGGTCCCGAGCGGCTGGCCGCCGCCGGTGCACCGCTCTCGGAGGCGGTGCGGGCGGCCGGCGCCGGGTGGCTGGCCCCGGTGGTGCGGGCGGGCGCGGCCCTGGCGGCGCTCGGCTCGCTGCTGGCGCTGATCCTCGGGGTCTCCCGGACGACGCTCGCGATGGCCCGCGACCGCCACCTGCCGCACGTGCTGGCGGCCGTCCACCCGCGCTTCCGGGTGCCGCACCGGGCGGAGCTCGCGGTCGGGGCCGTCGTGGCGGTCGCGGCGGCGACGGCGGACCTGCGCGGGGCGATCGGCTTCTCGTCCTTCGGCGTGCTCGCCTACTACGCGATCGCCAACGCCTCCGCCTGGACGCTGACCGGCGCCGAAGGGCGCCCGCCGCGGGCCGTCCCGGTGGTCGGCCTGGCGGGCTGCCTGCTGCTGGCGTTCGCGCTGCCGCCGTCGTCGGTGGCCGTCGGCGCCGCCGTCCTCGCGCTCGGCGCCGGGGCGTACGTGGTGGGGACTGCGCGGCGGAGTCGGTGAGTTCCTTCGGGAGGAAGGCGTCGAGATCGCCCACCGTGCGGGCGATCTGCTCCTCCACCGGCAGCGACTCGTCGGGCCGCGTCACCAGCGTCGACTTCTTGAGCCCGCGCACGTCCAGCGAGCAGGCCAGGTCGACGCAGATCTGGCTGCCGACGGAGTCGCCCCCGAGCCCGGCGGCACCGGCCCGGCGGGCGGCCGGCAGTGCGACGCCGGAACCGGCGTGGGCGGTGATGCGCAGGGAGCACACGTTGCTCATGATGAGGCTGCGGCGCACCGACGGCACCCGGAGGGTGACGCCGACGAGCTCGCCGCCGTGGCGGGCCATCAGGGAGGCGCGGTCGGGCGCGCCCGGATCCCGCCAGTCGATGAAGTCCAGCTGCTCCCACGGCAGTTCGGCCAGCCCCCGGGGGCGGTCGAGCCGCGGGCCTCGCCTTTGGAGCAGGTGACGAAGGATCCGCGGATCTCTTGTTCGTTCAGGGGCTGCAGGGCGCGGAAGCCAACACCCGTATGCGCACGGTGTCGCGGCAACTTCCGGCGCGCGTGTGGCGTACACGCGTGGCGCGCTCGCGCGCGGCCGCCCGTTTTTCCTCCCGTTCCACCGTATACCGCACGGGGGATCTTGCCGCAAGGCCCCCATATCGGGCGAAGATGGATCTCCGCGTGACGGGACGCGGCGGACGGACGGGGAGTGACGAACATGCGGGTGCTGTTGTCCACGATCGGCTCGCGCGGCGAGGCGCAGCCGGTGGTCGCGCTGGCGCTGAAGCTGCTGGAGCTGGGCCAGGAGGCCGTGGTGTGCGCGCCGCCCGACTTCGAGGAGTGGGCGCGGTCGCTGGGGATCGCCTACGTTCCCGTGGGCCCGCTGCTGCACGGCACGGCGAAGCGGCCGGCAGGGTACGTGCCCACGCTCGAACAGCGGCGGCGGATGATCGAGAGCACGGTGGCGGACCAGTTCAAGGCCGTGGGTGAGGCGGCCGACGGGTGCGACGTGATCGTGGGCGGCGGCGCGCTGGCCGTCGCGGCGCGCTCGGTCGCCGAACAGCGGGGCGCCGCCTACGTCTACGCCGCGTTCGCGCCGATCACGCTGCCGTCGCCGCACCACGCGCCGCCGGTCTTCGGGATGCTCGGCGAGAAGCCGGCGGACGGGAGCGTCGACAACCGGACGCTGTGGGACCGTGACGCCCACCGCTGGAACGTCATGTGGGGCGCGGCGCTCAACGTCCAGCGGGAGGCCGCCGGCCTCGGCCCGGTCGGCGACGTCAGCCGGCACCTCTTCACCGGCACCCCGTGGCTCGCCGCCGACCCGACGCTGGCGCCGTGGCCGGGGCGGTCGGGGCTGGCCGTCCGGCAGACCGGGGCCTGGACCCTGGTGGACGACCGCCCGCTCCCACCCGAGCTGACGGCGTTCCTCGACGCCGGGGAGCCACCGGTCCACGTCGGCTTCGGCAGCGTCCGGGCCCCCGAGGACGCCGCCCGCACGATGCTCGCCGCCGCCCGCGCCCTCGGCCGCCGCGTGATCCTCGCCCGGGGCTGGGCCGACCTGGCCGAGGACGTCTCCGCGCCCGACTGCCTGGTGATCGGCGAGGTGAACCAGCAGGCGCTGTTCCGGCGGGTCGCCGCGGTCGTGCACCACGGCGGGGCGGGGACGACGACCGCGGCCGCCGGGGCCGGTGCGCCGCAGGTCGTCGTGCCGCAGATGTTCGATCAGTTCTACTTCGCCCAGCGCGTCGAGCAGCTCCGCATCGGCGCCGCGCACCCGGGCGGCGAGCTGACGGCCGACTCCCTCACGACGGAGCTGCGGCGGGCCCTCGCGCCGCGGACCGTCGAGAAGGCGCGTGCCCTGGCCGGCCTGATCCGGACGGACGGGGCGCTGACGGCGGCCCGGCGGCTGATCGACGAGGACTACTGATCGACGAGGACTGCTGATCGTCAACTCGTACCGGGCGGAGGGGGCGTGACCCACCGACGGCCGTCCACCACCGCGTGCCCCACTGCGCCCCCGGGCTCGGGGTGGACGGCGTTGACGCCGGGCGCCGCCGGGGCGGAGCGTGAACCCTCGGCGGCGGCGGTGCTCTTTCCGGCACCGCTCGGCCCGCGCACCACGGTCTCCGTGGTTCCCGTCATGCCAGTGCCGGACCGGCGGGGGACTCCTTCAGGAGGCTGCCCCCGGTCCCGGGTACGTCCGCGTGAGGTGGGCGAGGAAGGCCGCCGTCGGGGCGGGTAGCGGGCGGTCGGTGGGGTGGACGAGGGAGATCCGGGCGAGGGGGACCGGGGACGTCAGGGGGCGGACGCGCAGGCCGGGGGAGTGGACCGGGGTCGGGAGGACGGCCACGCCCATGCCGTGGGCGGCCAGTTCGACGAGGTGCGCCGGCGCGGCGGCCTCGACGGCGATGGCGGGGGTGGCGCCCGCCTCGGCGAAGGCGCGTTCCAGGGCGGTGCGCAGGCCGGTGCCCTGCGGGGTGCTGACGAGGGCGTGGCCGGCGAGGTCGGCGACCGGGAGCGGGCCGTCGGCGGCCAGCGGGTGGTCGTGGGGGAGGACCGCGGCGAGCGGGATCTCCAGGACCGGGTGCAGGGCGAGGCCGGCCAGGGTGTCCCAGCCGTCGTCGCCGGGGTGGCCGCTCGCGGGGGCGGGGAGTCCGGCGACGGCCAGGTCGAGGCGCCCGGCGCGGAGCTCGGCGAGCAGGTGGTGGGTGGTGTTCTCGGCGAGCGAGAGGTCGATGCCGGGGTGCTCCTTGCGGAACGCGGCGAGCGTCGTGGCGAGTCCGGGTAGCGAGGGCAGGGCGCCGGAGCCGGGGAGCGCGGCGCCGGAGACCGTCCCGAGCCGGACGTGCCCGCGCTGGAGGCCGCCGAACTCCTGCGCCGCCCGCCGCGCCGCCTCGGCCGCGGCGAGGGCGGCCCGGGCGTGCGGGAGGACGGCCTCGCCGGCGGGGGTCAGGCCCACGCGGCGCCCGGAGCGGTCGAGGAGCCGCTGACCGAGGTCCTTCTCCAACTGCCTGACCTGCGCGCTGACGCCGGGTTGGCTCACGTGCAGCAGCTCGGCGGCCCGGGTGAAGCTGCCTTCCCGGGCGACGGTGACGAAATAGGTGAGCTGCCGGAGTTCCATAACCGCTGATTATCCCGGGAAGAAGATCCAGGTCTTGGACGCGTGGACGCTCCCGCGCGCAGGCTGGGTGCATGCAAACCGTGTCACGAGCACCGGACCCCGCGTGGCTGCGCGAGCAGATCGCCGCCGAACGTATCGAACTCGCCGACGTGCTCGACTCCTTGACCGCAGGCCAGTGGAACTCGCCGTCGCTGTGCGCCGGTTGGACCGTCCGTGAGGTCGCGGCCCACTTGAGTACTGGCTTCCGTCACTCCACCGCCCGCACGCTGCTGGAAGTCGTCCGGGCGGGCGGGTCGATCCACCGCATGGCGGACCGGGTGGCCCGCCGGGACGCCGCCGCCCTGAGCGAGCGGCGGATCGCCGCGGCGCTGCGCGACAACGCCGGGCACCCGTGGCGCCCGCCGGTCGGCGGCCCGGTCGCGGGCCTGGCGCACGACGCCGTACACGGCCTCGACATCACCGTGGCACTCGGCCTCCCGGCCCGCCTCCCGCTCTGGCGCGCCACCGCCCTGCTCGACGCCCTCACCCGTCGTGGCCTGCGCTTCTTCGGCGCGCGCCTCGACGGCGCCCGCCTGCGGGCCGTCGACGCGGACTGGTGCTACGGCGACGGCGCGGACCTCGTCGAGGGCCGGGCCCAGGAGCTCCTGCTCCTCGCCTACGGCCGCCGTGTGCCCGCCGGACTCCTCGCCGGCCCCGGCGCGGCGCGGTTCACCCGGTGAGCCGCGTTCCCGGCGCCATCGGTGATGGCGTGTTAACTACCGGAAACCATGGGGGACATGGCGTTATGGTGCGACTGCACAGCGTCAAGGTAGCCGAGCAGACCCTGAGGAACGACCCGCAGAAGAACGTGAGGTAGAACCAGCCATGCCGCAGGACTTCGTCAGCGCCCCCGCACTGATCCTGAGCGCCCTCGCCGCCGACCCCGACCGCCGGGCGATCACCACCGCCGACGGCGCGGACGTCACGGCCGGGGACTTCGCCGCCGCCACCTACCGCCTCGCGCGCGAGCTCGCCGACCGGGGCGCGGCGCGCGGCGTCACCGTCACCCTGCTGACCGGCAACACCGCCGAGGCGATGAGCGCCCGCTACGCCGCGAGCCTCGCGGGCGCGCGCCTGGTCAACCTGTACGAGGGCATGAGCGCCCCGACGATGGCCGAGATCGTGACGAGCGTCGACACCGCGCTTCTGCTGGTGGACGCCGAACGCTTCGCGGTGGCCGAGGAGTTGCTGCCGCTGGTCGACGTCCCGACGGTCCTCTCGCTGGGGCCGGGCGGGCCCGGCGAGGACGTCGTCGCCGCCTGCGCCGCGCAGCCGGCCGAGCCACCGGCCGTCGACGTCGGCCCGGACGACGACTGGAGCATCCGCCACACCGGCGGCACCACCGGCATCCCCAAGGGCATCCGCAGTCTGCACGGCCCCTACCGGCGGATCTTCGACGCGTCGCCGTACGGGGCCGGCGAGCGGCCCCGCTTCCTCGCGGCCACCTCGATCGCCCACCTCGCCGGGGTGTTCATCGACCTCGCGCTCTACCACGAGGGCTCGGTCGTGCTGCAGCGCGCGTTCGACCCGGGCGAGGTGCTGGCGGCCGTCGAGCGCGAGCGCATCACGGACCTGTGGGTCCTGCCGCCGCTGCTCTACCGGCTGCTCGACCACCCGGCGATCGGCCGCACCGACCTGTCCAGCGTGGCCCGGGTCCTCTACGGCGGCTGCGCGGCCTCGCCGACGCGGATCCGGGAGGCGATCAAGGTGTTCGGCCCGGTGCTGGCGAGCGGCTACGGGCAGTCCGAGGCGCAGAACATCGCCGTCCTCGGCCCGCACGAGCACGACCGCGTCGGGCGCGGCGGCCAGATCTCGGTGGGCCGCCCGCTCCCGGGCGTCGAGGTGGTCATCCGCGCGGCCGACGGCACCGACCTGCCGGTGGGGGAGCAGGGCGGGATCCACGTGCGCTCGGCCTCCGTCATGGCCGGCTACTGGAAGCGGCCCGACCTCACCGCCGCGGTGCTGCGCGACGGCTGGCTCGACACCGGGGACGTCGGCTACTTCGACGAGGACGGCTACCTGTACCTCGCCGACCGGCTCAAGGACGTGATCATCGTCGTCGGCGGCCACGTCTACCCGTCCGACGTCGAGGACCTGTTGGTCACCCATCCGGCGATCGCCCGGTGCGCGGTGTACGGCGTGCGCGACCGCGACGAGGCCGAGCACGTCCACGTCGCCGTCGTGCCGGCGCCGGGGCAGCGGCCGGAGCTGGACGACGTGCGGGAGTTCGTGACGGCCCGCAAGGGGCGGATGTACGCGCCCGAGGCCCTGCACGTGGTGGACGAGATCCCGCTGACGGCCGTCGGCAAGCCCGACAAGAAGCGCCTGCGCGCCGCGGTCGCCTAGCGGACACAGGGTAGGCGGTCATCCGTGGTCGGCAACCGGACAGGTCCGTATCACGTCGACACCACGCGGAGGTGACCAAACGTCAATACCTCGCAGGATCCGGCCAATGTGCGCGCATGCGTCCGATGGCCGGAATGGGTGTGTCCGTATTGCGGACGGAGGTCTGGACGCCGCACGCCGGGGGTGACCGGCCGACCGGAGGGCCGGTTTCCCCTGGGTAGCGCGTTGTGGGCCGGTCCACGGGTCGGAGGTGCGTGGTGGGAGAGCCGGTCGGGGCAGTGGCGGGATCGGATCGGCCAACGCTTCGTCCGGAAACGGACCCGACGGTTGCCGCGTGTCGAAGAGGTGGCCGAGAGTCGTACTGATGAACGAGAAGAGCGATACGCCGTCCCCTCCCCGCCCTCGCCTCCTCGGTCACCGAGACTTCCGGCTCCTGCTCTCGGGCGCCGCCGCGGCCCAGACGGGCAGTCAGGTGACCCTGGTCGCCCTCCCGCTGGTCGCCGTGATGGTGCTGGACGCCGACCCCTTCCAGGTCGGGCTGCTCACCGCCGCCGAGACCGCCGCCTTCCTGCTGGTCGGCCTGCCCGCCGGGGCCTGGCTCGACCGGATGCGCAAGCTGCCCGTGCTGATCCGCGCCGACCTCGTGCGCTGCGTGGCCGTCGGGTCCATCCCGCCGGCCGCCGCGCTCGGCGGGCTGACGATGGCCCAGCTGTACGCCGTCGCCCTGGTCACCGGCGTGGCGACGGTGTTCTTCGACGTCGCCCACCAGTCCTTCCTGCCGACCGTCCTGCCGCGCGAGCACCTCGTCGGCGGCAACGGCGCGCTGGAGACGGTCCGTTCCTCGGCGCAGATCGCCGGACCCGGACTCGGCGGCGGGCTCGTCCAGCTCCTCGGCGCGCCGCTCGCGATCGTGGCCGACGCGTGCGGTTACCTGGCCTCCGCGCTGGTGCTCACCCGGATCCGCGCCGAGGAGCCCCAGCCGGAGCCCGCGGCCGGGAGGTCGCTGCGCGCCGAGGTGGCGGAGGGCGTGCGGTTCGTGCTCGGGCACCCGCTGCTGCGGGTCATCGCCGCCGCCACCGCCGTCTCCAACCTGTTCGCCGCCGTGCTGATGGCCGTCCAGACCGTGTTCTGGGTGCGCGTGCTCGACCTCCCGCCCGGTGCCATCGGCGTGCTGCTGTCGGCCTCCGCCGTCGGCGGCCTCGCCGGGGCGCTGTGCGCCGGGCCGCTGGCCCGCGGTGTCGGTCAGGCCCGGCTGATCTGGCTCGCCCCGGTCGTCACCGGCCCCTTCGCCGTGCTGTGGCCGCTGGCCGACGGCGGCCTCGGCGTCGTCCTCTTCGGCGTCGGCTCGGCCGTGGTGCTGTTCGGCGCGGTCGCCTACAACGTCGCCCAGGTGAGCTTCCGCCAGTCCGTCTGCCCGCCCGACCTGCTCGGCCGGATGAACGCCACCATGCGCTTCCTCGTCTGGGGCACGCTGCCGATCGGCGCGCTCGCCGGGGGCGCCGTCGCCGACGCGGCCGGGCCGCGCGCCGCGCTGTGGCTGTGCGCGGCGGGCTTCCTGCTCGTGCCCGTGCCGCTGCTGCTCTCGCCGCTGCTGCGGATGCGCGACCTGCCGACCGCCGCGGTGCCGGGCGAAGCCGCCGACGTGCCAGAGGTGCCCGACGCGCCAGCCGAGCCCGAGCCCGGCGCGGCCGCCGACGAGCGCGCCGAAGAGCGCGCGCTGAAGCCCGACGCGGCCGTGAGCCCAGCGCCCTGACCCCTGACCTCGACCGAGACCCGGAGACCGGAGACCGTCCCGTGCACGCCAGCAGCACCGCCACCGGTGCCCCCAGCATCACCGCCGCCTACCTCGCCCGCTACCGGGCCGTCGCCGCCGAGGCCCCGGAGACCCTCCTCCCGCTGACCGGCGCCCAGCGGCGCTTCCTGATCACCCGCCGGCTCACCCCCGGCGGCCGCCCGGAGATCGTCCCGGTCTTCTTCGCCTACCCGCGCGGCACCGTCGACCTGCCCCGGCTCCAGCGCGCCGCCACCACCGTGGCCGCCCGGCACCCCGCCCTGTGCGGCGCCTTCGGGAACGTGCGCGCCACGCCCGTGCTGCGCGTCGGCGGACCGTCGGCCGTGGCCGCCCGGGTGGCCGTCACCCCCGGCGGCTGCGCCCGCGAGGCGCTGCGCGAGGCCCTCCTCGACTGGCCGGCCGACGGGCCCGCGCTGCGCCTGCTGTTGGCCGAAGAGCCGGACGGTGACGAGGAGTTGCTGGCCGTCGCGCTCGACCACGCGGCCTGCGACGAGCAGTCGCTCGGCGCCGTCACCGCCGAGCTGGAGGCCGCCTACGCGGCGGACGCCCGGCCCGGCAGCGGCCCCGACGAGGCCGCCGTCGCCGACTACCGCGAGGCCGTCGAGCGCCAGCTCGCCGCCGAGGACGCCGCCTCCACCCCCGCCGCGCACGCCCACTGGGGCCGGCGGCTCGGCGGCCTCACCACCACGAAGGCCGGCCCGGCGCACTCCACCGGCATGCTCACCGAACGCGTGCCCGGCGCCGTCCGCGGCTCGGTCTTCCCCGTCCTGCTGGACGCCGCCGCCGTGGCCGCCCATCACCTGCACGCCACCGGCGGCCCGCTCGCCCTCGGCTACCCGTGGGGCGGCCGCCCGCCCGGCGCGCCCGCCGCGCTCGGCTGCTTCATCAACACCCTCGTCCACCCCGCGCTCCCGGGCCCCACCCCGGACCTGGAGGCGCTCGCCGACGGCTGGTGGGACGACCTCGACCACGCCGACACCCCTTTCGACGAGGTCGTGCGTGCCGCCCGCGCGGCCGGCGCGGGCTGGAACGGCGCCATGGACGGCCTCCTCACGGTCGAAGACCTCCGCCGCCGCCCGCCGCTCGCCCTCGCCGGCGTCCCGGGCCGCGAGACCCACCTCACCGGGCGCCCCCTGCCCGTGCCGCTCGCCGTCTCCGCCTCCCACGGCGACGACCTGCTGGTCCGCCTCGCCTGGGACCGCGAGCGCTTCCCGGACGCCACCGCCGAAGCGGCCTTCGAGGGCCTGCTCGGCGCGCTGCGCCACCACCTCCGGCCGGCCGCCTGACCCGGTCGCCGCCACACCGCCGACGCCGCGAGCCGGTGCGGCGCGAGTTCCGCAAGGAACCACGAACTCCCCCACGCAGCAGTGCCGTTCGCGCCACCACCCCGGCGCGCCCGGCCGAGGCCGGGACGGGCCCCCACACTTCGCCCGCCCCGCCACCCGCAGGACGAACACGCCCGCCACCACAAGGGAGTAGCCGCCCATGTTCGCACTCTCCTCCTCGCAGGAGATCGTCTGGCTGCACGAGCAGATGCTGCCCGGCAGTCGCGCTTACAACTTCACCGCCGTCCTCGACCTCTGGGGGAGCGTCGACCAGGACGCCCTGCGCGCCGGCCTCGCCGCCGTCGTCGCCCACCACCCAGGCCTTCGCCTGGAACTGGTCGCCCGCCCGGAGGGCCTCCCCGGCCAGCGGGTCGCCGAGGACTGTGAGCCCCGTCTGCGCACCAGCGACTTCTCGGCCGAGGCCGACCCCGAGGCCGCCTTCCGCACGCTGCTCGCCGCCGAGGCCGCCGAGCCGCTGGACACCACCCGGGCCCCGCTGCTGCGCTGGCACCTGGTCCGCGTCGCCGACGACCACCACCGGCTCATCCACGTCGAGCACCACCTGATCCACGACGGCCACTCCTTCGCGATCCTGCTGCGCGACCTGTTCACCGTCTACCGCGCCCACGTCCTGAACGAGCCCTACGAGCTGGCGCAGGCCCCCTCCTACGAGGAGCACGTCCGCGCCGCCGGCGGCCCGAGCGACGACGCCCTCGCCTTCTGGCTGCGCGAACTGGCCGACGCCCCGCGCGAGGTCACCCTCCCCGGCCTCGCCCGCCCCGGCGCCGTCCGCCGCCACCGCGGCGGCCAGCTGCGCCAGGCCGTCGGCGCCGACCTCGCCGAGCGGCTGCGCGAGCGCAGCAAGTCCGACGGGCACACCCCGTTCAGCACGCTGCTCACCCTGTTCACCGAGTTGCTGCGCCGCCACAGCGGCCACGACGAGATCGTCGTCGGCACCGCCGTCGGCAACCGCCCGGTCGGCTTCGAGGGCACCCTCGGCATGTTCGTCAACACCGTCCCGCTGCGCCTGCGGCTGGACGCGGAGACCTCGGGCACCGACGCCATCGACGAGGTGACGGACGTCCTGCTGCGCGCCCTGCCGTACCAGGACCTGCCCGTCCAGGAGCTGACCCGCAGCCTCGGCCTGCACACCACCGGCGCGGACAACCCGCTGTTCAACGTGATGTTCAGCGCCCACGACGCCTTCCTCCCGGACGTCCGCGTGCCCGGTCTGGAGGTCCTGCTCCACGAGGGCTTCAACACCGGCACCACCCGCTTCGACCTCGACGTCGTGCTGATGCCGGACGACCGCCGCACGGTCGGCGAGAAGCACGGCGCCGCCGGCATGACGCTGGTGTGGGACTACGACGCCGACCTGTTCGACGAGTCCGAGGCCGTGCTGCTGTCCGAGCGCCTCCTGGACCTCCTGCGCGCCTACCTCGACCGGCCGGAGGAGCCCCTGGCGGCCCTGGCCGCGCCCGCGCCGGAGACCACCGGGACCGCCGCCGAGCCCGCGACCCTCGACCCGGCCGCCGCCCACGACCCCACCTCCCCCGCCCTCATCGCCGGCACCGAGCGGATCACCTACGGCGAGCTCGATCGCCGCGTCACCGAACTCGCCGAGCGCCTGCGCGCCGCCGGGGTCGAGCCCGGCCAGCCGGTCGCCGCCGTCCTGCCGCGCGGCGTCGACAGCGTCGTCGCCCTCCTCGCCTGCCTGCGCCACGGCGCCGTCTACGCGCCGCTGTCCTCGGAGGACCCGGCCGCCCGCCTCGGCCTGCTGCTGGAGCGACTCGCCCCGGCACTGGTCCTGGCCACCCGCCAGAGCGCGCTCGCCCTGCCCGCCGAGGGCGTCACCCCCGCCCTCCTGGACGGACCGGGCTTCCCCAAGGCCGAGCCCGCCGCCGTGCTCGACGGCATCGCGTACGTCATCCACACCTCCGGCTCCACCGGCGTGCCCAAGCCCGTCCTGGTCGGCCGCGCCGCGCTCGCCGGCTACGTCGGCGCGATCGCCGCCCGCTACGAACTGACCTCCGCCGACCGGGTGCTCCTCTTCGCCCGCCCGTCCTTCGACGTGGCCCTGGAGGAGGTGCTGCCCGCGCTCGCCGCCGGCGCCGCCCTCGTCGTGCCGCAGCGCGAGGTGCCCACCGGCCCCGAACTGGTGGCCGTCCTCGCCGCCCGCGGCGTCACCGTCGCCAACCTGCCCACCAGCTACCTCCTCGCCGTCCGCGAGGACCTCCACGAGGCGCTGCGCGACGGCCGCTGGACGCCCCGCCTGCTCGTCCTCGGCGGCGAGCGGCTGCCCGCCCGCGCCCTCGCCGGCCTCACCGAGGCCACCACGGTCCTCAACGCCTACGGCGTCACCGAGGCCACCGTCACCTCCACCGTCCACCAGGTCGGCTCCGCCGACCTCGACGGCGACGGCGAGGTGCCGCTCGGCACCGAACTGCCCGGCGTGCGGATGCACGTCCTGGACGCCGCGCTGCGCCCGCTGGCGCCCGGCTGCGTCGGCGAGCTCGCCGTCGGCGGGGCGATGCTGGCCGAGGGCTACCTCAACCTGCCCGAGCCCACCGCCGAGCGCTTCCGCGACCTGCCCGGCCTCGGCCGGGTCTACCGCACCGGAGACCGCGGCTACCGCGACCTGACCGGCCGGCTGCGCTTCCTCGGCCGCACCGACAACCAGGTCAAGCTGCGCGGCTACCGCATCGAGCTGGAGGAGATCGAGGCCGCCGCCTCCGCCGAACTCGGCGGCCGCTCCTGCGCGGTGGTCCTGCACACCGACCCCGAGGCCGGCCCGCGCCTGGTCGGCTTCCTGGAGGGCGCCGAGCGCCCCGACCAGAGCGCCCTGCACGCGGCCCTCGCGCAGCGCCTGCCCGGCGGCCTCGTCCCGGCCACCTGGACCGCCCTGCCCGCGATGCCGACCCTGCCCGGCGGCAAGCCCGACCGCGCCGCCCTCACCCGGCTCGCCGCCGAGGCCGCCGCCCCCGAGGAGGCCCCCGCCGCCACCGGCGCCGCCTTCGACGGCCCCGGCCAGGAACTCGTCGCCGCCGCCTGGCGCGAGGTGCTCGGTCACGACCGGTTCACCGCCGAGTCGCACTTCTTCGAGGTCGGCGGCCACTCGCTGCTCGCCGCCCAGGTCGCCGCCTGGCTGGAGCCGCACCTCGGCACCCGGCCCCCACTGCGCACCCTGTTCCGCCACCCCGTCCTGGCCGACCAGGCCCGCGCGCTGACCGGAGACGCCAAGTGAACGAGCGAAGCGAACGGACCATTGGCAGCCCCCCGTTGGGGAACGCCCCTGCCGAGCGCAGCGAGGTGGGAGCATGACGTCGACCCCCTCGTCCGTCCTGGAGGACGGCCACAAGGAGCTCGTCGACGCGTTCGAGAGCTTCATCCGCCGCGAACTCGTGCCGCTCGCCGCCGAGTTGCCCGAGACCGCCGACCAGCCCCCGGCCGACCTGCGCGCCTACGTGCGCAAGCGCTCCGCCGCGCTCGGCTTCTACGCGGGCGACTACCCCGAGGAACTCGGCGGCTCCGGCATGCCGTTCACCGCCGTCGTCCTGCTCCACCACGCCGCCGGCCGCAGCGGCTGCTCCCTCGCGCCGTACGCCCTCGCCGGCTCCGACGGCCCGAGCCCGCTGCTGCGCAACGGCACGCCCGAGCAGATCGAGCGTCACCTCGTGCCGCTGGTACGCGGCGAGCAGACCCGCTGCCTCGCCCTCACCGAGCCGCACGCCGGCTCCGACGCGTTCCGGCTCACCACCACCGCCGTCCGCACCGGCGACACCTGGGTGCTCAACGGCCGCAAGACGTTCGTGAGCAACGCCGACCGGGCCGGCATCGTCCTCGTCGTCGCCGCCACCGACCTCGGCGACGGCAGCACCGTGGGCGCCACCGCCTTCGTGCTGCCGATGGACCAGCCCGGCCTGCGGATCGGCCAGCGCTACGAGGGCATGTCCGGCGAGCCGCTGTTCGAGCTCCTGCTGGACGGCGTCACCGTCGGCCCCGAGGCCGTCATCGGCGGCGAGGAGGGCATCGGCGCGGCCACCGCGCTCGCCATCGACAGCCTCTCGCGCGGTCGGCTCGTCGTCGCCGCCATGTGCAACGGCGTCGCCGAGTACGCGCTGCGCGCCGGCGTCGAGTACGCCCGCGAGCGGGAGGCCTTCGGCCGGCCGATCGGCGACTACCAGCACGTCCAGGAGCACCTCGTCACCACCCGCGCCGAGGTGGAGGCCTCCAAGCTGCTCACCCTCGCGTGCGCCCGGCTCGTCGACGACGGCACCGAGGCGCCCGAGAACGCGGCCCTCGCCAAGCTCACCGCCTCCGAGACCGCGGTTCGCGCCGTCGACCGCTCGCTCCAGGTGCACGGCGCCACCGGCTGGGTGCGCGGCCACCCGCTGGAGTTCCTCTACCGCTACGTGCGGATGATGACGATCATCGAGGGCACCTCCGAGGTGCAGAAGGTCATCATCGCCCGCTCCATGGGCCTGAACTGACGGCCGTGACCTCTCATCAGGAGACGATGATGGAACACCTCAGCATCGAGTACGGCCGTCCGCACCAGGACGGCGCGGTCCTCGACCTGTTCACCACCTGGGCGCACCGCACGCCGGACGCGCCCGCCCTGATCGACGGCGAGCACGCCTGGAGCTACGCCGAGCTCGACCGCCTCGCCGACACCGTGGCCGACGCGCTGCGCGAGCGGGTGCGCCCGGGCGACCTCGTCGGCGTCTGCCTCGACCACTCGGCCGCGCTGGTGGCCGTCACCCTCGCGACCGCCAAGCTCGGGGCCGTCCACCTGCCGCTCGGCCCACGCCCCGGCGAGCGCCGCCTCCAGGCCGTCGCCGAACAGCTGCGGCCCGCCTGCCTGATCGGCGACCCGGCCCTCCTGCCGACCGGCCACCAGGCGGGGGAGCAGCTCAAGCTCGCCCTGCCGACGGAGGGCGCCAACGCGGCCGCCACCGTCATCGCCGCCTTCGCCGACGGCTCCGGGGGCGGCGCGGTGGAGATCCCCAAGGGCACCCACTACGCCGTCCTCACCTCCGGCTCCACCGGCACCCCCAAGGCCGTCGCGGTCGGCGGACCCGCCCTCGGCGCGCTCCTGCACTGGTACCGGGACCTCACCGGCCTCGGCCCCGGCGAGCGGCACAGCCTGCTCATCGGCGTGGCCTTCGACCCGCACCTCCTGGAACTGTGGGTCACCCTCACCTCCGGCGCCGCCCTCAGCGTCGCCCCCGACGCCGTCCGGTGGGACGCCGGCGCGCTCACCGACTGGTGGCGCGAGGCCGGGATCACCGTCGCCGTGCTGCCCACCCCGCTCGCCGAGCCCGTCCTCGACCGGCCCTGGCCCGCCGGGCTCGCCCTGCGGCACCTCACCATCGGCGGCGACCGGCTGCGCCGCGCCCCCGGACCGGACGTCACCGCCACCGTCCACAACGCCTACGGCCCGGCCGAGGCGACCGTCACCACCACCGTCCACACCATGGCCCCCGGCGGGGACCACGGCACGGACGCGCCGCCGATCGGCCGACCGATCCCCGGCGCCGTCGTGCTCGTCACCGACGGGGACGGGCGGCCGGTGCCGCGCGGTGAGGCCGGGGAGCTGCGCATCGGTGGCCGCGGCCTGGCCGCCGGCTACCTCGATCCCGAGCTCACCGCCCGCCGCTTCGTCGGCGCGCCCGAGGCCGTCGAGGGCAGCGACCGGGTCTACCGCACCGGCGACCGCGTCGTGATGCGCGCCGACGGCGTGCTGGAGTTCCTCGGCCGCCTCGACGACCAGGTCAAGGTCAGCGGCGTGCGGATCGAGCCCGCCGAGGTCGAGGCCGCGTTCGAACGCGACGAGCGGGTGCGCCGCGCCGTCGTCGCCGCCGCACCGGCCGCGGCCGGCGGCTACCGGCTGCTCGCCTTCGTCCAGGCCGCCGCCGAACTCCCGGACGCCGCCGCCCTGATCGAGGCCGTCCGCCCGTGGCTGCCCGAACAGGCCGTACCCTCGGTCGTCCGACTCGTCGACGCCTTCCCACTCGACGCCAACGGCAAGGTCGACCGCGCCGCGCTGCTCGCCGCCGAGACCGCCGAGACCGCCGAGACCGTGAGAAGCGCCGAGGAAGGCGCCACCGACACCGAACGCACCGTCCTGCGGCTCTCCCGCGACCTCCTCGGCCGCGCCGACCTCGGACCGCACGACAACTTCCTGGACGCCGGCGGCAACTCCCTCGCCGCGGCCCGCCTGCTGGCCGCGCTGGAGGACGAGTACGGCGTGCGGCTGCGCGCCGCCGTACTGCTGCGCCAGCCCGACCTGCGCGCCGTCGCCCGGCTCGTGGACGAACGGCGCACCGCAGCCGGCGTCACGGCCTGACCGCGCCCCCGAAGCCTTGACCCAGGGCGCCCCGGCCAGCCGCCGGGGCGCCCGGAAGGGAACCCCCGCCATGCCCGCTGCGGACACCGTCCCGGCCCTCGTCGCCCGGCACGCCGCAGAGCGCCCGCACGCGCTCGCCGTGACCGACGGCACCACCGTCCTGACCTACCGCGAACTCGCCGACGCCGCCCGGAGGCTGGCCACCGTGCTGGCCGCCCGCGGGATCGGCCCCGGCCGCGCCGTCGGCCTGCTCTGCGCCCGCTCCACCCGCCTCGTCGTCGCCCAGCTCGCCGTCTGGCAGGCCGGCGGCCACGTCGTCCCGCTCGACCCCGCCTACCCGCGCCCACGCATCGCCGACATGATCGCGGACGCCGGCGTCGGCCTCACCCTCGGTGACAAGGCCCTCCTTGCCGAGGCCGGCCTGCCCGAGGAGCACACCCTCGTCCTCGGCGAGCGCGGCACCGACGAGGAGCCCGCCGTGCGGCCCCTGCCCACCACGGGCCCGGCCACGACCGCCCTCGTGCTCTTCACCTCCGGCTCCACCGGCCGTCCCAAGGGCGTCCGCGTCCCGCACGGCGGCATCGCCGACCTCGTCACCGCCCCGGACGGGATCCGGGTCGGGCCCCGCGACCGCGTGCTGTTCCACTCGGCCGTCACCTTCGACGCCTCCACCTTCGAGCTGTGGGCGCCGCTCGCGAACGGCGCCGCCGTGGCCGTCTCGCCCGCCGACCGGCCCACCGCCGAGGAACTCGCCGCCGACGTCGAGCGGTTCGGCGTCACCGTGCTCGTCCTCACCACCGCGCTCTTCCACCACCTCGCCGCCCGCCAGTCCCGGATCTTCGGCGTCGTGCGCACCCTCGTCGTCGGCGGCGAGGCGCTCTCGCCCGACCACTGCGCGGCCGTGCTGCGCGCCTTCCCGTGGCTGGAGCTCGTCAACGGCTACGGACCCACCGAGGGCACCACCTTCACCACCGTGCACCGGGTCGACCCGGCCGACTGCGCCGGTCCGGTGCCCATCGGCCGCGCCATCGGCGGCGCCCGCGTGCTCGTCCTCGACGAGGACCTCGCCCCCGCCCCGGCCGGCACCGTCGGTGAGCTGTGGATCGCCGGCGCCCGCGTCGCCGACGGCTACCTCGACCGGCCCGAGCTCACCGCCGAGCGCTTCCGCGAGCTGCCCGGCGTCGGGCGCGCCTACCGCAGCGGCGACCTCGCGGCGCAGCGGCCGGACGGCGTCCTGGAGTTCCACGGGCGCGTCGACCACCAGGTCAAGGTGCGCGGCTTCCGGATCGAGCCGGAGGAGGTCGAGCACGCGCTGCTGCAGTTCCCCGAGGTCGCGGAGGTGGCCGTGGTCGTGCGGAGGGCCGGCCTGCCGGACGCTGCGCTGACGGCGTGCGTCGTGCCCGCCGAGGGCACCCGCCCGCAGGCCGAGACCCTGCGCGTCCGCCTCGGCGAACGGCTGCCGTCCCACCTGGTGCCCACCGCGTGGGCCGTCCTGGACGCCCTCCCGCTCACCGGCACCGGCAAGGTCGACCGCCGGGCGCTCGCCGAGGACACCGCTCCGGCCGCGCCGGCGCCCACCACGGGGGAGGCCGTCGAGCTGACGCCGATCCAGCAGGTCGTCGCCGAGGCCTGGGAGCGCGCCCTCGGCCGCCGGGTGACCTCGCCGACCGCCGACTTCCTCGCCGAGGGCGGTCACTCGCTGCTCGCCATGTGGGTCGTCGACGACCTCAGCGGGGACATCGGCGTCGAGCTCTCGCTCGCCGCCTTCCTGGCCGACCCCACCGTCGCCGGCCAGGCCGAACTCCTCGAACGGGCCCTGCGCGATGCGGAAGCCGTAGCCGCGGCCGAAGCGGTCGCCGACGCCGATGCCGAAGTGCAGGGAGCCGACCGATGAACGCCGTCGACCAGGCCGACCTGCTGCGGCGCGCCCGCCGCCGCACCCGTCCCGCCGCCGAGCCCGTCCCGGCCGTGGAGTCCTCCGGCCCCGCGCCGCTCTCGCACGCCCAGCAGCGGATGTGGCTGATGGACCACCTCGGCCAGGGCGGCGCCCTCTACAACGTCCCCCTCGCCACCCGCCTGCGCGGCCCACTCGACCCCGCCGCGCTCGCCACGGCCCTCACCGCGCTCACCGAACGGCACGCCGTCCTGCGCACGCGCTACGGCAGCCGCGACGACGTGCCCTACCAGGAAGCCGTCCCGGCCGACCCGGTGCCGCTCCCGGTCGTCGACGCCACCGAGGCGGACGCCCCCGGGCTGCTCGCCGCCGAGGCCGCAAAGCCGTTCGACCTCGCCACCGGGCCGGTCCTGCGCGCCCTGCTGCTCCGGCACGCGTCCGAGGACCACACCTTCCTCCTCACCATCCACCACATCGCCGTCGACGGCGGCTCCCTGCCGATCGTCGGGGCCGAACTCGCCGCCCTCTACGAGGCCGCGCGCGACCGGCGGCCCGCCCGACTCCCGCCACCCGGAACGGCCTACACCGACCACGCCCGGCGTGAACGCGCCCGTGACGCGGAACTCACCGCCGCCGCGGACACCCGCGCCGCGCACCTGGCCGGCGCCCGCCCCCTGCCGCTCCTGCGGCCCGTCCCGCCCGGCGCCCGCGAGCGCCGCGCCGCCCTGCACGGCGCGCCGCTCGCCCCCGGCACCGTCGACGCGCTGCGCCGCCTCGGCGCCCGGCACGGCGCCACCCTGTTCGGCGTCGTCCTGGCGGCGGCCTTCGCCACGCTGCGCAACGCCTCCGGCGAGAGCGACCTCGTCCTCGGCTGCGCCAGCGGCCACCGCGCGGACCTGCGCCACACCGTCGGCCTGAGCGTCAACACCCTGGCGCTGCGGGCGGAGATCGCGGGCGACGCGGCGTTCGGCGAGGTCATCGGGCAGGTGCGGGCAGCACTGCTCGACGCACAGGCGCACCACGAGGTGCCGTTCGACCTGGTCCTCGAACGCCTCGGTGCCTCGGCGCGCGGCGCGGACGGCATCCCGCTGCTCTCCGTCAGCTGCGACGTCGTCCATCCCGTCGAGCCGCTCGCGCTGCCCGGCCTCGCCGCCGAGAGCGTCGAACTCGACCTCGGGCTGGCCAAGTTCGGCCTCGCCCTGCTCGTCGAGGACGGCCCGCAGCCGCGCTGCCTGGTCCAGCACGACCGCGACGCGCTCGACGAGGAGACGGCCGGGCGCCTGCTGACCGCGTTCGCCGACCTGCTCGCCGCCGTCGCCGCGGACGGGGAGCGCCGCGTCGACGAGCTTCCCGGCACGCGCCTCACAGCGGCCGAACACCCGGCGCTCGCCGCGCTGTTGTCCGATCCGCGGGTCGTCGAGGCGACGCTCGCCCGGTCGGCGGACGGGCCGCTGCTCGGTTACGCCGTCGTGCGCGGGCCGGTCGCGCCCAGCGGCGCCGAGCTCAAGTCGCTGCTGCGCCGGGTCGTACCAGTGGACGAACTGCCCTCCGCGATCGTCCTGTTGGATCGGTTGCCCCGCCTGCCGGACGGGGCCGCGGACCACGCGAGCCTGCCCGGTGCGGCCCGTCCGGCGGCCGCTGCCGCCGACGAGCCCGGTCCGCTGGCCGCCGTCCGGGAGGCCTTCGGTGAACTGCTCGGCACCGTCCCGCCCGCCGACGGCGACTTCTTCGCCCTCGGTGGCCACTCGCTCGTCGCCGTCCAGCTCGCCGAGCGCCTGCGCACCCGCACGGGCCTGCCGCTCACCGGCCTCGACATCCTGGAGCAGCGCACCCCGCGCGCCCTCGCCGGGCTCCTCGCCACCCGTGGCGACGAGCGCCGCGCCGCCCTCGCCCGCACCGGTGCGCCCGTCACGCGGGCCCGCGCCGGCACGGTCCTGGTCACCGGCGCCACCGGCGGGGTCGGCGCGGCCGTGCTCCAGGAACTGATGGCCCAGGGCCGCCCGGTGCGGGCGCTGGTCCGGCCCGAGTCGGCCCACCTCCCGGCCCTCAACGGCGTCGAGGTGGCCGAGGGCGATCTCGCCGACCTCGACAGCCTCCGCCGGGCCGTCGAGGGCACCGACGCCGTCATCCACGCCGCGTGCACCTTCACCGACCACGCGACCGACGTCGCCGCGATGCGCGCCCTCGTCGACGGCTGGCGCGGCGGACCCTTCGTCTTCGTCAGCAGCATCGACGCCTACGGCCGGCCCGCCGGCACCGACGTTCCCGAGGGCGCCGAGCCCGGCCCCGGCCTCACCCCGTACGGGCAGGCCAAGCTCGACTGCGAACGGATCCTCCTCGAATCCGGGCGGGGTCCGGCGAGCATCGTGCGCTCCCCGATCGTCTGGGGCCCGCACCAGCGGCTGCGCGACCAGCTCCGCTGGGGCTCCACCGGCGCGCTCTACCAGTCCGCCCTGGCGGGCGAACCCATCACCCTGCCCGCCGGGCCGCAGTGGGCCGGCGCCTGCTGGGTGCACTCGGCCGCCCTCGCCCGGGCGCTGAGCGCGTGCGCGGTCGACCAGCCGCCTGCGGCCGGTCGGATCCTCAACGCCGTGACGGGGCACGTCTCCTGGACGGAGTTCACGACCGAGCTCGTCAGCCTGCTGGGGTCCGCGAGCACCGTCACGCCGGGGCCCGACGCCGACCAGGAGCTCCAACGCCCCTGGCGCTACGGCGCCGAGACCCTCGCCGGCGTCCTGCGCCCCGAACCGGGCGAGGACTGGCGCACCGTCCTGGCCGCCATGGTCGGCTGACGTCCGGCCGCGCTTGAGCACGAGGCCCTCGGGAGCACCGTCCCCGGGGGCCTCGACCTTTCCCGCTACTGCTCGACGTACTTCTTCAACACCTGCTGGTAGTCGGCGAATTCGGGCGAGGTGTGGAGGGTCCGGCTCGTCCAGGCACGCGAGCACCTGCACGCGGTGCGGGTCGAGCTTGTTCGCGCTCCGGTAGTCCGGCGTCTCCGGCGGCGGGTAGAAGGGGCGGGACGAGCCGGCAGTGACCCGTCCGAACGCGCGCGTGCCCGCCCGGACACCTCCGGGCGGGCACGGCGGCTGCTCAGCCCTCCTGCAACAGGCCTGACTCCGCGAGCAGTTGCCCGATCTCGGTGGCATCGATGCGCTTCAGCAGCCGGCGCCGCAGCGCCTCCGGACCCGGCAGGTGCAGAGCTTCGCCGTCCCGCAGCCGGCTCATGGCGGCGAGCAGCGCGCGGACGTCGTACGTCGAGCCGAACACCTCCGGCACGGCCCGCTCGACGCCCAGGAGCCGGTAGGCCGCCTCCATGCCGGTGCGCACCGAGTACTCGGTGGTGAAGATGCAGTCGCGCGTGGTCTCCGCGAACTGCCCGATGAACGCGAAGTTGACCGACCCCTCGGGCACGACGTCCGGGCGGTCGCCGGCCTTGCGCGGCATGAAGAAGGACGTGACGTAGGGCATCATCACGGGCACGCACCTGGCGGCGTTCGCGGCGAGTTCGGGGATCTCGTGCTCCGGGACGCCGAGGTGGTAGAGCCACTCCTGCGTGATCTCCTCGCCCGTGCACTCCTGCATCGGCTTCGCGACGAAGTCACCGGGCCGGTCGACGAACAGCGAGTACACCCACACCACGATCTGGTCCTTCGGCTGCTGCTTGAAGTGCGGCTGGCGGTTGACCGTCCAGCTCAGCAGCCAGTTGGAATCCTTCACGGTGACGATGCCGCCGGTGACGACCCGGCCGCTGAACGGGTCGCGGCCGCAGATCTTGCGGATGTACTCCGGGATGCGCTCGTCGAGCGTCGTGACCGTCGCCGACTCCCACTTGGTCTGCGGGATGTGCCCGCCGAAGACGTCCGGGTGACCGAACGCCGGGTCCTTGGCGGCGATCCGGCGCCACAGGTCCCAGGCCGGCGCGGGGCCGGTGTTCAGCTTCGCGGCGGTGTGGTGGTCGCCCTCGTCGGAGTTCTCGACCAGTGAGCCGATCGTCATGAAGAGGAGGTCGTCCGGCCCGAGGTCGACGCCGCCCGGGGCGCCTCCGGACGTCCAGTGGACGCGGGTGGCCTGCTTGCGGCCGCCGTCGAGCGTGAAGTCGACGTCGGTGACCTCGGTGTCGAAGCGGAACGCCACGCCCTGGTCGAGCAGCCACCGGTAGAGGGGCAGCACCAGCGACTCGTACTGGTTGTACTTGGTGAACTTGAGGGCGGAGAAGTCGGGCAGGCCACCGATGTGGTGGATGAAGCGGTGGAGGTACAGCTTCATCTCCAGCGCGCTGTGCCACTCCTCGAACGCGAACATCGTGCGCCAGTACAGCCAGAAGTTGCTCGCGAGGAACTCGGCGGAGAACACCTCGTCGATGCGCTTGTCCGCCATGTCCTCGCGCGTGGCGAGGAACACCCGGACGAGGTCCTTCTGCGCGCGGTCGGTGAGCGTGAACAGGCCGTCGGTGCGGGCGTCCTGCCCGCGGTCGACGGTGGCACGCCGGAGCGAGACGTTCGGATCGTCCTTGTCGAGCCAGTAGAACTCGTCGAGCACGCTCGCGTCCTCGACCTCGATCGAGGGGATCGAGCGGTAGAGGTCCCACAGGCACTCGAAGTGGTTCTCCATCTCGCGCCCACCGCGGATCACGAAACCCTTCTTCGGCTCCTTGATCCCGTCCAGCGCCCCGCCCGGCAGCCGCAGGCGTTCCAGCACGGTGATGCGGTGGCCCGGCATCCGGCCGTCGCGGATCAGGAACGCCGCGCCCGCCATCGACGCGAGCCCCGCTCCGACGAACCACGCCGTCTTGTCGTCGACCCCCGCGGGCTTGCGCGGTCGGGCGAAGGCCTCGTAGTTGCCGCTCGCGTAGTACATCTGCCGGCCACCTCGCTCGTCGCTCCGGGCGGGCACCGGCCACCGGTGCCCGTGGTCCATCCGAACACCCCCGCCGGGTGCCTGCCCAGGGGCCGATGGTCACTTGCGCCGAACGGGGGACGCGAACCCGACCGTGCGCGGGCCGGATAATGGCGGGGTGATCAACAAGCACCTTCGCGTGGTCCTGGCCGAGGACTCCGTCGTCCTGCGCGACGGCATGGTCGAACTGCTCGTCGCCCGGGGCTGCGACGTCGTCGCCACCACCGGGACGGCACCCGGGCTGCTCGCCGCCGTCGCCGAGCACCGGCCGGACGTGGCCGTCGTCGACGTCCGGATGCCGCCCACCCACACGGACGAGGGCATCCGGGCCGCCGTCGAGATCCGCGCGACCACGCCCGGGGTCGGCATCCTGGTCTTCTCCCAGCACGTCGAGGCCGCCTGGGCCACCCGACTGCTCGCGGACGGTTCGGCCGGCGTCGGCTACCTCCTGAAGGAACGCGTGGCCCGCACCTCGGAGTTCGTGGACGCGCTGCACCGGGTCGCCGAGGGGGGCACGGCGCTCGACCCGGAGGTCGTCACCCAACTCCTGCACGGCGGCCGGCGCAGCCGGGTGGACACCCTGACGCCGCGTGAGCGCGAGGTGCTGGAGCTCATGGCGCAGGGCCACTCGAACCGGTCCGTCGCCGGGCTGCTGACGGTGTCGGAGCGCGCGGTGGAGAAGCACGTCGCCGCGGTGTTCACCAAGTTCGGCCTGCACGCGACGGACGCCGACAACCGGCGGGTGAAGGCGGTGCTCACGTACCTGGCAGAGAGCCGGAGCTGACCGCCTTGCCGGCGGCTCCGGCCCGGGCGTCCCACCGACTTCCGCCGTGGGCCCCTACGGGGTCGTCGAGCGGGTGAACGCGTGCGCGCGTTCCACCTTGGCCACGTGCAGCGAGTACGAGGCGTACCAGTGATCGCGCCCGTGCGCCCGGGCCAGGGCGTGCTCCGCGTGGTTGCGCCACGCGGCGATCGAGGCCTCGTCCTTCCAGTACGACACCGTGATCACCAGGCCGTCGGCACGGCGGGCGGAGTCGACGCCGAGGAACCCGGGATGGTCGGCAGCCAGCTTCATCAGCCGCTCGTCCGTCTCGCGGTATCCGGTTCCGTCGCCGTCGCCGTCGCCGTCGGCATCGGTGCCGGCGTCCGGCCCGGTGAGCGGGACGGCGGTGAACACCACGGCGTAGTAGGGCGGGTCGGGCAGCGACACGGGCGCAGGATCGGTCACGAGCGTCCTCCAGCTGACGGCTCCGGCAGTGTCGCCTCACACGGTCCCCTGGGCCCGGGTGGACCCGCAAGCCTGTGGCAGCCGCCGACTCGCTGCCTCAGACGGACGTTCAGAGGTGCATCGGCAGCTCCGCGGTGACGGCCGTCGGCCCGCCGGGCGGGCTGTCGATGCGCAGGACGCCGTCCACCGCCGCGAGCCGCTCGGCCAGCCCGGCCAGGCCGGTGCCGCCTCCCGGGCCGGAGCCGGGCGCCGCGCCTGTGCCGAGCGCCGCGCCGCCCCGGCCGTCGTCACGGACGGTGAGGCGGATCCGTCCGTCGGCGGCGTGCGCGGTGAGCTCGGCGGCCTGTGCGCCGCTGTGCTTGGCGACGTTCGTGAGCAGCTCGGCGGCGCAGAAGTAGACGGCCCGCTCGACGGCCGGGTCCGGGCGCTCCCGCAGGTCGAGGGCGACGGCGACCGGCACGGGCGAGGTGGCTGTGAGACCCGGCAGCGCCTCGCCGAGGCCGCCGTCCAGGGCGACCGGGTGGATGCCCCGGGTGAGGCGGCGCAGTTCGGCGATGGTGTCGTCGGTCTGGCCCCGGGCGCGGTCGACGAGGGTGCGCAGTCGTTCGGCGTCCGGCGCCGCCGCGGTGCGGGTGTCGCCGACCGCGTCGGCCGCCAGGGAGAGCGTGATCGCGAGGGCGACCAGCCGGGCCTGGGTGCCGTCGTGCAGGTCGCGCTCCAGGCGGCGGAGCTGGTCGGTGTTCTCCGCGAGCAGCGCGGCCCGCGCGCTCTCCAGTTCCCGGACGCGCTGCTGGGCGCGGGCCGGGCCGAGCAGCAGGCGGGCGAGCCACCGGTTCGCTTCGCCCGTCGCCCGGACGGAGGCGGGCACGGTGGCGGCGAGGGCCAGGCCGACCAGCGGGGCGGTGTCCAGCCAGTCGGCCGGCCGTGGCCCGTCCAGGAGGCGGGCCCAGAGCGGGAAGCCGATGAGCCAGCCGCACGCGAGGGGGAGCCCCACGGCGGCGGCGAACCCGAGCACGCCGACCGGCAGCCGCAGGACGAGGTAGAGCAGCGTGCGCCAGGCGACCGGGTCGGTCAGGACGGCCCGGCCGCGCGCGAACACGCCCGTGTTCCCCGGCAGCGGGGTCGGCTGCTCGACGCGGACACCGAGCAGCCGGGCGACCAGCCACCGGTGCAGGGTGCCGATCCCGCGCGCGCCGAGCAGCGCGACGACGACGAAGGGCAGACCGAGCACCGTGAGCGACAGCAGTGCCCCCACGTAGAGGACGGCGACCGCGTACACACCACCGAGCAGCGCGAGCGGCAGCCCGAGGGCGGCGAACGCCCACTCGCCCGTGTGCAGGGAGAAGCACGCCCGCCGCTGCCTCGACGCCGTCTCAGTCAC
Organism: Streptomyces sp. SP17BM10; assembly: GCF_036322405.1. Taxonomy (NCBI): domain Bacteria; kingdom Bacillati; phylum Actinomycetota; class Actinomycetes; order Kitasatosporales; family Streptomycetaceae; genus Streptomyces; species Streptomyces sp. SP17BM10. Next base: position 14,734 of record NZ_JAQYXB010000529.1, on the reverse strand, counting down.
GCCCGCCGCCCGCCAGTTCCGTCGCCGGGCCCGCGACCGCCCGCAGGCCCGTGACCAGGATCCCGGGAACGGTCAGCGCCACCGCGCCCGCCACGATCCACCCGCACGCGCCCGCCGGGACGGACGGCACCGCCGACCCCGTCACCGCCCGGCTGAACGCCGCCGACGCCGCCCCCGCGACCGCCGCGCCCAGCAGCACGCCCAGCGCGGCCGTCAGCACCGCCTCCACGCCCAGCATGCGCATCAGCAGCCCGCGCGTCGCGCCGACCAGCCGCAGCAGGGCGAACTCACGGCGCCGCTCGGCGGTCACGGCGACCAGGGTGTTGACGGTGGAGACGGTCGCGAAGCAGATCAACAGGCCCAACTCGGCCTGGCGCAGCCAGACGTCCGTCGAGGAGGTGACGCTGCCCGCGCCCGCCCGCGCGGAGTGGCCGACGGTGCTAGTCATGATCGACATGGTGCCCGACAGCCCGACCAGCAGCGCCACCGGGACCACGGCGGACGACAGCCGCCGCGCGTACCCGCGCAGGTTGGCATCGGCGAGCCACCCCGCACCGGGGACGAGCACCCGTATCGGCGCCCCCAGGGCGGCCACCAGCCCGCGCGCCACGAGCGGCCCCACCAGCGCCGTCGCGACGAGCAGCACCAGCGACCCGAACAGCGCCGCCTGAGCGGCCTTGTCCAGGTCCCCCGGGGACCTGGTCGCGGCCAGCCGCAGCAGGAGTCCGCCGCCCGCCAGCGCGCCGAGCCCGGCCAGCAGCCGCGGCAGGCCCGTCTTCCCCTGCTCGGTCGAGCTCGCGGTGAGCGCGGCCGCCGGCGTGATCCGGGAGATCCGACGCGCGGCCACCGCCGACGCCACCAGGCCCACGACCAGCGCAGCGGCGAGCGCGACCAGAATCGGCGCGGGAGTGCCCGGTATCCGCACGCCCGGCGCCGCCATCCCGCGCCGCTGCAACGCGGCCAGGAACCAGCGGGCCGCGACCGCCCCCAGGGCCCAGGCCGGCACCGCCACCAGCAACGTCGTCGCGAGCACCTGGCCGCGCACCAGCCGCCGCGCCTGCCGGGGCGTGGCCGCTATCGTCCGAAGCAGGGCGAGCTCGCGGTGCTGCTGCCGGAGCGCGAAGCCGAGGGCGTTCACGACCACGAAGAACGACACGAGCACGGCGATCTCACCGAACGCACCGGCGATCACCATCACCCCCGGCCCGGCGACGCCCCGCCGGGCGGCCGCCGGAGCGGCGGCCTGCGCGGCGATCAGCGAACCGAACAGCGTCACGGCGGCGATGGCCAGCAGCAGCGCGACCGCCAGCCCGACGAACGCGGCCGGCCGCCGGCGCATCTGCCCGAGCGCGATCGAGGTCACGGCCCTCACCCGCCCAACCGGCTCAGCCGCTCGCCGACGAGGGCGGCCGTGGGCCGCTCCAGCTCGTCGACCACGACGCCGTCGGCCAGCAGCACCACCCGGTCCGCGTACCCGGCCGCGACCGGGTCGTGCGTCACCATCACGCACGTCTGCCCGTCCTCGTCCACCCCCGCCCGGAGCAGCGCCAGGACCTCGTGCCCCGTCGCCCGGTCCAGCGCCCCCGTCGGCTCGTCCGCGAACAGCACCTCCGGCCGGCTCACGAGCGCCCGCGCGATCGCCACCCGCTGCTGCTGCCCACCCGACAACTGCCCCGGCCGGTGCCGCTCCCGCCCGGCCAGCCCGACCCGCGCTATCGCCTCCGACACCCGCCCCCGGTCCGGCCGTTCACCACCCAGCCGACCCGGCAGCTCGACGTTCTGCGCGACCGTCATCGCCGGCATCAGGTTGAACGCCTGGAACACGAACCCCACCCGGCTGCGCCGCACCTGCGCCAACCGCCGCTCCGGCAACCGCGACACCTCCGTCCCGCCCCACCACACCGACCCCCGGGAGGGCCGGTCCATGCCCGCCAGACAGTGCAGCAAGGTGGTCTTCCCGGACCCGGACGGCCCCATCACCGCCGTGAACGTCCCGGGCGCGAAGCCCACCGACACCCCGCGCAACGCCCGCACGGCACCCGCGCCGCGCCCGTACTCCCGGTACAGCCCCTCGGCCCGTGCGGCGAGGACCTCCGTCCCCGGTTCCATCGTCATCTCAGCCATGCCTCCATCCTGGGCAGGCGGAGCGCCGAAAACGATCGTGCTGGCCCCCGGATCCGGGGTTCGGATAACCGAACCTCCAGGACCCGGCCGGGCGGTCACGTGACCGTCGGCTGCGTTGGTCGTCGGTCCGGGTGCGGGGCGGGATGAACGCGGTGATCCGACGGATGCCGGATGGAGCGGCTGCGGCCGTGCCCGCCGATCGGGAACGGGCGTTGTGGGCGACGGCGGGACCACCGGCGGGCGACCGACGGGATGCTCCGCCACCGACGTTCCGTCGTGCCCGGTCCGTCCGCCGTAGCGGGACAGTCCTCGGCTCTGCACCTGCACGAGGGGCGAGGTAGTGGTGGCGGGCGGTTCAAGGGGCGGGGCGCAGGTCGTCCTGGTCCTTGAGGGCGCTGACCTGGTCGCCGTCGGCGGTGTACGAGACCACGCCGCTCCACCGGCCGTCCCTGCCCCGCCGCCACTCGGTGAGCAGGCCGGGCAGCCACCGGCCGTCCTCGCGGACCAGGCAGGGTTTGGCGGTGCGGGACGGCCGGTAGGCGGGGAAGCAGGGGATGCAGGCACCGCGGCCCTGGGCCATGGCGTCGGCGAGTGAGGTACGGGTGGGCTGGTGAACGTCCCGGCCGAAGCGTGCGGCGCGGGCCTGGCCGTCGGCGAGGGCTTCGCAGGCGACGGTCCGGTGGAAGACGGAGCCGCCGCGGGTGGTCCAGACGTCGGCGGTGAGCCCGTGCGGCACCGGCTTGCAGTGTCCGCACTGGCCGACTATGAGTCCGTGGTCGCAGCGCTGGTCGGTCATCCCGGCATCGTGCCCCGGCCACGGCCGACGGTCGATGACGGTCCGTCAGCCCGTTGTCGTCGAGGGACGGGTGGGGAGCACGCTCCTCACCGCGCGGTGTAGAGCCGGTCGACGAATCCCGGGACGATCTCGCGCATGCGGTCGGCGACGGGGGTCGGCGCGCCCCGTCCGGGGGCCAGGGCGCCCTGCCAGCCGAGGTACCCGGCGGTGTTCAGCGCCTGGGTGAGGTAGTCGGGGAACGAGAGCGGGAGCCGGGAGAGCGATTCGCCGACGTAGTGGAAGTGGACCGTGTCCTGGACCGCTCGACGGGGAGCAGGTTGATGGATCCCTCGTCGCCGATGCCGCCGATGCCGTCGGCGTCGCCCGGTGGCGTGTAGGTCCACTGCAGCGTGAAGCCGTTGAGCTCCCCGTAGAACTCCGCGGCGCCCGCCGGGAGGCGCCCGCCGGCGCTGCGCAGCGCCGTGTCGAGGACGCCGCGCGGCGCCGGGCCGGCGATCTCGATGCGGGTGAGGGCGAATCCCGCCGTGCCGTCCAGCTCGCGGATCCGCGACTCGACCAGGTCTCGGTACATGAGGTCCGTCACCTGCCTCGGTGGGATGGTTTCAGTCCAGTGTGCTGGCTTCCCGGCGGTTCGGCCGGTTCTTCCGGTAGTTGGCCGAGCGCGCGTGTTCTGCGAACCCGTCGCCGAACTCCCTCTTGTAGCCCTCCTGGAGGTTCGGCCGGCCGTTGATGAACTCCACGGGGTTCACCGGGTGCACCGCCGTTGCCCAGGCGTGGAGCACCTGGTAGCGGCCGGGGACCTGCTGCAGCGGCGCCGACTTGGCGAGCAGGCCGAGGAACCCGTCGAGGAGTCCCGCCCGGTGCATGTCGGTGCACAACGCGGCCTGACGGTCCGCCGGGTAGTAGGAGAACAGCAGCGGCCACGCGGGCACCAGTTGCATCGCGGGAGCGCCGAGTCCGGCCAGGAGACGGTGCCGGACCTCCGGCGGACAGACCATGATCACGTCTCGCTGCAGGTCCGGCGGATTGCCGAGGAAGAGGAAGGCGTCCTGGGCCGCCTGCGGCTCCTGGGCGTCGACCAGCGGCAGCAGGCAGTGCCTGAGCCAGAGGCGGGCGTCGGCCCCCAGCACGCGGCTCAGGAAGGCCATCCGGTCGGCGTGCGGCAGTGCGGTCAGGAACGTCGCCTTGTCCTGCGGCGTCTGAATGGCGTACAGGTCCGGATGGGCCTCCATGACCGCCCGCTTGAGACCGAGACCGACGACCGCCAGCACTTCGCCGCGGTACTGGTCGGTCCGGTTCTGCAGGTCCGCCACCAGCACCTGGGCCTGCTGGGGCGTGTCCGGCAGCTGCCGGTAGGCCTGCTGATCAAGCGGGGTGAGCGCGGCGACCGGCAGCGGGATCTGGGCCGTCCAGCTGCCGTTCTGGTCGGCCTGGCCGGCGAACCGCCCGATCCACCGCATGGCGATCCTGTCGGGGACGACGGTGGCGAGGTCGAGCGGGTTCCCGGGCCCGCGCTGGTAGCCGACCTGGGTGGTCAGGTCGACGGTGTAGCCGGACGCCACCAGGTCCTTGACCGGGGTCTCCGCCCGCGCGGACATCTCCGAGTTGACCTGGGCGGGCCCTGGCGCGAGGTTGAGCGGGTTGTCCCCCGGCCCGCCGAGCCGGCCGTTCCACAGGTGCATCCGCACGGCGTTGTCGTGCGCGTTCGCCGGCATCCTCCCGCCCAACTGCAGGCCCTGGTTGACCAATGCGGCCCAGCCGATCGGGTCGCCGGCCGCCTTGGGCTGGTTGTGGCCGTCCTCCAGCGGCGTACCGTGCAGGCCGGTGACCGTGACCGTCCCGGACCGGTTGCCGTCGCCGGTGTACCGGGGATCGTCGCCGTGCATGGTCGCCCCCCGGCTGTCCATCTGCGACCACCGCTGCACCACCGGCACGGCGGCGGAGCCGGACAGGGCTCCGGAGCCCGGCGCCGTTGTCGGTTCCGGCGACCGGGCCCTCCCGTTGCTGGACGACGTGCGTCAGCTCGTGGGCGAGGGTGTGGGCGTCCGCACCACCGGCGCCGATCACCAGGTGATCGCCATGGCCAGCGCGCCGCCGGCGACGTTGCGCACGACGGCCGGCCGGACGGGCGCGTTTCCCAGGCGCGCGGAGACCCAGCCGCACAGGGCGAGCGCGGCCAGGACCGCGACGACGGTCACGAGAACCCGCAGGTCGGCCGGGGGCAGCACGATGGCCAGCAGCGGCAGCACCGCGCCGACGGTGAAAGCCGCGAAGCTGGCCCAGGCGGCGTGCCAGGGGTTGGCGAGTTCCTCCGGGTCGATGCCCAGTTCGGCTTCGGCGTGCGCGGCCAGCGGGTCGTGCGCCGTGAGCTCGACGGCGACCTGGCGTGCCAGTTGCGGCGTCAGTCCCTTGGCGACGTAGAGGCCGGTGAGTTCGTCGAGCTCCGCCTCGGGCGTCGCGGCCAGTTCGCGGCGCTCCAGCGCGAGTGCCGCCCGTTCGGAATCGCGTTGCGTGCTGACGGACACGTATTCACCGGTGGCCATCGACAGGGACCCGGCCAGCAGGCCGGCCAGCCCGGCCGTCAACAGCTCCGTGGAGGTCGCCTTCGCGCCCGCCACGCCCACGACGAGTCCGGCGGTCGACACCACCCCGTCGTTGGCTCCCAGGACTCAGGCGCGCAGCCAGTTCAGCCGGCCGCCCAGGCCACCCGCCTCGTGCGGTTCGCCGGGGTGCCGTCCTGAGGCAGTGTCACGCTCTCGCCGGGCATCACCAGAACCGTTCACCTTCGCAGTATGTCGGTGCCCGCGCCTAGGACCTGTCGTCAAAGGGGTCATGCCCACATGAGGAGTGCGGCGAGGGTGACGGCGGCTTGGTAGGACTTGGCCGTCTTGTCATACCTGGTGGCGAGGCCGCGCCACTGCTTCAGGCGGTTGAAGCACCGTTCGACGACGTTGCGTTGCTTGTAGAGCTGCTTGTCGAAGGCGGGCGGGCGGCCACCTTGGCGGCCCCGCCGCTGTCGGTTGGCGACCTGGTCGCGGCGCTCGGGAATGGTGTGGGTGATGCGGTGGCGCCGCAGCCACGCGCGGATCGCCTTTGAGCTGTAGCCCTTGTCCCCGAGGACGTGGTCGGGGCGGATGCGAGGCCGACCCGGGCCGATGCGGGGCACTCGGATGGCGTCCATCAGGGTGGTGAACTGCGTGCAGTCGTTGGTGTTTCCGCCGGTGAGAACGAATGCCAGCGGGCGGCCGAATCCGTCGACTACACCTATCCCAACGACCAGAGCCACGCGAACCTCTGGTTCCACGACCACGCCCACCACGCCGAGTCCGAACACGTCTACCGCGGCCTGGCCGGCTTCTACCTGCTCACTGACGCCACCGAAGCGGCCCTGCCCCTGCCCGCGGGCCGCTACGACCTGCCCATCGCCCTGCGCGACGCCCGCTTCGATGCGGACGGCGGCCTCGTCTACCGCATGGACGACCCGTACAACCGCACCACCATCCTCGCCAACGGCCGCCCCTGGCCGCGCGTGGAGGTCGCCGCGCGCAAGTACCGCCTGCGCCTGCTCAACTCCTCCAACCTGCGCTTCTTCTCCCTCAGACTCTAGGACGGCGGCCCGATCACCCAGATCGGCTCCGACGGGGGCCTGCTGGAACGCCCCCACGTCACCGACACCGTCGACCTCTCGCCGGGCGAGCGCGCCGACGTCGTCATCGACTTCTCCCGCTACCGCGTGGGCACCGGCGTCACCCTCACCAACGCCATGCCCCCCGGCCCGCCCGAACACGTCGGCCAGGTCCTGCGCTTCGACGTCACCCGCGCCGCCCACGACCCCAGCTCCGTGCCCGCCCGCCTGCGCACCGTGCCCGCCCTGCCCGAACCCGACCGCACCCGCACCGTCGTCCTCAGGGTCGACGAGGACGGGCGCGCCGAACCCCGCGCCATGATCGACGGCAGGACCTACGACCCGGAGCGCGTCGACGCGCGCATCACCCACGGCACCTCCGAGGCGTGGACGGTCACCAATGCCAACAAGGACGTGCCGCACAACTTCCACCTGCACCTCGTGCAGTTCCGCGTCCTCGACCGCATCGGGCGGCCGCCCGGCCCCGAGGAGTCCGGCCTCAAGGACACCGTGCGCCTGCTGCCCGGCGAAAGCGTGCGCCTGCAGGCCGTTTTCGACTCCTACCGCGGCCGCTACCCCTACCACCGTCACCTGCTCGACCACTCCGCGATGGGCATGATGGCCCAGATGGAAATCTCCTGACCGCCCCCTTGGGGGCCGCCCGCCCACTGGACGGCCCCCGGGGGATCAGGCCGCGTCGATGCCCCTTCGCCGCACCTACCGCCCCGCCTCCGGCCCCGGTCCCGCATCCGGTCCCGTCTCCGGTTCCAGCCTGCGCAGTGCGCCGGTCACCCGCTCCAGGACCTTCGCCCGGTGCGGGTGGTGCGCCGGGACGAGGGCCAGCGCCGCCAGCGCCTCCTCGAGCAGCGCCCGCCGCCGACCGGGCAGGTGCGCGACCTGCGCCGAGCGGCTCGACTCCTCCAGGACGTAGGCCAGCCGTGAGGCGTACACCTGCGGGCTCACCGCGAACAGCAGCCGGTAGACGGCCAGTCCATCGGGCGCGTGCAGGATCTGCCGGTCGTGGCTCAGCAGCCGCATCCGCGCCCTGAGCACCAGATCCCGGTCCATCGTCATGAAGCCCCCTTCGTATCGCTCTTGCCCCACCCCACTCCGCCCCGGCGCAGCGCGAAGCGCGCCCCGGCTCCCGAAGGCGGGGGCCGGCACGGGGCCGCAGAGGTGGATGCCGACGAGTCTGCGGTGCGGCGCGGGACCGCACAAGGCGAAACCCGGGTGCTCTGCGTCCTACCGCAACCACCCGCTGACCTGGCAGGATTGGACTCGCACACACCCCGGACGGGCCCGCGGAAAACCGGTTGCCCCTCCCGCGCGGACGCGGCAGAGTGATCCCCGACGACGCGATCGACCGCGCACGGCGAGGCAATGAAGGGGGACTTGGCGATGCACCGCACCTATCCGGGTTCCCCGCGCTATCGCGCGATCCGTCCCGCCGCGCGCTGAAGCCGCCGCCGGCCCGCGCCGCTTCGGCGCTTGTTTCCCCGCGTTCCTTTCTGCCTCTCCTCGGCTCTTCGCGTGTGCCGGGCACCGCAGTTGAGGTTCCGTTTCCTTCTCCGAGGGCGAGCTGGGCACTGGCGAGCCCAAGGGCCTGTAAAGCCCCCGCTTCGGCTGTGGCGGTTCGAATCCGCCCTCGCCCACCTCGGAACCCCCGCCCCGGCCGGTCGTGGCCGGCGGGGCGGGGCTAGCCTGGGTGCATGTTCGTTCTGGAGCTCTCGTACACCGCCCCGCTGGAGCGCATCGACGCCCTGCTGCCGCAGCACGTCGAGTGGCTGAACGGCCACTACGCCGACGGCACGTTCCTGGCCTCCGGGCGCAAGGTGCCGCGCGACGGCGGCGTGATCCTGGCGGCGGGCGAGGACCGGGCCGCGATCGAGGCGCTGGTGGCCACCGACCCGTTCGTGCGCGAGGGCGTGTGCGCCTACCGCGTCACCGAGTTCCTGGCCACCGTCACCGCCCCCGCCCTGGACGCCTACCGCCAGCAGCTGCCCGCCTGACCTCCGCCGCAGGCCGTCCGTCCGCCGCGTCCGTCCGCCGGTTCCGCTCCCGGTGAAAGATCGTCCGGATTCGTCCGGTTCCGGCTGTCGTGGCCCCGGGGTGTTCCCCGGGGCGTGTAGTGTGCCCCGTCCCGGTCGGCCGGTACGGGGCACGGTCGCGTTCTGGTTACGATCGGTCGCACGGGGCAAGGACGCGCAGGACTGTGGCGGGAGAGAGACGGATGGCACACGCACGGGCCGGCCGACAGGCCGAGCCGGGTGATCTGGTGGACGTGGCGCGGCTGGTGACGGCCTACTACGCGCTGCACCCCGACCCGCAGGAGGCGGGTCAGCGGGTGGCGTTCGGGACGTCGGGGCACCGGGGCTCGTCCCTGGACGCGGCGTTCAACGAGGACCACATCGCGGCGACCACGCAGGCGATCTGCGAGTACCGGGCGCTGCAGGGTTTGGCGGGGCCGCTGTTCCTGGGCGCGGACACCCACGCGCTGTCGGAGCCGGCGAAGGTGACGGCCGTGGAGGTGCTGGCGGCCAACGGCGTGCAGGTGCTGCTGGATTCGGCCGACGGCTACACGCCGACGCCGGCGGTCTCGCACGCGATCCTGGCCCACAACCGGCGCAGTCCGCGCGCGCTGGCGGACGGCATCGTGGTGACGCCCTCGCACAACCCGCCGCGCGACGGCGGCTTCAAGTACAACCCGCCCAGCGGGGGCCCGGCCGGCTCGGAGGCGACCGGCTGGATCCAGGACCGCGCCAACGAGCTGATCCGCGAGGGCCTGCGCGGGGTGCGCAAGGTGCCCTACGCGCGGGCGCTGGCCGCGGCCACCACCGGCCGCTACGACTACCTGGGCGCCTACGTCGAGGACCTGCCGCGGGTGCTGGACCTGGACGCGGTGCGCGCAGCGGGCCTGCACATCGGCGCGGACCCGCTGGGCGGGGCGTCGGTGGCCTACTGGGGGCGCATCGCCGAGGCCCACCGCCTGGACCTCACCGTCGTCAACCCCGAGGTCGACCCGACCTGGCGGTTCATGACGCTGGACTGGGACGGCAGGATCCGCATGGACTGCTCCTCCCCGTCCGCGATGGCCTCCCTGATCAGGCGCCGCTCGGAGTACCGGATCGCCACCGGCAACGACGCGGACGCCGACCGGCACGGCATCGTCACCCCCGACGGCGGCCTGATGAACCCCAACCACTACCTGGCGGTGGCGGTGGACTACCTCTACCGCCACCGCGGCGACTGGCCGCTGGACGCCGCGGTCGGCAAGACGCTGGTCTCCTCCTCGATGCTGGACCGCGTCGCCGCCGACCTGGGGCGCGAGCTGGTCGAGGTTCCGGTCGGCTTCAAGTGGTTCGTCGACGGCCTGCTGGAGGGCTCGATCGCCTTCGGCGGCGAGGAGTCGGCCGGCGCCTCGTTCCTGCGCCGCGACGGCGGGGTGTGGACCACGGACAAGGACGGCATCCTGCTGGCGCTGCTGGCCTCCGAGATCACCGCCGTCACCGGCGCCACCCCCAGCGCCTACTACCGCGAGCTGACCGCGCGCCACGGCGCCCCCGCCTACGCCCGCGTGGACGCCCCGGCCGACCGCGAGCAGAAGGCCCGCCTGGCCCGCCTCGCGCCGGAGCAGGTCACCGCGGGCGAGCTGGCCGGCGAGAAGGTGACCGCGGTGCTGGCCAAGGCCCCGGGCAACGGCGCCGCCATCGGCGGCCTCAAGGTGTGCACGGACAACGCCTGGTTCGCCGCCCGCCCCTCGGGCACGGAGGACGTGTACAAGATCTACGCCGAATCCTTCCACGGCCCCGAGCACCTGGCCCGGGTGCAGGAGGAGGCCCGCGCGCTGGTCGGCGAGGTCCTCGGCGCCTGACGCGCCCGGCCCGGGTCCCGTGCCCCGTCCCGGACTCCCGGGGCGGGGCACGTGCATGTCCGCGGCCGGGGCGGGGCCGGGACCCGGGGGCTACGGGGCGGCGAAGGGCCCCTGCTCGGCGAAACGGGCCAGGCCCCGGGCGAAGACCTCCGCCTCGCCGGGCGGCCAGGAGGCGAGCGCCTCCTCGATGCCGCCGGCCAGGCGCCGGCGCATCACCTCCACCGCCTCCTCGCCGGCCGTCGTGAGCGCGAGCAGGGTGGCGCGCTGGTCGCGGGGGTCGGCCTCGCGGCGCAGCAGGCCGGCGTCCTCCAGGCGGGTGGCGCGGCGCGAGACGCCGGAGCGGTCGAGGCCGATCTCGGCGGCCAGGTCGGCGGCGCTGCACGGCCCGAAGCGGGCCAGGCCGCTGAGGACGGGGTAGGTGACCTCGTCCACGGCCTCGTCCAGGCCCGCGGTCAGGCGCCGGTAGAGGGTGGTGCGGGCGGGGCGGCGCAGCAGGACGGCGAGGGCCTCGGCGACGGTGTCGCCGAGCGAGGGGGCCTTTGAGGGGACGGGGGAGGGCGAGGCGGGGGACGGGGATGCGTCGGGGCTGTGGTTCACCCCCCGATCGTAGCGTGCGCGGCGCACGCATCCCGAGCAGAGTCTCCAGAAAGCGGGCGCCGCGCACGCAGCTCGGTTCCGGCCGCCCCGGACCGCACCACTCCCATGCCCCGAGGAGGCACTCCGTGACCACCACCCCCGCCACCATCACGGCCGCCATCCCCGCCATCCCCGCCACCCCCGCCGCCACTCACGCCACCATCACCGCCGCCATCAACGACCTGCTCTTCACCCCTCCCCGCCCCTGGAGGACGCCATCGAGCGGCACTTCGCCGCCGACGACCGCCAGCGCACCGACGGCACCTGGGCAGACCGCGCCGGCTTCGCCGAGCACATCGGCCACCTTCGCGCCGTCGTCGCCTGCGGTTCCATCGATGTCCACGAGGAGTTTCACGCCGACGGGCGCCCCGCCGACCGCCACGCCGTCCATGTCGTCAAGACCGACGGCAGCGAGGTTCGGCATGGAGGTCTACGTGTCCGGCGAGTTCGGCCCTTGCAGGCGCTTCGCCCGCATCGAGGAGACCACCCTGCTCCTCAAGGGCGCCGAGCCCGACCGCGACCTCGACTCCGCCCGCGCCTGACCCCTCACCGCCGCACCGGGGCGGGGACCTGATCGACCCCTGCCCCCGCCGCTGTCCCCGCGGCCACCGCGGTGCGCTCCGCCCCCGCCGGTGTCCCCACGATGTGCTGCGTCCGCGTGGTCGCCGCCGCCATCCCCGCCGCCACCAGCGCCAGCACCGCCGCCGCCAGTGGGAACAACCGCGCGCCCAGTACGGCGATCGCCCAGCTGCCCGCCACCCCGCCCGCCGCCGTCCCCAGGTACAGCGCACTGGAGTTCAGCGAGATCAGCAGCGGCGCGCTGCCCGGATCCAGGGACGCCAGCCGGTGCGGCAGCGCCACCGACACCGCCCACCCCGCCAGCGGCGTCACCACCGCGTACACCAGCGCCCCCGCCATGCTGCGCCCCAGCCACGGCAGCGCGGCGAACGCGCCGGCCGCCACCAGCGAACCGGTCAGCAGCACCCGGCGCACCCCCACGCGGTCCACCAGGCGCCCGCCCAGCCAGCTGCCCGCCACCGACGCCGCCCCGGTGACCGCCAGCACGGTGCTCAGCCGGCCCGCGTCGCCCCCGGTCGCCCCGGCGACCGCGGTCGCCAGGTAGATGTAGACGCTCTGGAAGGCGAGGAAGAAGGCCAGCGTGGTGGCCGCCGCCCCCAGCACCCGGGGGCGCCCCAGCGGTGCCAGGCGCGCCGCGAGGCCCGCGGCCGCGACCGGCGCGGGCAGGGCGCGCAGCAGCAGCGCCAGCCCGGCCAGCGCCGCCAGGCCCAGCGCCGTGACCAGCCACATCGTCAGCCGCCAGTCGCCGCGCCCCACCCAGGTGCCCACCGGCACCCCGAGTGCGGTGGCCACCGTCATCCCGCCCAGCACGGTGGCCAGCGCCCGCCCGCGCCGCTCGGGGGCCACCAGTGCGGTGGCCACCGCGTTGGCGGCCGGCGTGTACAGCGCCGCCCCGGCCGCCGCCAGCACCCGGGTGGCCAGCAGTGCGGCGAAGGTGGGCGCGAGGGCGCTGAGCGCGTTGGCGGCGGTGAACACCGCGAGCGCGGTCAGCAGCAGGCGCCGGCGCGGCCAGCGGGCGGTCAGCGCCGCCAGCACCGGCGCCAGCAGCGCGTAGCCGAGCGCGAAGACGGTGACCAGCTGGCCGGCGGCCGGCACGGACACCCCCAGGTCGGCGGCGACCGGGCCGAGGATGCCGGCCACGACCATCGAGTCGGTGCCCACGGCGAAGGTGCCGAGGGCGAGCAGGAGCAGGCGTACGGGCATGGGAAGGGAACCCCCCGATTGTTGGACGATCGCGCAACAGTTTGACGCTCGTCAAACACTAGGGATTGGTGGATGATTGTCAAACCAACGCCCCGGCGCCCCGGCGTCCCGGTGCCCGACCGCCTGCGACCGCCCACCGCCGTCCGTGACCCCTGCGAGGACCCGAGCGCCATGACCGAAGACGAGCGGCTGCCCCAGCCCGCCACCGCCGACCTCGACCTCGTCACGGTCCTGGCCGCCCTCGGCGACCCCGTGCGCATGCGCCTGCTCCTGAGCTACGCCGACGGCGCCGAGCACTCCTGCGACCCGCGCGGCCTGGGCCTGGACCACCTCCACAAGTCGACCGTCTCCCACCACATGCGCGTCCTGCGCGAGGCGGGCGTCACCACCACCCGCGTCGCCGGCCGCAACCGCTTCGTGAGCCTGCGCCGCACCGACCTCGACACCCGCTTCCCCGGCCTGCTCGACGCCCTCCTCGCCGCCGCCCCGGCACCGGCCCCGGTGTCCTGACGCGCGGTCCGTCGCGACCCGTGAACACGGCGCGGCGCCGGCCACCGTGGTGGTGGCCGGCGCCGCGCGCGGGTCGGGTCCTGCGGTGTCCGGCCGTCAGCCGGTGGGCATGGTGGTGCCGGTCAGGGTGTCCAAGGGGCGCCCAGCCGGGCATGCCGGGCTTGTGGGCGGTGTGGTTGACGGCGCCGGTGGTGGCGGCGAAGAGGTCCACGGAGGGCGCTGGGGGAGCCGGCGAACTTCCGGTCGTAGATGGCCGCCCAGGGGCTCCAGTCGCGCATGGCCCGGGTCGTGGACCGCGTTTGCGGTCGGCGCGGTGGCGCTCGCGCGCACCTGCTGGATCCAGGCGCCGAGGTCGTCGACGCGGGTGCCGGTGGCGCCGGTGCGGGTTTCGGTGGCGGGGGTGCCCAGGCAGCCGCCCTGCCAGGATCGGGAGGCGACGGCGGCGAGTTCGGCCTTGCCGTCCGTTTCGCCGATGGCGGGGGCGCCGGTGTCGCCCTTGCAGATGACCGACCCGCTCTGGCCGGTGACGGCGACGGCGGTCGCGTTCACGCTGTCCAGGCTGAACACGCCGGTGTGCACCGGCGGCGGGCACCCATGCGTCCTTGGTACGGCCGTAGCCGGCCACGCGCAGCTTCCCGCCCGCGGCCGGTGCGGCCGACGCCACGGCGAGCGGGGCGACGCCCTGCACGGAGGCGGCGAGGCGGGCCAGGACGAGGTCGCGGTCGGCGCGCGGCGCGAGCCCGAGGACGTCCAGGGCCCTTGCCGCCGATGGTGGCGGTGGTCTTCCACTTCGGTGCGCCGGCCTGCAGTGCCTGCGGCTGGGCGGGGTCGTCGGAGAAGCAGCTCGCCGCGGTGATCACTCAGGACGGGTCCACCAGCGCGCCGGTGCAGGCGCGCTGGTTGTCGCCGATGGCGAGCCTGGCGGTGTAGGCGTGGGCGTCGTCGGCCGCCACGTCGCCGACGACGGCCCCGGCCGGGGCGGAGGCGAAGGCGTTCAGCGCACCGGCGGCCGCGGCCACCGCGAGCACGCCCGCCCGGCGCGAGCGGGACGAAGTGCTGAGGGACATGGGAGGGTTCCCCCTTCGGAGACGGGATCGGGACGAACGGCGATCGCAGCGAGCAGCGAGTGGCAAGTGGCGACGGGGCCGGGACAGTCGGCGCCCCGCCGGGCCGCGCGGCCGTGGACGGCCGCCGGGCCCGGCGGGGCGGGGAAGCGGCGGGTCAGCCGTTGTTGGAGAAGAGCTGGACGGCGTTCCAGTCCCAGTTGCCGCTGGCGGGGGTGGACTTGGGGGAGGACTTGAACGCGCCGATGTGCCCGCTCGTGTCCGCCAGCGCGGTGTAGTAGTCGATGGAGCCGTCGGGGCGGCGGTAGAGCATGGCGAGGTCGGTG
>NZ_JAQYXB010000528.1:0-4217 GCF_036322405.1 Streptomyces sp. SP17BM10 | reverse complement strand
TGTTTCGGTGGTCATAGCGTGAGGGAAACGCCCGGTTACATTCCGAACCCGGAAGCTAAGCCTCACAGCGCCGATGGTACTGCAGGGGGGACCCTGTGGGAGAGTAGGACGCCGCCGAACAATCATTCACGAGAAGCCCCGTCCGGTCACCGGATGGGGCTTCTCTGTTTTTCGCGCTCCGGTGCCCGCCACGGCGGCCCGCCCGGGATGCCGATCGGGATCGGGCGTGGCCGGATTTCGTTTGTCGATCGTTTGCCGTGTGTCAACATGCGGTTGGTGGGATCGAATGAACGAACACCGACAAGAAGGGGTGGGTACCTTGAGCACTCGTCTCAGGCGTGGCACCGGCCGGCGGCTGTTGTCGGCGCTGACCGCAGGGCTGTGCGGGATCCTCGGCGTCACCGCGCTCGACACGACCTCCGCGGCGGCGGCCGACACCCGTCGGGCGGTCTACGCGATCGCGCACCGCGTCGACACGTTGGACGGCGTCGACGCGGCCCTCAAGCACGGTGCCAACGGGATCGAGATCGACGTCTGTTCCTGGTGGAACCCGAACGAATGGCGGGCGTACCACGACTGTTCCTCGGCCGGTGAGAACCGGCTGGGCCCGAGCTTCGACAGCATGATCGACCGGATCGTCTCCAACGCCGGCGCGGGGCGCCGGCTGGCCCTCGTCTGGCTGGACATCAAGGACCCCGACTACTGCGGTGAGGCGCCCAACCGCACCTGCAGCGTCGCCGGCCTGCACGACAAGGCGCAGCGGCTGACGGCGGCCGGGATCCAGGTGATCTACGGCTTCTACGAGTACCACGGCGGCAACACCCCGGACGTGGGCGGCCGGGGCTGGCAGAGCCTGGCGGGGAAGCTGGGGCCGCTGGAGGGCATGACGACGACCGGGTCGCGGGACGCGGTCCAGAGCGCCTACAGCCGGTTCGGCGGCGGCATCCCGGTGGGTCGCCGGGCGATGGACTACGGCGACTCGGACATCACCAAGGGCTTCGGCAACTGCACCGAGGCCACCTGGAACACCTGCACGGAGCTGAAGAAGGGCGCGGCGGACCGTGCGGCCGGCCGGCTCGCGGCGACGCTGTCGTGGACGACGACCTACAACGACCCGTGGTACGTCGACAAGTTGCTGGGGGACGCCCGGGTGGACGGCATCATCGCCGGCTACGGCGCCTTCACCGGGGTCCGCGAGTACGAGGACAGCTGGCAGTGCGCCAACGCGATCACCATGATCCGCGACTGGGTGAACAAGCACGGCGGCAGCCACCGCATGGCCAACAGCGGTGACCGGATGTTCCACTGATGGCCAGTCATTGCATCGCAGGAGCACCGTAGCCGGGCACGCACGTCGCGACACGTTCGGATCCCTGGTGGTCGGCCTCTGCGCCGGCGCCACCGTCCTCGTCCTCACCGCCGCTCCGGTGCTGGCCTCGCCGGCCGCCGCCGGTGCGGGTCCCCGCGGACACGCTGAACGTCCCGCACGTCATGCAGGTCGTCGCCGGCCCGCCCGGGATCGCGTACGTGGGCTGGCTGTCGAGCAGTGACCCGCGCGGCTTCGCGCAGTACCTGCGGACGTTCTCGACGACGCGCGGGTGGCTGTCCGCCCCCGTGCGGGTCTCGCGGGACTGCGGGACGGGCACGGTGTGGACCGGGGACACCTTCGGCCTGTCCGCGCTGTCGCCGACCCGGCTGGCGCTGGCCTGGGGCAGCGTCGCGCCGTCGGCCTCCACGGACGAGATCTGGGCGACGACCGTCGGCGTGAGCCTGCCGTAGCGACCGGGGGAACGCAGGGTAGGGCCGGGAGGCGGGGGATTACCCACCCGCCTCCCACCTGGGAGATCATTCGTCCATGGACACCGAGATCGACACCGAGACCCTCGTACGCACCCGCCGTTCCCTGCACGCCGTGGCCGAGCTGGTCCTGGCCGGGCCGCAGTACCGCACCGACGGCACGATCCGGCTGCGGGCGAGCGCGGGCGGGTTCGCCACCTCCGTCGGGGCGGAGCTGCGGGTGGTGGGGGCGGAGCTGGTGGCGCCGGGGCAGGTGCTGTCCCTCGAATGGACCACGTGCGCGGCGCTCGGGGCGGCCCTCGGGCTGTCGGCCGGCGCCCCCGACGGGCTGTACGCGGACGGGGCGGGCCGGGCGGCAGACGACTCGATCGAGGTGGATCCGGCCGCGGCCCACCGGCTGCTGCACGGCTTCGCGCTCGGTGACGCCGCGCTGCGCGGGCTGTTCCCGGGGGCGGAACCGGTCATCTGGCCCGAGCACTTCGACATCGGCGTGACCGTCGACGACGTGAACTACGGGGTCTCGCTCGGCGACGCTTACCTCCCGGAGCCGTACGCGTACGTCGGCCCGCACACCGCGCGCGAGGGCGGCTTCTGGAACGCGCCGTTCGGTGCCGCCCGGCCGCTCGCCGCACTCGCGGGCGTCATGGGCGTGACGGCGTTCCTGGAGGAGGGGCGGCGGCTGGCCGCGGGAGCCTGACGGATCGGCGGGCGGGCGACCTGCGAGGCCCCGCAGGACAGTTGTGATACCGATCACCTCCCTTTTTCCCGGCGGTGATTTCTCGCGCCCCGATTGCCCGATATATCAGTTTCATGGCCCTGCCGATGGCGGATTGACGCGGGATCGGCGGGCGGTCCGGCCGACCGTCCGTCAGTCTCCGCCATCGGCAGGGATTCGGCCCGTTTGACGTACGCGAAATGCGCCCAGTAGCTTTCGCGAGGTTTGTTTTGACTTTGCCAGCTCGGGGGGCGTTGGCGATTCCCCGGGCGTGTCGTTTTACGGGGAGTTGTTTTGCGAATTAGCCGGATACTGATACGGCCGCTGGCGGCGGCACTGGCCGTGCCCGCGCTGGCCACTTTCTCGTCCTCGCCGGCGTCGGCGGTGGAGCCGGCCAAGCCGTCCGCGGCGGAGGACTTCTCCTACCCGGACGCCGCGAAGGTCCTGGCGGACCGGGGCATCACGCTCAAGGCGGGCGACGGGCACATCGTGCTCGCGGACTGCGCGTCGGGCCCGGGCCTGGTGGAGCTGTACAGCCGGGTGGCCACTCCGAGTCACGTCTGCTTCAAGATCACCGGGCCGACGGGGTACCTGTCGCTGGAGATCCCGCAGATCTACAACATCAAGGGCGACGACCACGCGATCAAGGCCACGCTGAACACGGCCGGCACGGTCAGCAGCATCGACGTCAACAAGAACGGCTGGACCCCGGTCGGCGAGGGCGGCACCAGCGGCTCCACCACGCTGCTGGAGCTCAACGCCACCGACGGCCCGGCGACGGCGCCCGCGGCCGGCGCCAACCCGGCGATCGGCACCGTCACCGTCGGGCAGCCCGGTCACCCGGGCTCGCGCTCCTGCACGGCGACGCTGATCGCCCCGCAGTGGGTGCTGTCGGCGGCCAGCTGCTTCACCGACAAGCCCGACGACCTGAGCACCGTCCCGGCGGGCATCCCGAAGGCCCAGACCGCGGTCACCATCGGCGGTCGTGGCTACGACGTCTCGGCGCTCGTGCCCCGCAACGACCGCGACGTCATGATGGTGCGCCTGGTCGAGCCCGCCAACGGCGTCACGCCGGTGCGGGTCGCGACGGCCGCGCCGACCGCCGGCGAGGACCTCCAGGTGCTCGGCTTCGGCCGCACCAAGACCGACTGGCTGCCGGCCCAGTCCCACAGCGTGACGCTGACGACCGGTGCCGTCGCCTCCGCCAGCGTGGACCTGACCGCCAAGACCGCGGCCGACACCGTCTGCAAGGGCGACGCCGGTGCCCCGGCGGTGCGGGCCGAGAACGGCGGCATCACGCTGGCCGCCGTCATCAGCCGTGCCTGGCAGGGCGGTTGCCTCGGTGAGTCCGAGACCCGCCAGGGTGCCACCGAGACCCGGGTCGACGACATCGCCGGGTGGATCGCGGACACCCGCGACCACCGCTCGGCGACCGCGAACGAGGTCGGGGGCAGCGGCCGGCTGCGGTTCGCCGACTTCGACGGCGACGGCAAGCCGGACTACGTCACCATCGAGGACGACGGTTCGGTCCACGCCTACCTCAACCACGGTGGCGACGGTGGCGGCGGCTGGCAGTCGCTCGGCAAGGTCGCGACCGGCGTGACCACCGACCGCAGCCGGGTCCGGCTCGCGGACTTCGACGGTGACGGCAAGGCCGACTACTGGGTGATCAACCCGGACGGCACGGTCAACGTGTGGCTCAACC
>NZ_JAQYXB010000527.1:0-316 GCF_036322405.1 Streptomyces sp. SP17BM10 | reverse complement strand
TGGGCCGAGGTGTCGACGACGGCGTCCCAGCGCCGCCCCTCGACGAGGCGCTCGAGGTCCGCGTCCGAGTCGCGGTCGCCGCGCACCGCCTCCACCCCGGGCAGGTCGGCGGCGGAGCGGCCGCGGTTGAACGTGGTCACCTCATGGCCCCGGGCGAGGGCTTCGGAGGCGAACGCCCGCCCCAGGAACGACGAACCGCCGAGCACCAGGATCTTCATACCGGCAAGACTGCCCCGGGCCCGGCCCCGCGCACACCGTTTTTCGCGCCGGGCAGAGGACGGCCCGCCGGGACCCCGATGGCTCGACGCTCGTCCTT
>NZ_JAQYXB010000526.1:0-66135 GCF_036322405.1 Streptomyces sp. SP17BM10 | reverse complement strand
GGGGCCTTCGATGACGTAGGTGGACAGGCGGTTGCCGTTGTCGATGTCGACGATGTCGACCTTCTCGCCGGGCAGGAGGTCGGCGGCGTCCAGGAGGTCGGCGTCGATGGTGACGGAGCCGACGTAGTGGAGGTCGGCCTGCGTCACGGTGGCGCGGTGGATCTTCGACTTGAACATGGTGCGGTACATGTGAACTCCCTTGTGTGTGCGGTGCCCTGAGGAATGCCGCGGTGCCGGCACCGGCGCGGTCTCAGGCGTGGACGCTCGTCATCTCCCGCGCGACGAAGGCGCGGATCCGTTCCACCAGAGCCGGCACGTGGTCGTTGAGGTAGAAGTGGCCGCCCGGGAGGATGTCCAGCTCGAACCCGCCGGTCGTGTGCCGCGCCCAGCCGCGCGCCTCGGCCACGGACACCAGCGGGTCCGCGTCCCCGGTCAGGCCCACGACCGGGCAGGACAGCGGCGGCCCGGGGCGGTAGGCGTACGTCTCCGCCGCCTTGTAGTCGCCGCGCACGCACGGCAGCACGAGCCGCAGCAGCTCGTCGTCGTCCAGCAGCGCGTCGTCCGTCCCGCTGAGGCGGCGCAGTTCGGCGATCAGCCCGTCGTCGTCCAGCAGGTGCGCGGTGTCGTGCCGCTCGACGTGCGGCGCCCGGTGCCCGGAGGCCAGCAGCCCGAGCGGCCGGCGGCCCTCCGCCTCCAGCCGGCGCGCCACCTCGTAGGCGAGGACGGCGCCCAGGCTGTGCCCGAACAGCGCGAACGGCCGGTCCAGCCACGGGCGCAGCTCCGCCACCACCCGGTCGGCCAGCTCCGGCACGGACTCGATCACCGGCTCGTGCCGGCGCTCCTGTCGGCCCGGGTACTGCACCGCCAGGACGTCCAGCCCGGGGGCGAGCAGCCGCCCCACGTGGTAGAAGTACGGCGCCGATCCCCCCGCGTGCGGGAAGCACACCAGCCTGGCGGCGGCGCCGTCGGCCGGGTGGAACCGGCGCATCCACTCCTCCGTCGCTGTCCTCAACTGCCCGTCTCCTCGTTTCCGTTCCGCGCCATCACGCGCAGCATTGAATCCGGGAAGCCGACCGCCCCGACACAGCGATGAACCCCTATCCGGCCGCCCGCACCCCCCTACCGGGCACTGTGCGGGCATGCGAAAGGGGACGGCCCCCCCTGGCACAGGAGGGCCGCCCCGACGTCGTCACGTCCTGCCGGAAGTCGCGTCAGAAGTGCCGCAACAGCTCGTCGAACCGGGCCAGTCGCAGCGTCGCGTCCTCGGGCCGGAGCTCCTCGTGCTCCATGACCCACGTGTGCTCGTGCGGGATGAAGACGGCCTTCAGCCCGGCGCGGACGGCGGGCAGGATGTCGGACTTGGGCGAGTTGCCGATCATCCAGGTGCGGCCGGCGTCCAGACCGAGCTCGACGGTGAGCCGCCGGTAGGTGTCCTCGTCCTTCTCCGGCACGATGTGGACGCTGCGGAAGTGGTGGGCGAGGCCGGAGGCGTCCACCTTCCACCGCTGCTCCTCCACCGCGCCCTTCGTGAGCATCAGCAGCTCGTGACGCTGGGCGAGGGCGGCGAGCGTCTCGGCGACGCCCTCGATCAGCTCGACCCGGCGGTTCGTCAGCGGAAGCAGCACCTCGGTGATCCGGGCGTCGTCCTCGTCCGTCGCCGGGCGGCCGTGGACCTCCTGGAGGCACTCGCGCAGGCTCAGCCGGAACACCTCGGAGCCGTAGCCGTGCGCCGCCACGTTCCGCGCCTCGATCCCGTCGAGCAGGGCCCGCGTCCGCTCCCCGTCCCCGGGGGCGGCCACCCAGTCGACGAAGCCGTCGATGACGCGCTCGAAGAGAACGTTGTTCTCCCACAGCGTGTCGTCGGCGTCGAAGACGAGCGTCTGGCCCTCGAGCGTCTGCTCCACTGATCCCCCTCACGTGTACGGCAGGACGGTCCGACGCTACCCGTTCCGCCTCCGCCCGCCACCCGATTTACCGCCGCCGCTCCTCCAGCAGGCTCCCGGCGCGGTCGATCGTCTCGCGGAAGTTCGCCTCCGTGGTCCGCTCCCGGGCCTGCGCCACCGTGAGCCACTCCAGCGGCGACTGCGGGTTCTCCGGCCGGACGGCGTCGGGCCTCCCGGTGGCCAGCAGGAAGCGCAGGTCCGCGTGCTCGTGGGCCGGCTCACGGGTCGAGGCGGGCACCGGCACCACGGCGACGTGCACGAGCGCCGCGTCGGGCCAGGGCGCGAGGTCCGTCAGCCCGGTCTCCTCCACCCCCTCGCGCAGCGCGACCGCCAGCGCCTCCGTCTCCCCGGGATCGCCGTGCCCGCCCACGTGCAGCCACGCCTGCTGCCGCACGTGCCACCGCAGCAGCACCCGCGAGCTCTCCGGGTGCACGATCAGCGCGGACGCCGTGAAGTGCAGCGGCGTCCCGCGGTCCCAGGCGTCCGCGCCACGGCCGAGCAGCCCCCGAGCCCGCTCGACATCCGCCGCCTCGACCGCCCCCCGCGCCCGGTACTCCCCGAGCAACTCCACCGGCCTCGTCCCACGCACCACGCCGACACCCTCCACACCTCACGCCCAGGGCCACAACCCGCACCCCACAGGCCCGTTGACCACGTCCGCCCCCACCGTACCGGGCACGTCCGATCCCTCGGCCGAATTAATTCCCCGCCGGAGCGCACTCCACTGACGGCAAGTCAACCCCTCCCGAGTGCAAGAGCCGAGTCACCGCCGCCAGCCGCCCTACGGCCGCGTGAACGTCACGTGCGTCACGCCGCTCGGGGTCGAGACCGACTCCACGCGGAAGCGTTCCTCCACGCCCTCCAGGCCGTCCCACAGGCGCTCGCCGCGGCCGAGGACGACGGGGACGACCGCGACGTGGAGGTGGTCGATCAGGTCGGCGGCGAGGAAGGCGCGGACGGTGCCGGGGCCGCCGCCGATGCGGACGTCCAGGCCGCCGGCGGCTTCGCGGGCGCGGTGGAGCACCTCGTGCGGGGTGCCGTCGACGAAGTGGAAGGTGGTGCCGCCGTCCATCTCGACGGACGGGCGGGGGTGGTGGGTGAGGACGAACACCGGGGTGTGGAACGGCGGCTCGGCTCCCCACCAGCCGTTCCAGTCGTGGTCCTCCCAAGGTCCTTGCTGGGGGCCGAACTTGCGGCGCCCCATGATCTCCGCCCCGATGCCCTCGTTCCACGTGCGCGCCACGGCGTCGTCGACGCCCGTGCTGCCGCCCTCGGCCCCTTGCATCCCGCGGAACGTCCGGGTCCCGAAGAACCACTGGTGGAGCCGCGTCCCGGCGTGGCCGAACGGCTGGTCGAGGCTCTGGCCCTCCCCGGTGCCGTAGCCGTCGAGGGAGATCGAGAAGTTGTGGACTCGCACGCGGGACACGACGTGGCCTCCTGCCATCGATCCGGTGCGGCGGCACACCGCACTCACCGCTGCCGAGCGTAACCGCGCACCCCGCCGGATCCCGGCAGCCCTCGGCCGCGCGTCGAACCGCCCACCGCACCGACCCCACCGCGCCCTTCGTCAGGTCCGCCGCACCCCCGTCGCCAGGGCGGCGGCCAGGGAGCGGACGGCGGTGAGGCCGGTCGGGAGGTCCGGGGCGTCGAGGAGGAGCTTGACGAAGGCCGAGCCGACGATCACGCCGTCGGCGAAGCCGGCGACCTCCCGGGCCTGGTCGGCGGTGGAGACACCGAGGCCGACGCAGACGGACAGGTCGGTCGTGGCGCGGGTGCGGCGGACGAGGTCCTCGGCCTGGTTGCCGACCGACGTGCGGGTGCCGGTGACGCCCATGAGGGAGGCGGCGTAGACGAATCCGGAGCCGGCCGCCGTGATGGTGGCCAGGCGGGCGTCCTGGCTGCTGGGGGCGACGACGAAGACGGTCGCCAGCCCGTGCCGGGCGGCGTGCTCGCGCCACAGCGCGGACTCCTGGACCGGCAGGTCGGGCAGGATGCAGCCCGCGCCCCCGGCCGCCGCCAGTTCGGCGGTGAAGCGCTCGACGCCGTAGCGGTCGACGGGGTTCCAGTAGGTCATGACCAGGATCGGCGCGCCGGTCGCCTCGTACGCCTCGCGCACGGTGCGCAGCACGTCGGCGATCTTCACGCCGCCGCGCAGGGCGATGTCGTCGGCGGTCTGGATGACGGCGCCGTCCAGGACGGGGTCGCTGTGCGGCAGGCCGACCTCGACGACGTCGGCGCCGCCCGCCAGGACGGCCTTGACGGCGTCGATGGCGCCGTCGACGGTCGGGAAGCCGGCCGGGAGGTAGGCGACCAGGGCAGCCCGGTCCTCGGCGCGGGCCTTCGCGAGGGTGGTGGTCAGCAGTTCCAGGTTGCCGGTGTGCACGGTGCTCACTTCACGTCCCCCTCTGCGGTGCCCTCGTACAGGCCGAAGTAGCGCGCGGCCGTGTCCATGTCCTTGTCGCCGCGCCCGGACAGGTTGACCACGACGAGGCCGTCCGGCCCGAGTTCGCGGCCGAGGTCCAGGGCGCCGGCCAGCGCGTGGGCGCTCTCGATGGCCGGGATGATGCCCTCGGTGCGGGAGAGCAGGCGCAGGGCCTGCATCGCGGCGTCGTCGGTGATCGCCCGGTACTCGCCGCGGCCGCTGTCCTTGAGGTAGGAGTGCTCGGGGCCGATGCCGGGGTAGTCGAGGCCGGCCGAGATCGAGTACGGCTCGGTGATCTGGCCCTCCTCGTCCTGGAGGACGTAGGAGCGGGAGCCGTGCAGGACGCCGGGTTCGCCGGCGGTGAGGGTGGCCGCGTGCTCGCCGGTCTCGACGCCGTGTCCGGCGGGCTCGAAGCCGACCAGGCGGACTCCGGCGTCCGGGACGAAGGCGTGGAAGAGGCCGATGGCGTTGGAGCCGCCGCCGACGCAGGCCGCGACGGCGTCGGGCAGGCGACCGGCGCGCTCCAGGATCTGGCGCCGGGCCTCGACGCCGATGACGCGGTGGAAGTCGCGGACCATGGCGGGGAAGGGGTGCGGGCCGGCGACGGTGCCGAAGAGGTAGTGCGTGGAGTCGACGTTGGCGACCCAGTCGCGGAACGCCTCGTTGATGGCGTCCTTGAGGGTGCGGGAGCCGGAGCGCACGGCGATGACCTCGGCGCCGAGCATCCGCATCCGGGCCACGTTGAGGGCCTGGCGCCGCGTGTCGACCTCGCCCATGTAGACGGTGCAGTCGAGGCCGAAGAGGGCGCAGGCGGTGGCGGTGGCCACGCCGTGCTGGCCGGCGCCGGTCTCGGCGATGACCCGGCTCTTGCCCATCCGGCGGGTGAGCAGCGCCTGGCCGAGGACGTTGTTGATCTTGTGTGAGCCGGTGTGGTTCAGGTCCTCGCGCTTGAGGAAGATCCGCGCCCCACCGGCGTACCCGGCGAAGCGCGGGACCTCGGTGAGGGCGCTGGGCCGGCCGGTGTAGTTGGCCATCAGGTCGTTGAGCTCCGCGGCGAAGGCCGGATCGTCCTTGGCCTTCGCGTACTCGGCGGCGACCTCGTCCACGGCCGCGACGAGCGCCTCGGGGATGAACGTGCCGCCGTAGTCGCCGAAGTAGCCGGCGGCGTCGGGGACGTGGCCCTGCGGGTCGGGCAGGAAGAAGGTGGCGGTCGTCATGACCTCTCCTCGGTGGTTGCGTGCGTGGACGAGTTCTTCAGTTCCGCGACCGTCGCCGCCGGGTCGGCGGACGTCATCAGCGTCTCCCCCACCAGCACGGCGTCCGCGCCGTCGGCCCGCAGGCGCCGGGCGTCGGCCGGGGTGCGCACGCCGCTCTCCGCGACGAGCACCCGGTCCGCCGGGACCACCCGGCGCAGCCGCCCGGTGAGGCCCAGGTCCATGCTGAAGTCCGTGAGGTCACGGTGGTTGACGCCGATGTTGACGGCGCCGGCGGCGAGGGCGGTGTCGGCTTCCGCCTCGCTGTGCACCTCCACCAGCACGTGCAGGCCCAAGTCCCGTGCATACCCGTGCAGTTCGGCGAGCCGGCGCTCGTCGAGGGCCGCGACCACCAGCAGGACGGCGTCCGCCCCGAAGGCCCGGGCCTCGGCGATCTGGTACTCGTCGACGATGAAGTCCTTGCGCATGAGCGGCAGTTCGACCGCCGCCCGGACGGTCGCCAGGTCCTCCGGGCGCCCGCCGAAGCCCTCGGTGTGTGCGAGGACGGACAGCGCGCAGGCGCCGCCCGCCTGGTAGCGCCGGGCGAGGTCGGCGGGCCGGTAGTCGTCGGTGAGCGGGCCCTTGAGCGGGCTGCGCGGCTTGAGTTCGGCGATGACGCCGAGGCCGGGGGCGCGCAGGGCGGCCCCGAAGTCCCGGACGGCGGGGGCGGCGGCGGCCCTCGCCGCCAGCTCGCCCAGGGACACCTCCGTCCGCCGGGTCTCGGTCTGACGCCGGGCGGCCTCGATCAACTCGCCCAGCAGGCCGGGCCGGACGGGCGATGCGGGCGGAACGGATCCGCCGGAGAAAGCAGTTGGCCTGGTCACGGTGAGCACTCCTCGTTCATGGGGTTCGTCACGCCGCCACGCGGGCGGCCGCGGCGCTCGACCGCGCGCTCGCCGCGACCCAGCGGTCGAGCAGGCCGGCCGCCCGCCCGCTGTCGATGGCCTCGGCGGCCAGGGCCAGGCCCGGCCGCCAGTCCTCGCAGCGACCGGCGGCCCGCAGCGCGGCGGCCGTGTTGAGCAGCACGATGTCCCGGCGCGGGCCGGTCTCGCCCGCCAGGATCCGGCGGACGGTCGTCGCGTTCTCAGCCGCTCCGCCGCCGCGCAGGTCCGCCAGGGTGGCGGGGGCGAGGCCCAGGTCGGCGGGGTCGAGGCGGTAGGCGGTGGTGCGTCCGTCGGCGAGTTCGACGACGCGCGAGGGCGAGCAGGTGCTGAGCTCGTCGAGGCCGTCCTCGGCGCAGAACACCAGGGCGCGTTCGGTCCCGAGCCGGTGCAGGACCTCGGCCATGACGTCCAGCAGGGCCGGGTCGGAGACGCCGAGCGTCTGGTACCGGGCGCCGGCCGGGTTGCAGAGCGGGCCGAGCACGTTGAAGACGGTCCGCACGCCCAGTTCGCGGCGGGGCCCGGCCGCGTGACGGAAGGCGGGCTGGAAGACCGGCGCGAAGAGGAAGGTGATGCCGACCTCGTCCAGGCAGGCCGCGGCCTCGGCCGGGCCGAGGTCGATGTGCACGCCGAGTTCCTCCAGGACGTCGGCGCTGCCGCAGGCCGAGGAGGCACTGCGGTTGCCGTGCTTGGCGACGGGCACCCCGCAGGCCGCCGCGACGACGGCCGCGGTGGTGGAGACGTTGAACGTGTCGTGGCCGTCGCCGCCGGTGCCGCAGGTGTCCAGGACGCGGCCGTCGCCGGCCAGGCGGGCCCCGAAGCTCCGGGCGGTGGCGACCAGCCCGACGATCTCCTCGATGTCGGCGCCCCGGGCGGACAGCGCCATGGCGAACCCGGCGATCTGGCTGGGCGTGGCCTCCCCGGCGAGCACGGCGGCCATGGCGCGGCCGGTCTGCTCGCGGGTCAGCCGGCCGCCCCGGGCGAGGGTGCGCAGCGCGGTCTTCACCGGACCTCCTCGGGCTGCCGCTGGAGGCGGCGGGCGGCCTCCACGAAGTTGACGACGATGCGCAGGCCCGCCTCGGTGAGGACGGACTCCGGGTGGAACTGGACCCCGTACGTCGGGTGGGTACGGTGCCGCAGGCCCATCACGGTGCCGTCCTGGGCCCAGGCGTTGGCGAGGAGTTCGCCGGGCAGGGAGCCGGGGGCGACGGCGAGCGAGTGGTAGCGGGTGGCGGTGAACGGGTCGGGCAGGCCGGCGAGGACGCCGGTGCCGTCGTGCCGCACCCGTTCGGTCTTGCCGTGCACCGGGCCGACCCGGACGACGTCGGCGCCGAAGGCCTCCGCGATGGCCTGGTGGCCGAGGCAGACGCCGAGCAGGGGGAGGCGGCCGCTGAGCTCCCGGGCGGCGGCGAGGCTGACGCCGGCCCGGCCCGGATCGCCCGGACCGGGCGAGATCAGGACGGCGTCGTGGGCGGCCAGTTCCTCGGTGGTGACGGCGTCGTTGCGGTGGACGACGGGTTCGGCTCCGGCCTGCGCCAGGTACTGGACCAGGTTGTAGGTGAAGGAGTCGTAGTTGTCGACGACGGCGACGCGCAGCGGAAGGCTCCTCCGGACACCGCTCGGCCGGTCGTCGCTCAGACGGGGATCGCTCGGACGGGGATCGCTCATGCCGAGGCCTCCGCCCGTTCCACGGCGGCGAACAGCGCCTGCGCCTTGTTGAGGGTCTCCCGGTACTCGGCCGCCGGGTCGGAGTCGGCGACCACCCCGGCGCCCGCCTGGACCCAGGCCTTCCCGTCGGCGATGACGAGGGTGCGCAGGGCGATCGCGGTGTCCAGGGTGCCGCCCGTGCCGATGAAGCCGAGGGCGCCGCCGTAGACGCCGCGCCGCTCCTCCTCCAGTTCGGCGATGATCTCCATGGCGCGGATCTTCGGGGCGCCGGAGACGGTGCCCGCGGGGAACGTCGACCGCAGCGCGTCCAAGGGGCCCATGCCCTCGGCGAGTCGGCCGCTGACGGTCGACGAAAGGTGCATGACGTGCGAGTAGCGCTCGACCTCCATCAGGCGGTCCACCCGGACGGTGCCCGGGGCGGCGACCCGGCCGATGTCGTTGCGACCGAGGTCGACGAGCATGATGTGCTCGGCGCGTTCCTTCTCGTCGGCCAGCAGTTCGGCCGCCAGGGCGGCGTCGGTCGCGGCGTCGGTGCCGCGCCAGCGGGTGCCGGCGAGCGGGCGGGTCTGCGCGCGGCCGTCCTCGACCTTCACCAGCAGTTCCGGCGAGGCGCCGATGACGTGCCGGCCGCCGCCGAGGGCCAGGTGGAACATGTACGGCGACGGGTTGACGGCGCGCAGGTGGCGGTAGACGTCGAGGGGCCGGGCGGCGAGCGGCTTGCTGAACCGCTGGGACAGGACGACCTGGAAGATGTCGCCCGCCCTGATGTGCTCGCGCGCGGTCTCGACCATGTCGAGGAAACGCTCCTCGCTGGTGTGGGCGCGCCAGGCGGAGCGGTCCTGCTGATCGGCGGTGCGGGTGGGGGCGAGCGGTCGCGCGCCGCCGTCGGCAGGGATCCGGTCGGCGAAGAGCCGGTCGCGGGTGGCGGCGAGCCGGGCGACGGCGTCCCCGTACGTCTCCGCGGCCGTGTCGTGGAGCGTGGTGATCAGCAGCCGGCGGGTGGCGTGGTCGAACACGACCAGGTCGTCGGCCTGGAGGAACACCGCCTCGGGCATGCCGGGCCCGGCGCCGGGCGCGGTGGGCAGCTGCTCGAAGTGGCGGACGCTCTCGTAGCCGAGGTAGCCGACGGCTCCCCCGTGGAAGGGCGGCAGCCCCGGGACGCGGGCGACGTCGCGCTCGGCGATCGGTCGCAGCGCCGGCAGCGGATCTCCGTCCCCGAGCGGGACGGGACGGGTGCGGTGGGCGACGTACGAGTAGCGGGCGACGGCGATGCTGCTGTCGGTGCCGACGACGCTTTCGAGCAGCAGGCCGGGCTGCTCCAGCTCCGGGCCGCAGAGCCGGGCGAAGGCGGTGACCGGCGAGAGGGTGTCGGCGAGCAGCTCGATGTACAGCGGGACGTACGCGTGCCGGGCGGCCAGGGCGCGCGCCGCGTCGGGGCCGGGGACGACGCCCACCTCGACGGCGTCCGGCACCGGGGGCGCCACGGGGGCGACGGGGGCGGTCATGCGGCCGCTCCCGCCATCGCGAGCGGCTCCACCGTGCGGTCGACGGCCGCCTCGGCCCGGTCCAGGGCCCGGCGGCAGGCGGCCTCGTCCGGCCCCACGGCGACCAGTGCGGCCAGCCGCGGGATGGCCTGGCGGGGCGGCAGGAGCAGCTGGTCACCGGGCTCGGCCAGGACGGCGGTGTGCGCGATGCCGGGTACGGCCGCCGCGGCGGTGAGGTCGAGCGGCCGCGCGAACCCGTCGGAGTCGGCGTAGACGAACCGGACCTCCGCCGTCGCACCGCGGGTCGGGGCGAGGTCGGGCAGGCGGCCGAAGGACAGCTCGGCGGCGGCCACCACGAGGTCGATGCCGGTGGCGAAGGCGCTGATGTAGGGGATGAGGTCCCCGCCGAGGCGGGCGTTGAGCTCGATCAGGCGCGGGCCGCGGGAGGTGAGGCGCACCTCGGCGTGGGTGACGCCGGTGGTGACGCCGAGCACCCGGTGCGCGCCGGCGACCAGCTCCCGGGCCTGCGCCGCCCACGGCTCCTCGACCGAGGCCGCGACGAGGTGCCCGACCTCCTCGAAGTACGGCGCGAACCCGAGCCGCTTGCGGGCGACGTGCACGACGTGGACGGCGCCGTCGTGGACGACGCTGTCGACGCTGATCTCCTCCCCGTCGAGGAACTCCTCGACGAGCACGCCGTGCCCGGTGGGCAGGGTGGCGTAGGCGGCCCCGGCGGCGAGCGCGAAGGCCGCCCGCACCTGGCCCTCGTCGTCGGCGCGGGTGACGCCGATGCTGCCGGCCAGGGCGCGGGGCTTGAGGACGACCGGATAGCCGAACTCGGCGGCGGCCGCGACGGCCTCGTCCACGGTGGTGACGAGCCGGTGGCGGACGGCGGCGAGGCCGGCCCGGGACATCAGCGTGCGGGTGGCGTACTTGTCGCGGCAGTTGCGGGCCGCCTCGGCTGAGAGCTGGGGCAGCCCGAGGGCGGCGGCGGCCTCGGCGGTGGCCTCGACGGCGGTCTCGTCCCAGGTCAGGATGCCGACCGGGGCACCGTCGGGGCCCGCCAGCAGGCGGACGGCGTCGGCGATGGCGACCGGGTCGGACAGGTCCGTGACGACGTAGGAGTCGAGGTGGGGACGCTGCCAGGTCGGCTCGGCGGCCAGGACGGCGGACAGGGTGTAGCGCGCCTGCAGGGATCGGTACGAGTACTCGCGGTAGGCGCGGCCACCGCTGCCGACCACGACGAGGCGCTCGGCGGGAGCGACCACGGACGGTGTGGACATGGCTGTTCCCTCTCAGGCCTGGGCGGGGGCGGAGTCCAGCAGCTGCGCCAACTCGGCGAGCACACCGGCCAGTTCCTTGACCGTTTCGGCCGGGGCGTCGAAGCCGTCGGGCCCGGTCAGCTCCCCGACGTGCGGGATCGAGAGGCTGCGCTCGGCGGCGCGGAAGCCGATGCGGGTGAGCACCGGGCGGAGCATCTCGACGGCCGGGACGCCGCCGGAGGGGCCGGCCGTGTAGCTGACCAGGGCGACGGGCTTGTCCTGCCACTCGTGGTACAGGAAGTCGACGGCGTTCTTCAGCGGCGCGGTGAAGGCGCCGTTGTACATCGGCATCACGAACACGTAGGCGTCGCCGCGGGTGACCGTGGCGCTCCAGTCCTTGGTGTGCTGGTGGACGTAGGCGCCCTCCGAGGGGTGCCCGGGCTCGTCGAGGAACGGCAGGCCGACCTCGGCGAGGTCGACGACCTCGACGTCGAAGCCGCCGTGGCGGCGGGCCTCCTCCGCGGCCCAGGCGGCGACGGCGGGGCCGACGCGGCCGGGGCGGGTGCTGGCGACGATGAACTGCAGACGGGACATGGCGGGTTCTTCCTCCTGGACGGTCCGGTCGTCACCGCGGATCGCCCGGGGCACACAAGCCCCTGCCAGTGCTCAGTAGGTAAGCAGCGGGCCGGGCGTCGCGCAACCGCCACCACCCGGCGCCGCGGACGTTTGTCCGGCTTCGGCCCGTTTCGCTGCCCCGGACGCGCCTGACGCGTTTGCGCCAGCCGCAAACGCGCTGCCCCGCAGCCCGGGATCCCGGCGTCCGGCGGTGCCACAGTGAGAGCACGTCACCGCGGATCCCCCGCCGGCCGCCCGTACGACCCGCACACCTCGTCCGACACACATGTCGTACGACCCGCACCTCGTACGGGCAGCACATCTCGCGACCTCGCGCACACCTTGCGATTCCTCGCAAACGTTGCGACCTCTCGCACATCTCGTACGAGCCACACCCCGTACGAGCCACACCCCGCTCGAGCCACACCCCGCACGAGCCACACCCCGCTCGATCCACGCCCCGCCCCCGCCCCCGGCACGCCTGCTCCGGCAGAACTGGAGACCGCCCATGGACAGTTCAGTCACCTCCCGCTACGTCACGGAATCAGCGAACCCGGACGGGGGACTGCGCACCCTGACCACGCGGGCCGAAATCCCCGCCGTCTACGGGACGTCCTACGGGCACCTGCTGCTGCCCCGCCCGGTGTTCGTCTCCGAGCAGGAGATCGGCGCGTTCGCCGACGACCTGGCGGCGATCTTCCGGGTCCTGGTCTCGCTGCCGGGCCGCTGCTTCGGCGGCGACCTCCACCGCTACGGCGCCGCCATCGGCCTGCCCCCCGAGCTGATCGAGGTCATGACCGAGGGCGCGACCGGTGACCCGCTGCTGTACGCCCGCGCCGACGCCTTCCACGACGGCGCCCGTTTCCGGCTGCTCGAGCTGAACGTCGGCAGCGAGCTCGGCGGCGTGGACATCGCGCAGCTCAACCGCGCCTTCCTCGACGTCCCCGCGTTCCGCGCCTTCGCCGAGGCCAACGGCCTGGACCACACCGACACCATGGCGCACCTGGTGGCGGGTCTGCGCGGGGCGGCCGGCGGCGTCGCGGACGCCGACCCGGTGCACCCGGTGGTGGCCCTGATCGAGGGGCCGGGCGCGCTGGGCGACCACGACGGCGTGTTCCTCTCCATCCAGGAGGACATGCGCGGCCACGGGATCGAGCTGCTGCTGGGCGAGATCCAGGAGCTGGCCGAGGGCGCGGACGGCAAGCTCGCCCTGCACGGCCGCCCGGTCGACGTCGTCCTGCGCTACTTCGCCGCCGGCCAGATCGCCGGCGACCCGGTCGCCCGCGCGGCTCTGACCCGACTCAACCGCGCCCACGCGGCTGGCCGCACCGCCCTGTTCACCCCGCTCGAAGGGGCCCTGTTCACCAGCAAGGCCGCGCTGGGCCTGCTGCACCGGCCGGAGGTCCGCGCCACGCTGACCGAGGCCGAACAGGACCTGGTCGACCGGGTCCTGCCGCACACCTGGGTGCTCAGCGGCGAAAGCGGCGGCGGCGACAGCGACAGCGACAGCAGCGGTGACACCGGCGACGCGAGCTACGCCGAGGCGCTCGCCCACGCCCGCGCGCACCGCACCTCGCTGGTCCTCAAGCCGGGCATCGGCTACAGCGCCGACGGCGTGGTCATCGGCCGCGACGTCACCGAGGAGCAGTGGCAGGAGGCCCTCGAGCGGACCGCCGTCCGGGACTACGTCGCCCAGGAGCTGGTCGTGCCGGCCCTGGAGCAGGTCGTCGACCCGCAGAGCGGGCGCACCGAGGGCTGGGTCGCGAACTGGGGGGTCTTCGTCACCCCGCAGGGGTACGGCGGCGCGTTCTGCCGCGCCCTCAGGCCGCAGGACGGGGCCGTGATCACGTACGCGAACCCCGGCACCCGCGGCACCTGCGTGTTCACCCACCCGGCAGCCCGACCGGAGGAGTCCCGGATATGACCGAGCAGCACCCCACCACCGAAGAGCTCGTCACCACCGACCGCCCGCACGTCGTGGTCGTGAACCGCTGGCGCGAGCGCTACGCCGAGTTCACCCGCTACGTCGACCACGCCGCGAACCGCGTCACCTACGTGTCGACGGAGGTCGGCACCGGTTCGGTGCCCGCCGAGGCCCACGAGGTCGTGCTGGTCCCCGCCACCGACGACCTGACGCGCGTCGGCGCCGAGGTCCGCGCGCTCGCCGCCCGGCACGGCGCGCCCGCCGCGATCGTCGCCCTCAAGGAGGACGACCTGCTGGTCGGGGCCGCGCTGCGGGAGGAGTGGGACGTGCCGGGCCCCCGGCAGGCCTCGCAGATCGCCTTCCGCGACAAGTACCTGATGTGCCGGGCCGTCGCGGACGCCGGCCTGGACGTGCCGGCCTTCACCGCCGCCACCGACGCCGACGCGGTCCTCGACTTCGCCGCGGGCACCGGCTGGCCCGTCATCGTCAAGCCGCGCACCGGCAGTTCGAGCGCCGGCGTGGTCCGGGTGGACGGCCCCGAGCAGGTCGCGGACCTGGACCTGGACGGCGAGCCGATGCTCGTGCAGGCCTTCGTGGACGCCCCGGTCTCCCACGTGGACGGCGTCTTCGACGGCGGGCGCCTGCTGGCCTGGCGGGCCTCGCGCTACCTCAACACCTGCCTGGGCTTCCGCGGCGGCAGCTTCCTCGGCTCCGTCGAGATCGACGACCCGGAGGTCAACACGGCCGTCGAGCACGCCGCCACCGCCTTCCTCGGCGCGCTCTCCCCGGGCCGCGCCACCGTGTTCCACCTCGAAGTGTTCATCGACCGCGACGAGGACGGCGGGGTCGTCTGCCGGTTCCTGGAGTGCGGCGCCCGGGTGGGCGGCGCCGAGATCGCCTTCCTCTGGCGCGAGGTGCACGACTACGACCTGATGCACGCCGCCTGGCAGCTCCAGGTGGGCGGGGCGCTCCCGCCGGTGCCGGAGGCGGCCGCCGCGCCGCACGCCGGCGGGGAGGTGGCCGGCTGGATGCTCGTGCCCGCCCCGGCCGAACGGCCCTGCCGGATCACCGAGTCCACCTCCATGACCGGCCGCGCCGACGGCCCGTACGCCGAGGCCGTCCTGCCTCCGGGCGAGGTGCTGCCCGACGCGGACGCCTACTACGAGCACGTCGGCGGCCGCTTCCGCTTCCGGGCGGCCACCGCCGCCGCGGCCGAGGCCGCCGTCACCGCCACTGCCAGGGACTTCCGGGTGCGCGCCGAGCCGCTCGCCCTGTCCACCACGAACGCCTGACTGGAGCACCGTGTCCAAGGACTACTCGGTTCCCGTACTCGACGGAGAAGGGGACAACGACTACACGCGCTACATGCGCACCGACACCCTGCTGTCGCTGCAGCGCCGGCCGGAGGACGTGATCCACCGGGACGAGTTGCTCTTCCAGGTCGTCCACCAGTCGACCGAACTCTGGCTCAAGCTGGCCTGCCACGAGGTCGAGGAGGCCGCCCGGCAGATCGACGCCGGACGACTGGACACCGCGGCCCGGCTGCTCGGCCGCGCCTCGCTCAGCGCGCGGCTGACCGCCGACCAGCTGGAGATGATGCGCCACCTCGCCCCCTGGGACTTCCAGATCATCCGCACCGTCCTCGGCCACGGCTCGGGCTTCGAGTCCCCGGGCTGGAAGGCGGCCCGGCAGGTCAGCCAGGAGCTCGACAAGTCGTTCCGCCGGCTGGTCGAGGCGCGCGGCACCGACCTCGTGGAGGTCTACCGCAGCGGTCACGACACCGCCGAGTACCGGCTGGCCGAGGCGATGATCGACTGGGACGAGCGGATCTCGCTGTGGCGCACCCAGCACTACAAGATGGCCACCCGCGTCATCGGGCACTCCGTCGTCGGCACCAAGGGCGCTCCGGTCGAGTTCCTGGCCAAGCTGATCGGCCACAAGTTCTTCCCGCAACTGTGGGAGCTGCGCACGGAGTTGACGCTGACCGGCCCCCTGGGGGACGCCGAGGCCTCGCCCGAGTTCGCCGAAGGAGCCGAGAAGGCCGAGGACGGTGCGGAAGCCGCGCCGGCGTCAGGAGCCGCACCGGACGCCCCGCTGGTCTGCCCGATGAGCGGCGCCGGGGCCGGGGTGTGAACGGCGCCGACGGCGCCGCCACCCCGTCCCCCGTCACCGCGGCCGCCTTCCGCCGCGCGTTCCCCATGCTGGAGCGCACCGTCCACCTCGCCAGCTGCAGCCTCGGGGCCCGTTCCGACGCGGTGGACGCGGCGGTGGAGCGGATGCGGGAGGCCATGGCGGCCCACGGCGCCCCGTGGCACCGGTTCGAGCAGGAGGTCACGGAGAGCCGGCAGCGCTTCGCCGCGCTGATCGGCGCCGCTCCGGAGCAGGTCGCGATCGTGCCCAACGCCTCCGTCGGCGCCTACCAGGTGGCCTCCACGCTCGCCTACGGCACCCGGACCGACATCGTCACGACCGTCGAGGAGTTCCCCTCCGTCGCCCACGTGTGGCTCGCCCAACGGCCGCGCGGGGCCCGGGTGGTGTTCACCGGCGACCGGGAGACCGGGGAGGTCCGGGCCGCCGACTACGCGGCGGCCCTGGGGAGCGGGACCGCCCTGGTGTCCGTCCCGATGTCGACGTACCAGTACGCCGAGCGGCCGCCGGTCGCGGAGATCGTGCGGGCCGGCCGCGAGGCCGGCGCGCTGACCTTCGTCGACGCCTACCAGGCGGTGGGCGTGATGCCGGTGGACGTCGCCGAGATCGGCTGCGACTACCTGGTCTGCGGCACGATGAAGTACCTGCTCGGACTGCCCGGCCTGGCCTTCCTCTACGCCCGCGACGGCCTGGCCGGCGATCAGGACCCGCAGCTGACCGGCTGGTTCGGACGGGTCGAGCCGATGGCGTTCGACCCGGAGCTGCTCGACTTCCCGACCGGTGCCCGGCGCTTCGAGACCGGCACGCCCGCGGTGCCCGCGGTGTACGCCGCCAACGCCGCGCTGGAGCTGTTCCGGGGCACCGACCCGGCCGCCGTGCGGCGCCACATCGGCGGCCTGATCGAGCTCGCGGCGACCACCCTCACCGACCGGGGCGAGCGGGTCCGCACCGCCCGCGCCCCGGAGTTCCAGGGCGCCCACCTGAGCCTGTACGACGCCGACCCGGCCGCCCTCGCCGGCTGGCTGGCCAGCCGGGGCATCGCCGTCAGCCCGCGCGGGCCGGTCGTGCGCCTGTCCTTCCACTACTACAACTCCACGGACGACGTGGCGGCCCTGTGCCGGGCCCTGCGCGAGTACCGCGCGCAGACGCGGCGCCGCCCTCCCGTCCCCCTCCCGAAGGCGAGACCCTCAGCGTGAAAGAGCTGACCGACTGGCTGGCCGATCCCGTACCCGGCCGGTTCCCCTACTCCGCGGTGACCGACGAGTTCCACGGCGTCGGCAAGCACTTCGTCTCCGACGGGACGCTCAAGTCCCTGGCCCTGGCCCGCGAACGGCTCGCCGAGCAGGCCACCGGGGCCACGGATGCCGAACGCCTGCTGCTCGCACGGTTCCTGGACACCGCGCTCGACAAGTGGGACGGCGTCTACGACTACCCCAGCTACACGTCCCTCTCCGTGCTCGGCCTCCCCACGGCCGACGACGGCCCGGCCGCCGCCGACGCCGCCCGGACCACCCGCGACCGCCTGACCGTCCAGCTCCTCGCCGATCTGCTGCGCTTCGAGCTCGACGCCGCCGCCGGCCGCACCGCCTGGCTGCCGCAGATGCGCCCCGACGCCCGGCTGGTGGAGAAGCGCTGCCGGCTCGCCGTCCGCGTGGCCTCGCCCGCCCTCGCCCGGCTCGGGTACGAGGGGCGGCTCACCGCCGACGACCCGGCCGGACAGGCCGCCCAGCTCTGGGAGTTCGCCGACGGCGAGCTGCTGGACCCGCACGAGCGCCGGGTGCTGAAGCTCAGCATCATGCCGGTGTACGTGTCGCACGACGAGCACATGTTCATCCGGGTGCTGCAGACCTTCGAGACCACCTTCGCGCTGCTGGCGCTCAGCATCCGCACCGCCATCGGCCACCTGGACGCCGCGCGGACCCGGGAGGCGGCCGACCACCTCGCCGTCGCCGAGACCGTCCTCGCCGAGTCGGCCCCGCTGTTCTCTCTGCTGGCCACCATGCAGGTCGAGTCGTTCCGCACCTTCCGCGACTTCACCGAGGGCGCGAGCGCCATCCAGTCCCGCAACTACAAGCTGGTCGAGTCGCTGTGCCGGGTCCCCGACCAGGACCGGCTGGACTCCCCCGCCTACCGCTCCACCCCCGAGGTGCGCGAGCGGATCCTGGCCGGCCAGCCCACGCTCGACGAGGCCTGCGCCGCCGCCCGCACGGACGCCCGGTTCACCGCCGCCGACCACGAGCTGCTGACCGCCGCGATGCTCGGCTTCGCCGGCGCCCTGCGCCGCTGGCGCCAGACCCACTACCGGCTCGCCGTCCGGATGCTCGGCGCCCGCTCCGGCACCGGCGCCACGGAAGGCACCCCGTACCTCAGCGCGGTCCGGACGATCCCGGTGTTCCGCAGCGTCACCGAGGCCCCGGACGCCCCGGAGGCCCCGGCGGTCGCGGAGGCCAAGGAGGCCACCGCCCCCACCTGCCCGATGGGTTCGACCGCCGCCTCCGTCACCCCCACCCCCACCTGCCCCATGGGCTCGTCCCGCCCCTCCGGCTCCGCCGCCCACCCAGAGAGCGAGAAGGCAGCATGAACAGCGACCTGATCCCCGTCGGCATCGTCGGCGCCGGCCCCGTGGGCCTGGCCCTCGCCGCCCGCCTGGCCTCCTTCGGCATCCCGAGCGTGCTCTTCGAGCGCGATCCCGAGCTGCGCAAGCAGGGCTCCAAGGCCTGCCTGATCCAGGGCGACGTGCTGGAGGTCCTCGACAAGTTCGGCTGCGCGGAGACCATCGGCGCCGAGGGCATCACCTGGACGACGGCGCGCACCTACGTGCGCGGCAAGGAGATCCGCGCCGCCGAGCACACCCGCCGGATCGGCTACGGCCCGTTCGTGAACATCTCCCAGTACCGCATCGAGCAGCTCCTGCTGGCGAAGGTCGAGTCCGACCCGCTCAGCGAGGTCCGCTGGGCCCACGAGATCACCGGCGTCGAGCAGGACGGCGACAGCGTCACCGTGACGGCCGCCACCCCGGACGGCCCGCGCGCCCTGCGCTGCCGGTACGTCGTCGCCTGCGACGGCGTGCGCAGCCCGATGCGCGGGCTCACCGGGGTCGAGTGGACCGGCTACAGCCACAAAGACCGCTTCCTGATCACCGATCTCAAGGTGAAGCTGCCGCTCGCCAAGGAGCGCCACTTCCACTACGACCCGCCGTTCAACCCGGGCCGCCAGCTGGTCATGCACCCGCAGCCGAACGACATCTGGCGCATCGACTGGCAGCTCGCCCCCGGCACGGACATCGAGGCCGAGCGCGCCGACGGCCGCTTCGACGCGCGCGTGCGCGCCGTCATCGGCGACGTCGACTACGAGATCGACTGGGTGTCCACCTACCGCTTCCACCAGCGCGTGGTGGAGAAGTTCCGCCTCGGCCGGATCTTCTTCGCCGGCGACTCCGCCCACTCCCTGCCGCCCTACGGCTCCCGCGGCATGAACAGCGGCATCCAGGACGCGGACAACCTCGCCTGGAAGCTCGCCCTGGTCATGCAGGGCAAGGCCGAGGACGCCCTCCTCGACACCTACCACGACGAGCGCCACGCGGCCGCCAAGGAGAACCTGGCCGTCACCGAGGCCACCATCACGTTCATGGTGCCGCCGACGCTGGCGCGCCGGATCGCCCGCAAGGTGCTGCTGACCCTCTCCCGGCCCTTCCAGGGCGCCCGCGACAAGGTCAACAGCGGCACGATGGCCGAGCCGCACACCTACGTCGCCTCCCCGGTGGTCGAGTCCGCCGAACGCCACCCGCTGCTGGGCGCCTTCGCCCCCGACGCGCGGATCACCGCGCCCGGCGCCTCCCGCGTCCGCGAGCTGTACGGCGCCGGGTTCACCGGCCTCTACTTCGCCCCGGACCGCGACACCGCCCGCGCGTTCGCCGAGCGCGCGCTGGCCGACACCCGCGGCCTCACCGCCGGCCTGGTCGTCGTCCTGCGCGAGGGCGAACTCGCCGTCCCGGCCGCCGGTCCCGCCACCGACATGCCCGAGGGCGTCACCGTGCTGCGCGACCGCGACAACGTGCTGCGCGAGGCCTACCGGGCCGACGAGGGCACCTGCCTGATCGTCCGGCCCGACGGACACGTGGCCGCGCTCGTCGACGCCGGCCGGCCCGCGGCGTTCGGCGCCGCGCTCGCCCGCTGCGCCGCGGCCACCGCGCCGGCCGCCGCGCGCGTCCCCGTCCCCGCGTGACCGCCGCTGCGTGCCGCCCCCGCCTGACCGCCGCGCCCGTCTCCCCCTCTTCCAGTGACCCGCACCAGGAGCACCCAGTGACCACCCCACCCCAACTCCCCACCCACGCCTGGCTCAACGGCACCGTCGTCGGCTGGGACGAGTGCACCGTCCACGCCCGCTCGCAGGGCGCCTTCTGGGGCGCGAACGTCTTCGAGGGCCTGCGCGCCTACCGCCGCCCCGGCCAGGCCGGCCTCGCGGTCTTCCGCATCGACGAGCACCTCGCCCGCCTGCGCCGCTCGATGAAGAGCCTGCGGATGGAGATCCCCTTCTCCGACGCCGACCTCAAGCAGGGCGTGCTCGACGTCCTCGAGGCCAACGCCTTCGAGGAGGACGTGCACGTGTGCGTCGTCGCGTACTTCAACATGGGCCCGAACGCCGACCCGCTCAGCCACACCGACGACGCCGGCGTCCACATCACCTCGACCCGAGCCCCCCGCGGCCGCGGCTTCGAGCAGGGCCTCGCGGCCACCGTCTCCTCCTGGCGCCGGATCAGCGACGACTCGATGCCGCCGCGCATCAAGGCCGGCGCCAACTACCACAACAGCCGTCTCGCCCACCACGAGGCGATCCGCAACGGCTACGACACCACGCTGCTGCTCAACCAGCGCGGCAGCGTCTCCGAGGCGCCCGGCTCCTGCGTGGTGATGCTGCGCGACGGCAAGCTCGTCACCCCGCCCGGCACCAGCGGCGTCCTCGAAGGCATCACGGTCGCCACCATCGGCGAGATCGCCCGCCGCGAGCTCGGCATCCCGATGGAGCGCCGCGAGGTCGACCGCACCGAGCTCTACGGCGCCGACGAGATCTTCGTCGCCGGCACCCTCGCCGAGGTCGCCCCGGTCACCAGCCTCGACCGCATCGCGGTCGGCGACGGCGTCCCCGGCCCGACCGTCCGCAAGCTCCAGGAGCTGTACGACGCGGTGGTCCGCGGTCAGCACCCGGACTACCAGCACTGGTCCACCATCGTCCACACCACCGGAGAGAAGTGACATGCCCGCCACCACCGCGCCCACCGCTGTCGAGCCCACCACCTGTGCCGTCACCGACACCGCCACCGACACCGACGCCGCTGCCGACGCCCAGCCGCTCGCCCCGCTGCTGACCGGCCTGCTCGACGGCTCCGTCGAGGTGATCGACCTCACCTCGCCGCTGTCCGAGCAGACCCCGCTGATCCAGCTCCCGCCCGAGCGCGGCCAGCCGTGGCCCTTCGCCCGCGAGGCCATCAGCCACTACGACGAGGCCGGTCCGACCGTCTACTGGAACAACATCCGCCTCTCCGAACACACCGGCACCCACTTCGACGCGCCGATCCACTGGATCACCGGCAAGGACCTCGACGACGTCTCCCAGGTCCCGCCGCAGCGCCTGGTCGGCCCCGCCTCCGTCCTGGACTTCTCGGCGCACGCCGCCGCCGACCCCGACTTCCTGCTCCAGCGCCACCACGTCGAGGCCTGGCAGGAGGAGCACGGCCCGCTCGCGCCGGGCGGCTGGCTGCTCTACCGCACCGGCTGGGAGCAGCGGCAGGGCTCCCAGGAGGAGTTCCTCAACGGCCGGCACACGCCCGGCATCGCCCCCGACTGCGCCCGCTGGCTGGCCGAGGAGACCCCGGTCATCGGCGTCGGCGTGGAGACCGTCGGCACCGACGCCGGCCAGGCCGGCGAGTTCGAGGACCAGCCCTACCCCTGCCACTGGTACTTCCACGGCGCCGACAAGTACGGCATCACCCAGCTGCGCAACCTGCACCGGTTGCCCCCGCAGGGCGCCGTGATCATCGCCGCGCCGCTGCCCATCGTCGGCGGCTCGGGGAGCCCGGCCCGGGTCCTCGCCCTGGTCCCCCGCTGATCCCTGCTGATCCCCGCCCGCCCCTCAGGAAGGTCCCGCCCATGCCCCGGAGCCCCGTCGACCCGGCCGTGCTGCGCCGCAGGTCGGTCAACCGCATCGTGGTCCTGCACGGCCTGTCGTCGTTCTGCTACGGGATGGTCTTCCCGTTCATCGGCATCCACCTGGCGTCGCTGCCGGCCGTCGGCACCACCGGGGTCGCGGTCTACTACGGCGTTTCCGGCCTCGCCAACCTGGCCGTCTCGCTGCTGCTCGCCTCGGCGGCCGTGCGCGTGCCCCGGCACGCGTTGGGCATCCTCGGCCTGCTGCTCTGGCTCGGCTGCTTCCTGCTGCTGGCCGGGGGCGGCACCCTGACCGGCACGGCCGCGGCGGCGGTGCTGGGGGGCGCCGGCCAGGGCTGCTTCATGGCGGCCATCATCCCGATCGTCAACTCCCTGGTGCCGCCGGAGGAGCGGCGCCGGGTGTTCGCCCGGCGCTACCAGGTCCTCAACGCGACCCTCGCGGGCGGTTCGCTGGTCGCCGGGCTGTTCCTCACCGTCTTCTCCGACCGGGCCATCACCTGGCTCCTGGTGGCGAACGCCGTCGGCTACCTGCCGGTGGCGCTCGCCCTCGCCCTGGCCCGCCGGGTCCCGGCCGTCCCGGAGAACACCGGGAGCGGTGAGAACACCGGGAGCACGGAGAGCGGCGACGGAAGCGAGACCGCCGCGAGCGACGACCGCACCGGCTCGCTCGGGGTCGGCCTGCTCATCCGGGCCTCCCTCGGCGCCGCGCTGTTCCAGTTCGGGGCCTACCTCTTCGGCTACAGCCAGTTCGAGGCCACCGCCCCGCTGGTCGCCGACCGGCTCATGGACACCGGCATCGGCTGGGTCTCCGTGATGCTCACCCTCAACGTCGTGGTCATCGTGACGCTCCAGCGCCCGATCACGAAGCTGCTGGAGAAGCGCCCCGAGGAGCAGGGGCTGCGGATCGCCGTCGCGCTGTGGGTGGCGGGTCTCGCCGCCGCCGGTGTCACCGCCCTCGGACCGGGCCCGCTCCGGCTGGCCGGACTGCTGCTGTACGCGATGCTCTTCGCCCTCGGCGAGTGCGCGTACTCCTGTTCCTTCCATCCCTGGCTGATCTCCCGGGTGCCCGAGCGCGAACTCACCCGCGCCAACGCCCTGTGCAACTCGATGATGGGCATCGGCATGTTCTTCGGCCCCTCGATCGGCGTCACCCTGATCGGCACCGGACAGGCGGCCTGGGTGTGGCTGCCGCTCGCCGGCCTCTGCGGCACCGTCGCCCTCACCACCGTGCGCCGCCGCCGCTCCCGCACCGCCACGACCGTCGCGCCCGACCCCCTGCCCGTCGGCTGACGCCGTCGGCCGCACCGCACCCTTCGACCCCACCGACCCCGGAGCACCGCATGCCCGACGACATCGCGACCCTCGACCGGCAGATCATCCGGCTCCTCGGCCGCCGCACCGCCGCCGCCAGACAGCAGATCCACGCCCGGGTCGCCTCCGGCGGCTCCCGCACCTCCCTCGCGGAGGAGAACCTGGTCATCGACCGCTACCGCGAGGAGCTCGGGCGTCCCGGGGTCAACCTGGCGCTGCTCGTGCTCGGCCTCCCCGAGCGGCTGCCGGCCCGGTGAGCCCCGCCCGCACCGCGAGCGACGGACGGGCC
This sequence comes from Streptomyces sp. SP17BM10, assembly GCF_036322405.1. Taxonomy (NCBI): domain Bacteria; kingdom Bacillati; phylum Actinomycetota; class Actinomycetes; order Kitasatosporales; family Streptomycetaceae; genus Streptomyces; species Streptomyces sp. SP17BM10. Next base: position 42,771 of record NZ_JAQYXB010000526.1, on the reverse strand, counting down.
GTCCGCTGCTACGTCTTCGCCCGCGCGAGCGGCACGGACGCCGGGCACGCGTGGTTACTCGGCCTCCTGCCCGGTACGGGCACCGGCCCCACCGCCGGCCTGCCCGGCGAGCACGTGCCCGACGGCACCGACCCGGCCGCCGCCGCGCTGCACGCCGTCTCCCGGCTGACCGGCACCACGGCGTCCCGGGTCACCCCGCCGGTGTCGCCCCTGGAACGCCCCTGGACGGCCGGGACGGTCCGGCCGACGGTCCCGCCGTGGTGGGTCCGAGCCTCGGAGGACGGCCCGTACGGGACCGAGTACGAGTACGTGCTGACGGTGCCCGGCGCCCCGCCGGCCGGCCTGCGGTGGCTGACCCCGGCCGCCGCCCGCGCCCGCGCACACCCGCAGGACGAGAACCTGCGGCTCGCGGCGGCGCTCGGCGGGGTCATGGAGGAACTGGTCGGCGGGCGGATCACCCCGGCCGTGATCCGCGCGATGACCGTGGGCCACAGCCGCCGCGGGCTGGGCGGCCCCCGGACCGCCCCCGAGTGGTGAGACCTCCTACCGATCCGAGATGCCGACCTCGTCCAATCCGACCAGGTATCCCGTCTGGAACCGGCTCTTGGCGTCGAGGGTGCGCATGATCTCGGCCACGTGCCGCTGGACGGTGCGCATCGACATGCCCAGCCGGCGCGCGATGGACTTGTCGTCCAGCCCCTCGGCCAGCAGCCGGACGATGGACTGGCGCAGGTCGTCCGAGATCTGTTTGGCCCACTCGCGGTCGAAGCCCACCGGGAAGGGGGCGGCGGCCCGCCAGGCGGTCTCGAAGGAGGAGACCATGAAGGCGACGAGGTTGGGCTCGTACACGACGAGCGCGTGCGCGGAGTTGCCCTGCACGCTCACCACGGCCACCTTGCGGTCGTAGATCAGCATGCGGTCCGGGCCGTCGGCCAGGGTCCGCACCTGCGCGCCGCGCTCCATCATCCACTCGGCGAACTCCACCGTGTGCTGGCTGTAGCGGGCCGGGTGCTGGTAGATCGACCGGCTGCTGACCCCGCGCTCCAGCAGCCGCCCCATGCTGGCGCGGGCCTTGAGCAGCGCTTCCGGATCCCGGGCGCCGCCCGGCTGCACGTGGAGCGCCTCGGTGCGGCAGTTGTCGGCCAGCCCGTCGATCAGCCGCCGGACGTCCTCGAGGTCGGTCAGGACCTCCACCTCGGCGCGCTGCCGGCCCTGCCGCCCGTTCTGGTAGCAGGGGCCCAGCGCGGCGAAGGTCGTCCGGATCCGCTCGACGTCCTCGGACTGCTGACGGATCCGGCGCTCCATCGGCCACAGCAACTGGCCGGCCGCGAACTCCGGCGAGACCACGGCGTACCGGCACGCCTCGTCGGCGTCCCGGCGCAGCAGGCGCAGCGCCTCCAGGTGCTCCAGGGCCCGCGCCAGCTCCGGCCGCGCCAGCCCGAGGGCGTCGCCCGCCTCCGTGGGGGTGAACGAGGGGACGGCGGCCGCGTACTCGTAGAGCCGCAACCCGTCCGGCGTCAGCTCCCCCGCCGGGCCGCCCCCGCCTTCGGCGCCCAACTCGCCATACTCCATCGCTTCTGTCCCCCTTCGTGTTTACGACAGACGTGAATACCGCATGTCAGAGCACCTCCCCCGGCCCCCGGCGGCACGGCAAGCTGATCACGAGAGAAGGCGACCGGAACAGTCCGGTCCGCATTTCACCAGATCACCCAGAACAGGACCACCCCATGCAGTCGCTCTCCGTGCGCGTCGCCCTCGTCGCCTCCACCCTCACCGCCGCGCTCGCGCTCATTATCGGCCACACCGGCACCGATTCGGCCACCCCCCACATCACCGCCGACAACGGCTGGTCCGCCCCCGCCCCGGCCAGCGTCACCGGTGCCGCCGACAACGGCTGGTCCTGATCCACCCAACCCCCCACCGGGCCCGCCAAACCCCCCGAACCCCCACATCCCACCCAGCGGGCCCGGTAACCCCCGCCGCCACGCCGGCGCCGAGTCGATCCCCTGGTCGCCGCGTTTGAACGCCAAGGCCTGCGCGTGTTCGTCGACCACGCCGCCGTTCCCGGTCCCCGCCTCCGCCGCCGGCGGCTGATCCCGACGGCACCCGACTTCGGCCGTCCCGCACCTCACGCAGCAGGTGGTCCAGCACCTCCAACTCCGGAGTGCGACCGGATCTACGAGGGCCGGCCCGGCGTCGCGGTGGTCATGGAGGGCGTCGTCCCGACCACCCAGGGCCTCCAGAGCCCGCCGGCCGCCTCCAACGACCGGGTCCGGCGGCTGCAGGCGGTCGAGGCCCGGGCCGGGCACTCCTTCCAGTACGTGGACCCGCCCGCCCTGACCCCGGCCGAGATGTCCGACCGCCTCCACCCGAACGACAGCGGCTACGGCCGCATGGCGCAGGCGTTCTACACCGGGCTGGACCAGTCGTACTCGGCCGGAGCGGCGCGGGCCTCCGTGGCGTCGAACACCGCCAGCGAGTCGGGCGGTCTCGGCCGGGTCCGGTACGCGGACTTCGACGGCGACGGCAAGGCCGACTACCTCAGCATCGCCGCCAACGGCGCGGTCAGCGCCTGGCTGAACAGGGGCGGCGACGGACACGGCGGTTGGCAGCCCGTCGGCCAGGTCGCCTCGGGTCTCACCACGGACCCGAGTCGCGTGCGCTTCGTGGATGTCGACGGTGACGGGCGGGCCGACTACGCGGCGATCGACCCGGACGGTTCGGTGCACGTCTACCTGAACAGGGGCGGTGACCCGGCCGGAGGCTGGTTCGACCTCGGCATCGTCGCCACCGGTCTGACCACCGACCAGAGCCGGGTGCGCCTCGCCGACTTCGACGGTGACGGCAACGCGGACTACATCCGCACCGATCCGCCGTCCAACGCCGCTCTCGTCTACAGCTGGAACGGCGGCGACGGCCACGGGGGCTGGAGCGACCTCGGCCAGGTGGCCGGCGGCGTGCCCACCGGCTGACCGTACGCACCCCGAGCCTGCCCTCCTCCTGCCCGGTCCCCTGGTGGAGCTTCCAGGCGGCCTGTGCGTAGGCCAGGGCACGCCTGTTGCGGCCCTGCTGGCCGAGGGCCCTAGGCAGGCTCAACGCTGAGGAGGGTCTGCGAAACACGAGATTCCCCAGGCTCGGTGGCATACCGGATCGAGGTCAACCGGGGGAGGGCTGATGGCCGGATGGTCATCATGTCCGCGGACTCGGCTTGTCGCCTGGTGACCATCGCGTCGCTGCCCAGTAGCCACTTTTTTGTGCGTACTGGGCAGCGACGTGCGGTGGGACAAGACTGGTGTCCGTAAGCACGAAGGGAGATGGCAGCAGGTCAGGAGAGCGGCGGTTCGACCTGTCCGGCCTGCTCGGCCGTCATACGGTCGAGGCGCTCGTGGCCCAGGTCGGAGACCGGGCCGAGTGCGCCGGAGAGGCGGCGGCCGAAGTCGGTCAGGGAGTAGACCGTCTTCAGCGGAAGGACGTCGTGCACCTCGCGGTGCACCAGGCCGTCGGACTCCATCTCGCGCAGGGCCTGGGTGAGGACCTTCTCACTGAGGCCGGGCAGCCGTCGGCGGAGCTCGGCGGGGCGATGCGGGCCGGCCTCCAGCAGCCAGAGCAGGGACGTCTTCCACTTGCCGTCGATCACGGCGATCGCAGCCGTCACCCCGCACACGTTCGGGTTCGCGGCCTGACTGCGCGTCATCTCTTCCCCCCAGGGTCGCCGTTGTCCACCACCATGTCTACAGGAGATGAAGTATGCCCACCAACCACGCCCAGCCCACCGTCACCGTGCTCGGCCTCGGGCCGATGGGACGCGCCCTGGCCGGCGCCTTCGTGGACGCCGGCGTCCGCACCACGGTCTGGAACCGCACCCCGGGCCGGGACGCCACGCTGGTCGCCCGGGGCGCGCTGAGCGCGGCCACGGCGGAGGAGGCCGTGGCCGCGAGCGAGCTGACCGTCGTCTGCGTGGTGAACTACGACGCCTCGGACGCCGTGCTGCGCCGTACGGAGGTCGAGGCCGCGCTCAAGGGCCGGGCGGTGGTCAACCTGACCGCCGACTCGCCGGACCGGGCCCGGTCCACGGCCGCTTGGGCGGCGGAGCACGGCGTCGAGTACCTGGACGGCGCCATCATGACGCCGGCCCCGAGCATCGGCACCCCGGAGGCGGTCTTCATCCACAGCGGGCCGGCCGACCTCTACGAGCGGTACGCGCCGGTGCTGGCGGTGCTCGGCGGCACCCACACCCACCTCGGCGAGGACATCGGCCGGGCGGCCGGCTTCGACATCGCGCTGCTGGACATCTTCTGGACGGCGATGGCCGGGTACGTGCACGCGCTGGCGCTGGCCAAGGCGGAGGGGATCAGCGGGCGGGAGCTGGCGCCGTTCGCCCAGGGGATCGGTGCGATCCTGCCCCCACTGTTCGCGGAGTTCGCCGAGGACTTCGACAGCGGCAGCTATTCGGGCGCCATCAACCCGCTCACCTCGGGGGTATCCACCATGGCCCACATCGTGCACACCGCCGAGTCGCACGGCATCGAGTCCGGGGTCATGCGCGCGGCCGAGGGTCTGGTCCGCCGGACCATGGGCCTCGGCCACGGCGAGGACGGGGTGAGCCGCCTCGCCGAGGTGCTGGCCCGACGCTGAACCGGCTCCGCAGTCGGCGAGTCCGGCCGCGGTGCCGCGCCAGATGCCGGCGGGCAGGGAGCCACGGTTGCGGTTCTCGGAGCCGACGAGCCAGGCCTTGTCACCCTCGAACTTTCCGGGGTGGTCATTCCGTTGTCCTCGGCCTGGGCGTCCTTCCCGATCCGTGTTTCGAAGTCGGCCAGATTCTCCACGCCCTTGATCGCGCACCGCAGCCGGTGGGACGCGTGGGTGTGCTGGCCGAAGAGGCCCCGCCGGCCGGGATGCCCGCAGAGCAGTCGCCGCCATGTGCGCCGCCACCTTCGCCACCGCCGGACGCCGGTGAAGGCGGTCCTCCACCGAACCGTGACACGCGGCCCCGCCGCAGAAAAGGCCGTTCCCCGCATCGCTGCGGGGAACGGCCTTCCGGCCTGCATGAGCATAACGCCGACCGGGGCAGCAGGATCTGCATCTGTGCCCCTTCCCCCCAATTCACCCTGTGATCTTTCCCGCCGAAAAGGCGGACACTTTTTCGATCACGAGCCGCACAGCCAGGGATCCTGCCTCAGTGATCTGCATATTCGCCTCCTCGCGATCGTCCTACCGGTAACTTCTCCCGGTACTTTCGAGGATACTCCCTACTGCGATAATTCGAGCCCACCGTGCACATTGATATGTGAAAATTCCTCCGCGTGGAGTTAGCCCAGAAATTCCACCCGAGAGATTTCCTGCGCCTCACCCCACAGTCGCAGGCGCCGAGTCGGGGCCGCCGGTCCGGATCCGGGTGAGGCGAGCGAGGCACGGCCCTGCGCTCCGAGCACGAGACAGCCTGCGTGCGCCGTGCCCCCGGCAGGGGACGCCATGCGTCACACTGTGTGCCGTGTCGGAGACGAGTCGAGGTGGCGAGGGCGGCGCACCGAGCCCCGACGCCCTGCTGTCGGCGCTCGACGCGGAGCAGCTCGAGGTGTTGCGACGGGTGGGGCTCGAGTGGGGTCGGGTAGCCGGGGATCAACAGGCATGGCGGCATGCGCTGCCGGTGGATCCGGATCTCGGTCGTTATCCCGCTCCTTCGGAGATCCGGCCGGTCCGCTTCGGTCGTTTCGTGCGGGTCGCCGCGGTTGGCGGAGGACCGCCTGCGGTCGAGGCGACCAGCGAGGACACACGGACCTCCCGGCTCGGCCGGGTCGGTACCGGGGTGCGACACGTGGTGCTCGGGGCTCCGCTGAGAAGCTCCGCGATCGCGCATGAGCGGATGCGCAAGCTGGTGGCGTTGCCGGTGCTCTCCGCCGACGCGCTCTCCTCGGTCGCGTACGGGCCCGAGGCGATGCTGGGCGTCCTCGTCCTGGCTGGTGCCGCGGGTTTGCGGTACTCGGTGCCGATCGCCGTGACGATCGTGTTCCTGATGCTCGCGGTCGGGGTGTCGTACCGTCAGACGATCCGGGCGTATCCGCACGGCGGCGGTTCGTACATCGTCGCCACCGCCAACCTCGGCCGCGTTCCCGGGTTGGCGGCCGCTGCCGGACTGATGACCGACTACATCCTCACGGTCGCGGTCTCGATCGCCTCCGGCATGGCGGCGATCACCTCGGCGATCCCCTCGCTCCAAGGCGACGTCGTGCCGATCGGCGTCGCCGTGATCGCCGTGCTGCTCGCCGGGAACCTCCGCGGTGTGCGGCAGGCGGGTGCACTGTTCGCCGCACCGACCTACGCCTTCGTGATCGCGGTCCTGACGCTCGTCGCCGTGGGTCTGTCCGACGCGGCCGGCCGCGGTTTCCACCCGGCGGCGACACCGCAGCTGACCGCGACCGAGGGCGTCAGCCTGCTTCTGGTCCTGCGTGCCTTCGCCTCGGGTTCGACGGCGATGACAGGCATCGAGGCGATCTCCAACGCGGTGCCGGCCTTCCAGCCGACCGAGTGGCGCAATGCCCGCACGACACTGACCTGGATGGTCGGCCTGCTCGTCGCACTGTTCGCCGGCACGGTCACACTCGTCCACCTCGACGGCATCGTCCCGAACTCACGGGAGACGGTCCTGTCGCAGCTCGCCCATCGCACCTTCGGCTCGGGCTTCGGCTACGTGTTCACCCAGGCCTCCACCGCCGCGATCCTGCTCCTCGCGGCCAACACCGCCTACAACGACTTCCCCCGCGTCCTGTTCCTGCTGGCCCGTGACAGCCAGGCACCGCGGATCTTCCTGCGACTGGGCGACCGTCTGGCCTTCAGCAACGGGATCATCCTGCTCTCGGTCGCCGCGGCCGCCATCTACGCGGCGTTCGGCGGCAAGAGCGGCCCTCTGATCCCGCTCTATGCCGTCGGCGTCTTCCTCGCCTTCACTCTGTCGCAGGCCGGCATGGTCGTTCACTGGTGGCGCCTGCGCGACCGCCACTGGCGCAAGAGCCTGGCCTTCAACGCCACCGGCGCCCTGCTCTCGGCGGTCGTCCTCATCACCGCCGGCATCACCAAGTTCACCGAGGGCGCCTGGTTCGCCGTGCTCACGGTGGGACTGTTCGTCCTGGTGACGACACGCATCCGACACCACTACGACACGGTCGGCGGGGCGACCGCCCTGCATCCGCATGCCGTCGAAGTCCCCAGCCGTACGGTCACACCGCCGAGTTCGGAGGGGCGCACGGCACGAGGCACCGCACGGACATCGGGCACCGCGACCGGAGCAACGTTCGAGACCACGGCTGAAGCCGAGAGCGAGGAGACTCCCGAGGAGATCCACCCCCTGTCGATCGTGCCGATCGCCACCCTGGACCAGGCCGGCATGCGCGCCCTCGCCTACGCCGCCTCGCTCCAGCAGCCGGTCCTCGCGCTCCACATCAGCTCCAGCGCGGACGAGGCCCAACGCTTCCGCGCGTACTGGAACCTGTGGGGCGACCACCTACCCCTGAAGATCGTCCTCTCGCCCTATCGCGCGATCGTCGCACCGCTGGTCAACTACATCGAGTCGCTGCACCGCCAGCGCCCGGACCTCACCCTGACCGTCATCCTCCCGGAGATCGTCGTACGGCACTGGCGCCACCGCCTCCTGCACAACCGTCTCGCGGCCAGGCTACGGAGAGCGCTGCGCCCCCTGCCGAAGGTCGTCGTCACGACCGTCCCGTTCCACGTGTAGGACAGCGGCGGCACCGAGCAACCCGACGTGTCCGATCGCGCGCAGTGGCACATCCGCTTCGCCGGGCCACCGGGACGGTTCCGCGTCCGCCCCGGAAAGGCCGACCCTCGGCACGGGGCACGACGGATAGTCGGTCCCCGGGCCGACCAGGGCACGGAGGTGGGCTCCAGGCCCCTTGGGCGGGCATGACGGGGCTCCGGTGGTGGGCCCGGGCTCGGACCTGGACAATGTGGTCATGGCAAGCCTTGAGGCGAACCCCGGAACAGTGCATCTGGCCCATGGGGCGGGATACGTCAGCCCCGGCGTTGCGCTCAGCGAGTCGGTCGGGGGCATCATTCGTATCGACGAGCACGGATGGGTGCACGTTACTCAGAAGGACGGTTCTCGGGTGTCGTTCCCGCCGCATGCTGTGGAACGCATCGACTGGGGCGAGGACGCTTCCTAGACACGAGGCTCCGAGCCTTGCCGCGGGCAGAGCACGGCCGCCCCGTTACGCGAAGGCGCCTGTGCCGTGCCAGTGAGAACGCCGCGGGGCGCACCGTCCACCCACGGCCGCCGGCCCGCCACCGCGAGCCGGCGGAGCGCCCCGGTGGGCGGGCCTGTCGGGGCGGGACCGGACCGTCGTGACCGGAGGGTGGCCGCTGTCACGGATGACGCCCCCAGGGCGTCCGTCCCGCCGGGTCGGCGGGCCGGCTCATCCGGGGGCTCCTTTCGGAGTCTGGTCGTCGACGATCTCCGCATCGACGACCTCCTCCTCGTCACCGCTCTGCGTCGGGCCGGTGCCGGCGGCGGCTTGGGGGCCGCCGGCCTGGGCGTAGAGGGCGGTGCCGATCCTCTGCGCGACGGTGGCCGCGCGCTCCATCGAGGTGCGGATGGCCGTGCTGTCCTCGCCCTCGAGCTTGTCCTTCAGGTCCGCCAGGGCCCCGTTGACCTCGGCCGTGACGTCTGACGGGATCGTGTCCGGGTTGTCCTGGAGGAGTTTCTCGGTGGAGTAGACGAGGTGTTCGGCCTGGTTTCGGGTCTCGGCGGCCTCCTTGCGGCGACGGTCCTCCTCGGCGTGCTGCTCGGCCTCGCGCATCATGCGCTCGATGTCCTGCTTGGGCAGGGAGGAGCCGCCGGTGACGGTCATCCTCTGTTCCCGTCCGGTGCCGAGGTCCTTGGCCGCGACGTGCATGATGCCGTTGGCGTCGATGTCGAAGGTGACCTCGATCTGCGGCAGCCCGCGCGGCGCCGGCGGCAGGCCGGTCAGCTCGAACATTCCGAGCTTCTTGTTGTACGCGGCGATCTCGCGCTCGCCCTGGAAGACCTGGATCTGCACGGACGGCTGGTTGTCCTCGGCCGTCGTGAAGATCTCGGAGCGCCGGGTGGGGATCGTGGTGTTGCGCTCGATCAGCTTGGTCATGATGCCGCCCTTGGTCTCGATACCGAGGGACAGCGGGGTGACGTCCAGCAGCAGGACGTCCTTGACCTCACCCTTGAGGACACCGGCCTGCAGGGAGGCGCCGATGGCGACGACCTCGTCCGGATTGACACCCTTGTGCGGGTCCTTGCCGGTCAGCTCCTTCACCAGGGCGGTGACGGCCGGCATACGGGTCGAGCCGCCGACGAGGATGACGTGGTCGATGCCGGACACCTTGATCCCGGCGTCCTTCACCGCCTGGTCGAACGGGGTCTTGCAGCGTTCCAGCAGGTCTGCGGTGAGCTGCTGGAACTCGGCGCGGGTGAGCTTCTCGTCCAGGTGCAGCGGGCCCTCGGCCGAGGCCGTGACGTACGGCAGGTTGATCGTCGTCTCGCTCGTCGAGGACAGCTCGATCTTGGCCTTCTCGGCGGCCTCGCGCAGACGCTGCACGGCCATCTTGTCCTTCGACAGGTCGATGCCGTAGCCGTTCTTGAACTGCTGGACGAGGTGGTCGACGATCTTCTGATCCCAGTCGTCGCCGCCGAGATGGGTATCGCCGTTGGTGGCTTTCACCTCCACCACGCCCTCGCCGATCTCCAGCAGGGAGACGTCGAAGGTGCCACCGCCGAGGTCGAAGACCAGGATCGTCTGGTCACTCTCCTTGTCCAGACCGTACGCGAGGGCCGCGGCGGTCGGCTCGTTGACGATGCGCAGCACCTTCAGGCCGGCGATCTCGCCGGCTTCCTTGGTGGCGGTGCGCTGGGAGTCGTTGAAGTAGGCGGGGACGGTGACGACGGCGTCGGTCACGTCCTCCCCGAGGTAGGCCTCGGCGTCGCGCTTGAGCTTCTGCAGTACACGGGCGGAGATCTCCTGCGCGGTGTACCGCTTTCCATCGACGTCACCGGCGTCGGGGAAGCGCCAGTGCGGGTCGCCCACGTGGCGCTTGACGGAGCGGGCGGTGCGGTCCACGTTCGTGACGGCCTGGCGTTTGGCGACTTCGCCGACCAGCACGTCGCCGCCCTTGGCGAACGCCACGACCGACGGGGTGGTGCGCGCCCCTTCCGCATTGGGGATGACGGTGGGCTCGCCGCCCTCCAGAACACAGACGACGGAGTTCGTGGTGCCCAGATCGATACCGACGGAGCGAGCCATCGCGGGGCCTCCTCCCGCACAAGCGGATTCCTGGGCCAATCCCCTCTCCCTCACTCGTAAAGCTTGAGTTGGTCGATGTCAAGGTCGTTCAGCGTCGGGCCGCCCATCTTGGGGCGGGAGGGCCCCGAACGCTCGGCGGTGAGGAGGCCGCCATGGCTTCCGTCTGTGGTAGGCGATCGCCCTGCCCGGTGCCCGGCACCCACACGCCGCCCGAGACGGTCGTCGTGCATTCGACCGCCGACCTCGGCCCGAACGGAGAGCCGGTCCGCACGCTCCGCCCGTGGGTGACAGTGGTGCGGCCGTGTCGTCCTCAGCATGGGTACGGCATGACGAACGCGCCGAAACCAGGGGTGAGCGGCCCTCGCGCGGCACAGCTCATCGACTGGGTCAACCGCGTCGAGCGATCGCAGGACGGGGTGCGGGCCGTGGTGCGCGCGCTTTCCCACGTCCTGGAGGAGAAACGGGGCGGTCGTACGAGCGACGGCGCGCCCCTGTTCCTGATCGAGTGGCGCTGAGACGCCCGAACCCCCGCCGCGGCTCTCCAGAGCGGCCGGATCGGTCCGGCGCGGACGGAGCACCGTGGCGATGTCGGGGCGGCCCGAGCGGCCGCGCCCTGAGGGGCGGCCCTCGCTCGGCGGGCTCGGCCCGCGTCCACGGACAGGTGGCGAGCCATGTCGGACGAAACCGGGTGGGCAGGGTCTTCCGGGGCGGGCGGCCTTCGCCCTCGCCCAGCAGGGCCGCACCCGGCGCGAAGGCAGCTCACGACGGTGGCGGTGCTCCAGCGACGGCCACCGGATGGGAGCGGAGGTCAGCTGTCGCTGCGGTAGTGGTCCATCGAGACCTTCACCGGGCCGTTGCCGGTCACGGAGATGACCCGCACGATCGCTATGGCGTGAGTGCTTCTCGATCGCACGCAGAAGGCTCGGCCGGCCGGCAGGTCACTGAAGTCGAGGGCCGTCGCCGGATGCCGGTCGATGGCCGTCGAGCAATCGGCCGGGGCTGGCCGCCCGCCGGGGGTGATGGCGGCGTCGCTTCCCGTCGGTATCAGGAACTCGTTGGCGTTGTGCCCCACGGACCACTCGGCGGACTGCGCGGGGATCAACCTGCCGGTCTCGATGTCGAAGTCGTAGGAGTCGTCGGGTGCGGTCAGGATTGCATCCGTGTACGCCGCGGTGTACGTGGCCGGGCTCGCCAGGTCGGTCGGCCTCGGGCCGTCGGCCGCCGGTGCCGGCGTGTCCGGGCCGGTGTCACCGGCCGTCGGGCTGTCGCCGACCGATCCCGTGGCGGCGAGGATCCGGTCGAGCCTGTCGGACAGGAGCACGCCGCCGACCGTGCCGCCGAGAGCCACCACCAACGCCGACAGCAGCAGTACCGTCTTCCGGGCTGCGCCCTTAGGGCGGGGCCTGCCCACCGCGGGTGGCGCGGGAGCGGCGACGGTCGGCAGTGGGGGCTGAAGCAGAGCGGTCGGCACCTCGGACAGGGGCTGCACAGCGCCGTAGGAGCCGGGCGGGGCCTGGGCGGCGACGACGTCGGGGGAGGACGCGGCGGCCAAGTCCTGCGGCAGGTCGGAGCGGCGGGTGATGTCGGTGCTGACCTGAGTGGGCAGCCAGTCGTCGGCGAAGCGCAGTCCGCCGCCTGCGGCGGGGTGGTTGCGGGCGGCCTCGATGATCTCTGCGGGGGTCGGCCGGTCCTCGGGCTGCTTGGCCAGGCAGCGCAGCAGCAGCGCGTGCAGGTCGCCCGGGACACGGCCGAGATCCGGCTGCTCGTTCACCACCCGGTACAGCACCGTGGTCTCCGGTCCCTCGCCGAACGGCTGGGTGCCGCCGGCGGTGTACGCCGCCAGAGAACCCAGCGCGAAGACGTCCGTCGCGGGCGTGACCGGCCTGCCCAGAGCCTGCTCGGGCGCCATGAAGGCGGGCGAACCGATCCGGAAACCGGTGCCGGTCAGCGCGACGGCGTCGGCCGCGCGGGCGATGCCGAAGTCGATCACGCGCGGACCGTCGGCCGCGAGCAGCACGTTGGCGGGCTTGAGATCCCGGTGCACGACTCCGGCGCCGTGGATCGCCTGCAGCGCCTCCGCGATCCCGCCCATCAGCAGCAGGACCGTGCGCGCCGGTAGCGCGCCGTGTTCCCGGACCACCTGTTGCAGCGACGGGCCCGGAACGTACGCGGTGGCCAGCCACGGCACGTCGTCGTCCGCGCCGGAGTCGATCACCTGGGCGGTGTACAGCCCATGGATCCGCCGGGCGTTGGTGACCTCCTGTGCGAAGCGCCACCGGAACTCCGTGTCCTGCGCGAACTCCGGCCGGACCGTCTTGAGGGCCACGGGCCGGCCACCGGGGGTGTAAGACAGGTAGACCCGCCCCATGCCGCCTGCCCCGAGCCGGGCGTGCAACCGGTAGCCGCCTACTTCGGCCGGATCGTCGGGCTGCAGGGGCTGGTAAAGCGTTGACGCGGGCAAGGAGTCCAGGGACATGTCGACGGGCATGTGGAAGGTCTCCAGTGGTGCGAGCTGTGAGCGGGGACGGGGGTGACGCGACGGGAGTGCCGACCGTTCAGCAGGCCGTGCCGCTCGGGACCGGCTTGAGGTCGATGAGGTAGGCGTCCACGGCGTCGTCGACGCAGGCGTTGCTGCGGCCGTAGGCGGTGTGGCCGGACCCCTTGAAGGTGAGCAGCATGCCGCCGGGCAGTTGGGCGGCGAGGCCCTGCGACCACGGGTAGGGCGTGGCCGGGTCGCCGGTGGTGCCGACGACCAAGGCCGGGGGCAGGCCCTTGGCGTTCACGCGGTGCGGCTGCTGCTGTCCGGTCGGCCAGTCCTTACAGGTGAGTTCGGCGAGCACGGCGGACGTGCCGAAGACTCCGGCCTCCTGGTTGGCGCGCTCCAGCAGCTCCCAGTAGGGCTGCGCGTCCCTCGGGTGCGGCTGGTCGAGGCAGTTGACAGCGGTGATGGCGACGGAGGAGTTGTCGGGCGCCTGCCCGCCGGAGCTGCCCGGGTCGGAGCTGTCGTCCTGGGCGGGCTGGGCGGATATGCCGGGGCTGGCGATCTCGGCGAGTTTCGTTCCGTCGCCGCCCCGCGCGGCGCGCAGCGCCTCGGACAGGTCCTGCCACTGGGACTCGGGTGTGTACATCGACTTGGTGAGGGCGGTGAGCAGCATGTTCTGGTCGAGCCGCTCGGTGGTGCCGTTGATAGGCAGCGGGTGCTTGGCCGTCCGCCGGTGCAGGTCGGTGATCACCTTGTGGATGCCGTCCGGGGTGGTGGCGGGGCAGGCGTCGTGGACCACGGTGGCGCACTTCTGAGCGTAGTCGTCCACCGACTTCCGGAAGGCTTTGCCCTGCTGGAGGGTGGCCTCGGACCAGTCGAGTGAGGGGTCGACGGCGCCGTCGAGGGCGAGTGCGCGGACCCGGTGCGGGAACAGTTCGCCGTAGACGGTGCCGAGGTAGGTGCCGTAGGACCAGCCGAGGTAGCTGAGCTTCTCGTCGCCGAGGGCCGCGCGCAGCACGTCCATGTCGCGGGCCGCGTCCAGTGTCCCGACGTGCAGCAGGATGGCTCCGCTGCGGGCCTTGCAGGAGGCGACCTGCTTCTCGGCGTCCGCGAGCGCGGCGCTGCGTTCGGCAGCGGTCTTCGGATACGCACTCATCGAGGCGGAGTCGGATTCGGGCTGGTCCTGGTCGGCGAAGTCGGAGGAGCCGCAGTCGACGGCCGGCTTGCTGCCGGCCACGCCCCGGGGGTCGAAGCTGACAATGTCGAAGCGGGCGCGCGCCCGTTCGCTGAAGAAGGAGAGGCCGCCGGACTTCAGCTGCTCGACCCCGGATTCGCCCGGTCCGCCGGGGTTGAAGACCAGGGAGCCCATGCGCCGGGCGGGGTCCGCCGTGACGGACCTGGCCAGTGGCAGGGTGAAGGTCTGACCGGTCTCCGGGTGCGCGTAGTCCACCGGGACGGTCAACGTGGCGCACTGGAGCTCGCCGCACGTGGTCCAGGTCGGCTTCTGCCGGTAGAAGGTCTGCAAAGCGCTCTGCTGCGCGGAGCCGGTCAGCGCGGTATCGGTGCTCTCGGCAGCTGTGTCCCCGGACGCCGGGATGCATCCGGCAAGTGCCGTGACGCCGAGTGCGGCCATGGTCAGGATCAGGCCGACGCGCTTGCTCGTCGGGTGCTTCATGGGGGGACTCCAGAGGGACTCGGCAGGTTGTTGCGCACGGCGGCTGCGGTGATTCGCGGCACCGGCACCACCTCGGCGGCCCGGGGCGGCTGGGCCGAAGGCTCCATCCGCCGGGCCGCCGGCGGTCCCCGGGCGCGTGGGGGATCGCGCCCGGGGGTGTCTCACGGCGCCGCGTGCCGGTCCGCCCAGGCACTTCCTGAGCGAACGGCCGCGCTGCTCGGCTCCTGCCGGTTCACTCCGCTGTGACCTCACAGATGATGGCCGGGCGAAGCTGAGGATTTGATGAGGGGCGGGCCCTGGCCGCACATCGGGCGATCCTGACCGCCGTGCGAATACTGGTGGCCGAAGACCACGATGACCTGCGGTTCGCCGTGGCCGCGGCACTGCGCAGCGAAGGGCCGGCCGTCGACGAGGTGGCCGATCTGCCGGCCGCCGACGAGGCGCTGTTCGTCACCGAATAGGCCGCCCGCGACGCCGTCGACACCATCGACAAGACCCTGAACGCGATCGACGGAACCAGGACCCCAATTCCCATCCCCCGACCGCGACCGACGAGCGACGAGCGACGAGCGACCGCACCCCACAGGCCCACAACCGACTCGCACTCATCAAGAGCCGTGACGCCATGACGGACACGAGTTACCCGGCCAAAAGCCCACCGCCGCAGAGCCACGCGACCACAACGCGACCACCAACTGACGGAGCATCAAAAATGCCGTCCCTCGCCCACCCGGCCGTCGCCGCCACCATGTTCCCCGCCGAACGGCACCAGCTCACCGAGACCGTGACCGCCTGCGGCCTGGACCAGGGCAATCTACCGGCCGACCTACAAACCGACGTTGCCACCGCCCTCGACCGCGCCGCCTCGGCGCTCACCCGCAGTCTGGCCGCCAGCCGATAGGGAACGCATGGACTACAGCGCTTGGCCCCGAGTTGTCGTCGTGGACGTGGAGGGCAACGGCGCCCAGCCGCCGGACCTGGTGGAGCTGGCCGCCGTCCCGGTGGTGAACGGCAGCCCGGTGTCCGCCTCCGCGCGCTCCACCCTGGTCCGCCCGCCCCGGCCGATCAGCCCGATGGCCACGCGGGTTCACGGCATCACGAGCCAGGACGTCGCCTCCGCGCCATCGTGGCCGCAGATCGGCGAGCGGGTGCGCGCCGATCTGGAGGGCGCGTGGATCGCCGCGCACAACGCCCACGTGGACTACGGCGTCTTGTCCCAGCACCTGCCGGGGTGGCAGCCGGCCGGGGTGCTGGACACCCTGCGCCTGGCGCGCGCGACCTACCCGCAGGCCGCCGGGTACGGCCTGGACGCGCTGATCGAGCTGTGCGGCATCGACCTGTCGGCCGTCCCCGGGAAGCGCCACCGAGCCGCCTTCGACGCCCACGCGGCCGCCCTGTTGCTGATCCACCTCGCCGGGCACCACGCCACCTGGACCGCTCTGCTGGCCGCTGCCGTCCCGCCTGGCCTGCCCGGCCACCCCCGGCCGCAGGAGGACCCGACCTTGTGGTGAGCGGCCCGGCCCGAATCGAAAACGTGGTCTTCGTGGTCTTCGACCCGGGCTCGCCGAGAACCGCCGGGAACCTCCCGGCGCTTGGATGCGAAATCGAACAGGGAGCAGGATCAACCCCCATGGAAGAGCTGCTGCAAGTCGCCAACTTGGTTGCTAATAAGCTGAATTCGCGTTTCACGGACGATCCCGAAAAGCTCCGGATGCTCCAAGGCCTCAAGGTCCAGGAGGAGGCCGGCGAACTCGCCCAGGCCATCATCGGAGCCTTGGGCCTCAACCCGAACAAAGGCCACTCCCACACCTGGGACCACGTGCGCGCCGAGGCGTGCGACACCGCCCTCACCGCTCTCGTCACGCTCTGCATGCTCGGCGGCGACCCCGAATGGTTCCTCACCGAGCACCTGCGCACCATCCGCACCAAGGCCGAGGGCTGGGAGGCAACCGCTTGAGCACCACGCCACAGCTCGACCTCACGGCCGAAGACGAGGCCGAGATGATGGGGTACCGCCCGCCCGAGAGCGACGCCGAACTCATCTCCGGCCGCAAGGCCAGCGTGCTGGCCACCGCCCACGCCCTACCCCGCCTGGTCCTCCTCGCGCTGCGCCTTGGCCGCCAGGCCGACCCGGGCTCCCTCACGATCATGCTGTCGCCTCGACGGCGAGCGCCTTCGACCTGCTGGCCATCCCCGGCATGATCACTCACCTGCTAGTAGTGCTTTGTTAGGTGGTGTCGTAGGTCTGCCAGGGGATGGGTTGTCGACAGGTGGGACAGGTCCCGGTCCAGGTGGTGACGAGGTGCTGGAGGAGTGCCAGGGCCTGGTAGAGGGTCAGGCCCTGGCAGGGGATTGTGGGTGGGTGCGCTGTTCGGTGAGGAACAGATGGGCGGCGCTGACCAGGGTGACGTGGCGGTGCCAGCCGATGAACGAGCGGCCCTCGAAATGGTCCAGTCCCAGACAGGTCTTCAGTTCGCGGTAGTCGTGCTCGATCCGCCAGCGTGACTTGGCGAGCCTGACCAGGTCCTTGGCGGGGATGTCGGCGGGCAGGTTCGAGATCCAGTACTTGACGGGCTCGGCCTCGCCGTCCGGCCACTGCGCGATCAGCCAGGTGAGCGGGATCGTTCCGTCGCCGGCAGGCTTGGGACGGCGTCCGGCCAGCCGGACACGCAGGAGGACGAAGTGCGAGCTCATCGCGGCTTTGGAGCCCTTGCGCCAGGTCACGCTGTGTCCGGCTCTGCGTCCCGCGGCCAGGATGCGCTCGCGCAGGGAGACCGGGCGGGTCCGGCAACGCGGCAGCGGGTGCGGGCCCAGGCCGCCGTAGGGCGGCTGGTACGGCTCGGCGCTCTCACCGTGGGCGGTCATCTCGCCCCTGACCTGGAGGACGTATGCCAGGTGGCGGTCCTCGAGCCCGTGGCGGAAATCCGCGTTCGCGCCGTAGCCCGCGTCGGCGACCACGGCCGCAGGTCGCAGGCCCGTGCCGGAGAGTTCGTCGAGCATCTCCAGTGCCAGGCGCCATTTCGGGCGGTGGTGTTCGTCCTCGGGGATCCGGCAGGCCGCGCGTCGCCGGGCCGCTTCGGGCCCGTCCCACGAGGTGGGCAGAAACAGGCGCCACGACAGCGGGCACGAGGCGGTGTCGGAGACGGCGTGGACGCTGACGCCGATCTGGCAGTTGCCGACCTTGCCCAGGGTGCCGGAGTACTGCCGGGCCACCCCGGGCGAGGCCGTTCCGTCCTTCGGGAAACCGGTGTCGTCCACCGCCCACACCTCGGGCCGCACCACTCGCACGGTCCGCCGGGCCAGCCGGGCGCGCACCTGTCCGACGGGCCAGGTCGAAGACGTCATGAACTGCTGCAACTGCTGATGATCGATCCCCGGACGCTCGGCCATGGGCTGCACCGACTTCCGCCGCCCGTCCAGCAGCAGCCCCCGCAGGTACAACCCGCCCTTGGCCCGCTGGTCACGCCGCACCAACGGCGCGAACACTTCAGCCGCGAACTCCTCCAACCGCCCCCAGGAGACGGCAAGTTCCCCAACCCTCATACAGTCAGCGAACTGCCAGGCACGCACCGCGACAAGACCAGCTAACACAAAGTACTACTAGTCGGCTTGGCGTGTGGTGATCGATTCCGATCGCGTTCCTTCGGTTGCTTGGATCGAACTCGCCCTGTCGTGGGGTCCGAGGAGCCTCCATCGTGCTGGAGGTACATCGGAGACACGCACCGACGGGTGATTCACGCCGCTTGCATGCGGTGGCCGACCGCCGCCCCAGGCGACGGGTCGTAAGCTGGGCACTCGGCGTGTTCGGTGGTGCTCCGGTAGATTCTGTGGGCAGCTGATCGGCACACGAAGCGGCCGCGTGCCGCGAGTTCGACACGGGGGCTTTGGGTGCGGAGCGGACACGTGCGGGACCGTCGCCGGGAGGCTCTGCTGGAGTGCTGGCGGGCGATCGAGCTGTTCAGTCCGCCGAGCATTCCGTCCCTGCCGCGCGGTCGTCGCGCCGCGCGCTCCGGTCCCGCAGACGAGTACGTCATCGACGTGACCCCGCAACCGGGCCAGGCGTTCCTGCCTCTGCCGTGGGATTCGGACCACCCGGCAACCGCGAAGCGCCGTGCACCGTTCGGGAAGATGTGGCGCCACGAGGTCTACGGCGGGGTGTTCGACCTGGAGCTGCTGCGGCAGGCGATGATCGCGGTGCTGCCCGAAGGGACGGACCCCGATCCCGGGGTGCCACAGGCGGAGCTGGTGCTGTCCGGGCAGAGTGCGATGTTCGCGCTGATCCTGGACGACGAGGGCCGGCCAGTCGATGACACGTCGGTGATCTCCGCGTGCGCATGGGCAACAGGGCGGCTCTTCGATCCCGGGCCGTCCGTCCCGGGGTGGCTGGACGGTTTCGAGGACCTGAACGACGCCTTCGGCGCCGCGATCGACACGCTGGCTGCCACCACCATCCCCTACGCCCCGTCGCCGTCCCCCGGACCGGTGCCCGAGCAGCAGCCCCGCCCGCGACCTCCGGCGGCGGATCCCGCGTCGGCGTCGCGGGCCCCTGGCTGGCAACGGCTGTTGGCCGAGATCCTGGGCGGTGCGGCCGTGGGCGCGGTCGGCGCACTGTTCGGCGAGGTCGCCGGCGCCGCGCTGCAGGGCGCGGCGGAACCTCTCGTGCGGCGGGCCGCCGACTGGGCGGCCGCCCGCCGCCCCGCACCGGACCGCGCGGAGGAAGGCCTGCCGGCCGACGCCGGCCCCTCCCCCACTGCCGAACCTGCGGCACCGGCCAGGGACGGGGACGGCCCGACGGCACAGGAGGGGATTGCCGATCCTCGGGCAGTGGGTCTTGCCGACCTGGTGGCGCTGACCGCGCAGATCGCGGACCTGTGCGGAGTGGAGGAGCACCTGCGGCCGCGGGTGATCCGCGTGCGCAGCAGGCTGGTTCACCGTCCGCGTGATCCGCGGACGAAGGTCGCCGCCGCGGCGCCGTTCCTGAACAGCCTTCTTCCGCCGGACCTGGCCCGGGTGCGCGCGGCGGCCGGCAAGGGGGTCGGGCCTGCTCTGGGCGCCTATTTGACCGAGCGTGGCTCGGTGGACGTGGCGGCGCGCACCGACGTGCGGCAGGACCGCGAGGTGGTCCTGGCCGGGGTCGCCCCGGCTCTGGTGCCGGCTGGCCGGTGGCCATCTCCGGCGCGGTTCCCGCTCGCGTTGAGCCAGCAGTTCGCGGTCGACCGCATGCTTGCCGACCGCGACGGCGGCGAGGGCGGGATGTTCTCGGTGAACGGTCCGCCGGGTACGGGCAAGACCACGATGCTGCGCGATCTGGTGGCTGCCCTGGTGGTCGAGCGGGCGGCGGTGATGGCCTCATTCGACCGTCCGGGGCAGGCGTTCACCGGCCGCGCGTGGCAGGGGCTGGATCGCTCCGGCAAGCACCGGCGCTATGTCGCTCGACTCGACCCGCGGTTGACCGGGTTCGAGATCGTGGTCACCTCATCCAACAACGGCGCGGTGGAGAACATCACCGCAGAGCTGCCGGGCCTGGACGCGCTCGGCGAGCACTGGCGTGGCGGCCCGGACCACTTCTCCGATCTCGCCTCCGTACTCCTCGGCGGGGCGCCGGCGTGGGGCCTGGTGGCGGCCGTGCTCGGCAACAAGACCAACCGCAAGGAGTTCAGCGAACGGTTCTGGTGGGGCCGCCTGCCGAAGGAGGAGGACGACGCCCGCACCACCGCCGGCCTGCCGCCGCTGCGCGGCATGAAGGCGATCCTCAACGACTGGACCCCGCCGAACGCCCCCGCCCACGGCCGCCGCCTGGCCGCCGAGTCCGGCACCGTCCCGACGACGACCCCGGCACGGCCCGTACCGTCGTGGCGTGAAGCTGTCGCCGCGTTCCGCGCGGCCGAAGCCGAGGTCGAGCGCCTGCGCGCGCAGCGCATCCAGTTAGCCGCCGCGCTGGAGGCCGTCGAGTCCCCGCGGGCCGGGTGGCGGATCGCGGATCTGGAGGCCGCGGTGGAACAGGCTGACGAGCGGGTGATCGCGTGCGTGGCCCGCCTGGAGGCGGCCAACGCTGCCGTCGCCGACGCCCACGGCGCCGCGGTGGCGGCCGAGGCCGGTCACCGTACGGCCGGCGAGCGTGTGCCCAGAGCACGGCAGGAGCTGGCAGCCGCCCGCGCGCAGCTGTCCGGCGCACGGGAGCGGGCCGCGCACCACCGCGAGTACGTGGACGCGCTGACCGTCCGCCACGACGCTCCGCCAGCCGTCGATCGCGGTCTGCGCGGCGGGCTGCGCCGGCTGCTGCAGAGCACCGCCGACCGGCAGGCCGCCGAGCAGCATCGCGAACGCACCCAGGCCGAGATCCTGCACCTGCTCGTCCAGCAGCGGCGCGCCCTCGACGACGCCGTGGAGCAGGTTGCCGACGCGGTCCGCGCCGAGGCCCTGGCCGTCGAACTCCACAACGACGCCGACGCCGCTGTCACCGAAACGGCCAACGCGCTCGCGACCGCCCGGGCCGGAGTGCAGGCCGCTCTCGATCAGGAGAACGCGGCGGCTGGCGCTCTCTCGGGTGCCCGCACCGCCGCCATGGCGGCGCGACGCGAGTTGGACGCCGCCGTCGCCGATCTCGATGCCCGCCACCGCCGGCTACGGGAGGCCACCAGAACGCTACCCTCGCTGCCGCTCGGCTGGCTCCACCTCGATGAGCGCGACCAGGAACTCGGCTCGCCGTGGTCCGACGAGGCCTGGTCGACTGCCCGCAGCGACCTGTTCCTGCGCGCACTCGACCTGCACCGCGCCCTCGTCGCCGGCGCCGCGAAGAAGGTTCACGGCAACCTGCAGGTCCTCATGGAGCTGATGACGAACACCAACGGGCCGATCCCCGATGAAGAGGTCGAGCGCGCCTGGCAGACCCTCTTCCTCTTGGTCCCGGTCGTCTCCACCACCTTCTCCTCCGTCGGCAGCATGTTCGCCCGCCTCGGGCAGGGCACCATCGGCTGGGTCCTGGTCGACGAAGCCGGCCAGGCCACCCCGCAGGCCGCCGTCGGCGCCCTGTGGCGGGCCCGCCGCGCAGTCCTCGTCGGCGATCCCCTCCAGCTCGAACCCGTGGTCACCATGCCCACCGCTCTCCAGCGCCGACTGCTGCGCGCCTACGACGTCGACGAGCAGTGGCTTCCCTCGGCCACCTCCGCCCAGGCCGTCGCCGACCGGACCAACCGCTACGGCACCTACCTGCCCGCCCCCGATGGCGAGGACGACCACGTCTGGGTCGGCTCGCCCCTGCGCGTCCACCGCCGCTGCGAAGAACCGATGTTCACCATCAGCAACGTTGTCGCCTACGGCGGCCTCATGGTCTACGGCACCCCGGGCAAGCCCTTCCCCGACGCCGAACGCGACGGCCTGCTGCCCAGCCGCTGGCTCAACACCGACGACCCCACCCGCCCGCCCGACGCGCCGTGGGGCGAACGCGACCGCCGCGCCTTTAAGTTCGTCCTCAACCGCCTCGATCAGCACGGCGTCGGCATCGAACGGCTGCGGATCATCGCCCCCTTCCGCGCCCTCGTTGCCGAGTGCAAGAAGATCTGCGGCGACCGCCCCGGCTGGACCTTCGAGGTGCTCGACGAACGCTGCGCCACCGTTCACCGGGCCCAGGGCAAGGAGGCCGACGTTGTCATCCTTGTCCTCGGGGGCGGCCGGCCTGGCGCCCGCGACTGGGCCGCCCGCACCCCGCACCTGCTCAACGTCGCCGCCAGCCGTGCCAAACGCCGTCTGTACGTCATCGGAGAACGGAGCCTGTGGACACCGCTCCCCCACTTCGACGTCCTCGCCGCCGAGGTCGAGGTGTTCGACCACGTCCGCGACCGCGGTACGTGGCGCGCGGGTGAGGAACCGCCGGCTGCCGAGGACGGTTAAGCCGAGAGATCCGCGGCGCGGTTCTCCCCCGTCGGCTGTCCTGGCAGCTGGATCACGAGGCCCTCCGGGTCGCTACCGAAGAACGCGCGGTACTTGTCCACCGTGCCGATCGTGTTGACGATCTTCTTTACCCAGGCGTCGGTGTAGACGAACTGGTCGAACGCCTCGTTGTAGACGCAGTACCGGGCGTCCGTGGCGTGCGGCTTCGGATCGGTCTTGCGTGGCCGGACCTCGAGCTGCTGCCACATTGCCGTGTGGTGGTGGAGCTTGAACTCGAACGGCACCTGGTCGTTGACGAGCCCGGTGATGTCGGCTGGCCGGTGCAGTTCCTTGTCCGCGACCTCCACGTGCTTGTCGCGGGTCACCACGATCCCGCGGCGGCCCGCCTCGGTCATGGTCTGCCGCTCGTCCTCGGTGAGCTCGTCGAGGTTCACGAAGGTGATCGCCAGGTCGGCGTCGGTCTTGCGGCCCACGATCGGCACAAGGCGGATCCGGTAGTCGTAGCGCAGGTCGTCCCGCACGTCGTCGCCGATCGCCGCCTCGAACCGGGCTACCAGGTCGCGGGTTCGCTGAGGAAGCCTGGCGGCGGCAGCCCGCTGTTCCTCCCGGCCAGCCGCGGTGAGCTGCTGGAGGGAGATTGGGAAGCGCACACGGTCGGCGAGGCTGTAGGTCCTCCCGAAGTGGTCGACCATCTCGTGCTCGTAGTTGAAGACAAGCGCCTGCGCCTTGCCGCCGGTGATCACCTTGAGCCCGTGCTCGTACCGGTGCTCGACCTTGTTGCGCAGCTGGACGAACAGCTCGGCGTTCAGCCGCACGGGATCAGCCGGGTCCAGGTACCGGCGCCTCAGGCACTCCTCCAGCGGCCACGCCTTGGGCTCACCGTCAACCAACTCGTACCACCCGGTCTGCCCGTTCCGGTAGTGGTAGTCGACGCCGTCCTTGCGGAACTCCGCGTGCAGCAGGTAGTGCCACGCCTTGTGCATGTGGGTCAGGAAGTCGCCGTAGTTCCCGGTCGAGGCGTTCCACTCGTCAACCGCTTTGAGCGCGTGACGCTGGGACTCCATCACCATGTGGTGCAACCGGGGCTTTGCCATGACGCCTCTGCCGTTCCGTGACAAGGATCACACTGCCGACCCGGCCCGAGCAATCAATATTCCCAATATTCGATTTACGCCCCATTGGTGCGCTTGTCGGCCTGACGGAGGGTGTCGCCGAGGACGGCCCGCACTCTTGCGGCTTCGATTGAGTGGCCGCCCTTCAGCACCCCGCCGTGCTCCGTTGGATCCTCAACCCGGCCCGCTGAGAATAAGGTCAAGCAATGCTCCTGCAACCATAGTTGGTGCGTTTGACCGTGGCGGCTCCCCAGTGGCGCTGACAAGACTGGCAATCAGGCGGCACTGGCCCCACCGGGTCAGCAGACCGCCCAACCTTCACTGCCTGGGCGTGCTAACGTGACGGACAGTCATACGGTCCGCCGGGCTTCCGATGTTTGGACATGCCCCCACCCGTAACGGAGTTCCTTCATGTTGCCCTCGCGCATGCCCGCGAGCGCTTCGGCTATGTCCGGACGCGCCGCGCCAGACCAGGTCCTGCCCTGCGCCCCTTATGCGACACAGCCACAGGTGTTCTCTTCCCGCTTTCGGAAGATTTGAGCGGTGAGCTGTGGCGCGGGCTAGGTCCGTGCGCCAGCTCTGGCAACCCGGCATCATGCATCGCCCACGTTCGGCGCCGCTGGGCGCCTACACGCGCGGCCTCTCCTAAGGACTTCCGTGCTGTCCCTCTACACTGCCATTGGCTCTTCCCTCCTCGCTGTCTCGACGATCATCCGCGTCATCGTCCGGGCTCGACTGACCCGGCAGATCGCCAGCGAGGCACTCGCCAACTCGGATCCCAAGGACAGGCCTGAGATCCTCAAGGCCCTGCCCAAGTGAGCGGAGCCGCTCCCCCATCACCCGTTTTGTTACTGTCTCCCAGCCGGCCGACCCACGAAGCCAACCCCAGTAGCAAGGAGGAGACAAGTGCTGTATCGCGGTCCCGCATCCCTCCTGGCCGCACAAGCCCTCTCTGGCAGTCTCGCATCGGCAGTCGAGCATAGCTCGCTGCTCCTCCGCGGGCACCAGCCGAGTCAGGCCGAGAGGCGCATGTGGGAGCGCGGGCTACCTGGGGTTCTAAGCGTTCTCCTGGAAGCCGGTCTCGGCCAGGTTGAAGTGTTGGTTGAGTATGACCTCCCCTTCACCAACCGGTCAGCCGACCTCGTGCTGGCGGGAATCCACCCCGCAACGGGGGATCCGTCCTATGTAGTTGTTGAAGTGAAGCTGTGGTCGCAAGTCGAGCCCGATGGCGAGATCGCGCACCTGTGCCGAGTTCCCGGCCTCGCGCGTCCTCTACTCAACCCGATCCAGCAGGTGCGCGGCTACTGCTCGTATCTGGCGTCGTACAACGCGGCGCTAGCCGACCGCCCTGAGCGGATCTCCGGTGTTGCATTCCTTCCCTACGTCGCGGAGTTCGCGGCTCAGGAAACTCTCGCCGTGAGCCCGAGCTCCAACGTCGCGATGTTCACGGGGGGGCAGCGACCGAGCTTCATTCACCTCCTGCGCTCGCTACTAGCCCCAGCAGACGGTGCCGAGTCAGCTGATCTTCTTCTGTCTGCGAAGACCCGGCCCCCGCAACAGCTCGTGTCGGTAGCTGCCGCCGAGGTACGCGAGCGTGAGCAGTTCGTTCTGCTCGACGAACAGCGGGTTGCGTGTGAGGTGGTGCTGCACGCGGTGCGGCGGGCCCAGCAGACTGATCGCAAGAAGGTGGTTGTGATCACTGGAAGCCCGGGCACCGGGAAGAGCGTCATCGCGCTGTCGCTCCTGGGCTACATGTACCGGCATGGTGTTGCGGCTCTCCACGCAACCGGATCCAGCTCGTTCACCACCACGATGCGTCGGACGGCCGCAGCACGATCGCGTCAAGTGCAAGAGCTGTTCAAGTACTTCAACAGCTTCATGACCGCCGAGCGCAACGGCCTCGACGTTCTGATCTGCGACGAGGCACACCGCATCAGGGAGACGTCAGCAAATCGCTACACACGCGCGGCCCACCGCACGGGAAAGCCCCAGATCGAGGAACTGATCGATGCCGCCCGAGTGCCGGTGTTCCTGCTAGACGAGAACCAGATCGTCCGGCCGGGCGAGATGGGAACGGTGGACCTCATCCGCGCCGCCGCCGTCGCAAAGGGCTTGGATTGCCAAGTGATCGAACTGGGCAGCCATTTCCGCGGTGGAGGTAGCGACGCCTACCTGTACTGGGTGGTGCGACTGCTCGGGCTGGAGCCAGGTGGCCCTGTGGAATGGGAGCCCGACGGCAGAGTGACCCTAAAGGTTGTCGACAGCCCCGACGAGCTAGAGAAGTTCCTCGAAGCCCGCCAAGTGGAAGGGTTCAACGCCCGAATCACAGCTGGGTACTGCTGGAAGTGGACGACGAAGATCACACCTGGAGATCCGCTCCCTCTAGACGTGCAGATCGGAGACTGGGCCCGCCCTTGGAACGTGTACGGCGACCGCTCGATCGCCGGCGCGCCTCCGGCCGCACTGTGGGCCACCGACCCGGCCGGCTTCGGCCAGGTCGGCTGCGTGTACACCGCCCAGGGCTTCGAGTACGACTGGAGCGGCGTCATCCTCGGGCCGGACCTCGTCTGGCGCACCGACCGATGGGTCACCGACCGGACGGCGTCCAAGGACCCCGTCTTCCGCAAGTCCACCACCGACGCCGACATCGATCGGCTGATCCGCAACACCTACAAGGTGCTGCTGACGCGAGGAATGATCGGCACGGTGGTGTACTCGACGGACCCGGAGACGCGCGCCAAACTGCGGGAGTTGGTCACCGGGCAGCAGGCAGGACGGATCGCGGTGGAGCACGGCCGCCGCGGCTGACGACCACTCGGTGATTCCAGGCGAGGCATTCGGTGCCGTCCAGGCTGCACGGTCGGGGAACGGGCCACCCGGAATGGGAGTCGAACGGAGCACGGTCGCTGATGGGCCGACGACCGTGCATCCTCTGTTAGCCCGTATACGCCGGGGTCAGGGGCTCCCGGGCCTCACCCCGGAAGACCTGTTCGGCGTGCCACCGCCGGTGCCGGCCCGCGACCGGAGGAACCCCTGCTTGCGGGCCGATGACCGGCCGTCCGGCCAAAGCGAGCACATGCTGCCTGCTGGCCTCGCTGCGCCCGACGAAGCGCCGCGAAACGAGTATCCGGCGGCCCTCCCCCAGGCCCAGGACGCCCTTGTCGAAGAGCTTGTGGTGCAGCGAACACAGACACAGGCCGTTGTCGACCTCGTCCGGCCCGTCGTACGACCACCAGCGCACGTGCGCCGCCTCCAGGCCAACTGTGCTCGCGCCCAGCATGCCGTCGTAGCCGCAGAAGGCGCACTGGAACTCATAGGCGGTCAGGATGAGTTCACGCATCCGCCGGTCCCGCTGCCGTCGCGCTGCCCGCTCCGTCCCACCCGGGCCGCTACCGGTCGCATCCTCGGTCCCGACCATGTCCAGGTCGAGGCCGACGGCTTCGCACAAGTCGGCGTGCAGTGACGGCGGGAAGTGGAAGTCCAGGAGCACCCGCGCCAGACGGCCCAGCAGCGCCGGCTCCTTCCGCAGAGCCGTTCGCAACTCGGGCGCGAGCCTTCCGGTCGCGCCGCTGGCACGGAGGACCCGCACCCCACTTCCAGGGCTCCCAGGCCCTTGGTCGGTCCTGACCTCCCATACGCCGTCACTGACCAGATGATGGAATGGGTACGCAGGGGTCGTCGGATGGGACGGCCCGTACTCTTCGAGCAGCCGCTTCAGTTCCTCCTCGACAGCGCTGTACCTCAGTTCACCGTCGGCATCGCGCTGGAAGCTGCCCAGCGCGTACAGCAGCAGCAACGGTTTGTGCGGCGCCCGAACGTCGTTGTTCGTCCACCGTCTTAGCTTCGCTACCCGCTCCAGCCAGTCCATGGCCGCCTAGCGTATTCCGGGACACCGACACCACCTGAGCCGCAAACCTCCAATCGGACATCATCCTGGCGTCGGCGTCGCACAGGAGATGCGGCCCCGAACCGATCGCACAGTCCCACCGCCCCATCCCCAGCCTCACCACGTAACACTTCCTGCTCCGTGCACCCTGAGATGCCCCAATGCGCCCTTGATCCACCGTGCCGATCAGCGGACTGTCAGACCCTGAAGTTGGTCATAGGACGATCGATCGGGGGATTCTCATGTCAGACGCGCACTCCGCCGCCAGTCCGTGGGCACGCACCGTCTTCGGCCCCCTCGCCACCGAGGTCACAGCAATCGTGCCCGCATGCCTTGTCCGAGCCCACGAACGTGCCCAAGGCGGCCACGAAGGCGTCCACACGCAGACGCTCGAAGCGTACGGGCACGGGCTCTACGCCGCACAGTACGAGGAACTATCGGCTGGCCTATCGCAGCTTCCGGGCGTTGAGCTGGTGCGCCTCCAGGCGCGGACCGTCGCAGTGATCGCCGGCCATGTCATCTACCCCTACCGGTACGCGAAGAAGGACGTGCCCGTGACTGCTGCCAGGCTCCGCAGCGCGTCAGGGCTCCGTGCTGACCTCATCCGCAGGCACGGTCCCGACCCACGTCAGGGAGAACTGGATCTCGGCATCGAACTGCCGGATGACGACGAGCCTCATGCGGATCTCGCGCGCCTCTCGCCGGACACCAAGCTTGTTCTCGTCGCCTACGCCTGCTCACTGGCTGAAGGCGTGGTCCGCCTGGAATGGGGATCTGCGGAGCTTCGCCGCGAAGATCGATCACTGATCTGGCACCGCCATGAGCCCCTGCCAATCCCGCGGCAGCGCTGACGCGAGAGGTTCTGGCAGACGAGCGCTCGCGGGTTCGAACTCACCCGAAGTCGATCTGCTGAGAGAAGCGTTCGGCCGTACACCTCAGCACGCCTAGCGCTCCCGAACGCCGTTCCAAGAGCGTCGCCGGTCTCTGGACCAGGGCTATCTCGCACCGCCACAGGTACACGCTGGCTATACGTTCATCTGCTATTCCAGAGGGAGGACGTCATGCGTGGCACTGGAACGATCTACAAGCGGTGCGGCTGCCGGGACCCCCATACCGGCCGACAGCTTGGAAGCCTTTGCCCGGAGCTCCATCGCCGTGGCCACGGCTCCTGGTATCTCGCGATGCCAAGACACGTGGCCGTCGATGATCGCTGGTCCCGGCTGCGTCGAGGCGGCTACCGTACGCGGGCAGATGCCGAACGCGTGCTCAAGCGCCTGCGCGACCCCATGCTCGCTCGCCAGGGTGGACTTCTCACGACCGGCCAGTGGCTACAGCGCTGGTACGTGATCGTCGAGCCCCACATCCGGCCGTCGACCGCCCGCGGTTACCGCCAGCACTTGGAGCAGTACCTCGTGCCGCTGCTCGGCCGTGAAGTTTCCCCTTGAGGTTGGACACCTGGAGACTGGTTTGAACGAGCCATCCTGGGCGGCCCTGCGGCCTCCTGGGTCGGGCGTTCTCCGACATTGGAACAGCTCATGTGCGGTCTGCTGCCGCAGAAGGATGCCCCGATCCGTTCGACTGGCCGTTCGCTCTGCGCCGCCGCGCCGGGAAGGGGCCGAGCACCGTGTCGG
Organism: Streptomyces sp. SP17BM10; assembly: GCF_036322405.1. Taxonomy (NCBI): domain Bacteria; kingdom Bacillati; phylum Actinomycetota; class Actinomycetes; order Kitasatosporales; family Streptomycetaceae; genus Streptomyces; species Streptomyces sp. SP17BM10. The sequence continues at coordinate 13,812 of NZ_JAQYXB010000526.1, read as the reverse complement.
GCCCGGAAGGCCCCTGCCAGTCGCCCGCCCGCCGCCGGCAGCGGGCGGAGGTACGTGCGCACCTCGGCCCGCCGTCCGGCGCGGGCCCGGCCGTTCAGCGGCGGAAACTGCGTTGGGGGTCTCGGGCCTTGACGTTCCCGAACGGTTCGAACCAGGCCTGCACGCGCAGGTCGCCCACGCCCAGCTGCCGGTTGGCGTCACCGTCGCGGTCCTCGATACCGTCGAAGCGGGCACTGTAAAGCATGAGGACGTCGGTGTCCTGAAAGAACATGTCCGTGCAGGCACCGAAGTCGTAGTCGTCGCGGTGCATCGGCAGTGTGCTGTGCGTGCCGTGCCCGGTGCCGTCGGAGTCGTCCCCAAGCTCGTCGGCGCTGTCGCCGGCGTCGTCGATGGCGAGGTGCAGGGCGAGTTCCTCTGCGGTGCAGGTCGGCCGCGGCCAGTGGCCGCGTTCGAGGTCGTCAGCGAGGTCGTCGGCGGCGCGGGCGAAGCGGCGCCGCCACTGGAGGTCGGTGGCGAAGGTCAGCTTGGGCAGCCGCGGGAACACCCCCCAATTGCCCTCGTGCTTGTCCGGGACGAGGCGCCCGTCACCGAGTTCCTCCGCGTCCTCGTACGCCTCGTCGGCCAGCAGCGACAGCGCGGTGTGGAGGAGGTCGGCCGTGCGGGGAGTCAGCTGCCACAAGCAGCTCTCTTCCTCACATTCCGGGTCCTCGCAGTGCGGGGCCTCGACGGGAAAGAGCGCCGCGAAATCGGGAAGTTCCTCACCAAGGCTGCGCTCAGGGGACTCCCCGGCCTCGGCGGCACGCGGGCCGGGGCCGAAGTCCGCCACGACCGGCTCCGTACTCCACTCGGCGACCTCGTCGCCCTTGTTCCGCCGCAGCAGGGAGATATGGCTGCGTTCGGTCAGGGCGTCCGCCCCGTCGACGTCGACGGGCGGGTCCGCGAGCCACATGACCGCTCCGACCACGTCGTGCGGGTCGTCATCGTCGAGCTGATCGGCCGGCATCGGCTCCCACCCCTGCTCGCCCGCCGCGTCCAGCAAGGCCTGCCGGTCGTGGACGTGGAACTCGCGGAGCGTGGCGATCCGTACGACCTGGCCCGGCAGGTCACGCAGCCGCGCCTCACCCCGTGCACGGCCGCCGGGGTCCGGGGCCGCGTCGTTGTCGCCGTCCTCGCTGTCGGCGCCGTCGTCCTGTCCCAGGTCCTCGTGCGCGGATCCTTCGGGCCAGGTGATGAGCGTTCCGGCGGCGGTCGGCCAGGTGCCGGCCAGCATGTGGGCGACGGCCTGCCGGAGCGAGGACGCCGGAGCGTCCGGCAACTGCCCGCACAGCCCGTCCACGGACTCCGCGGGCAGGGCATCGGCTGGCCGGCTCAGGGTCCGGCGCAGTAGTTCGGCCGCGCGGTGGGCGAGTTCGGGGTCACGGCAGGTGAGGACGGCCTGGAGCGAGTCGGGGCCGTTGTCGTGGGAGAGGAGTGCGAGGACTCGGCTCTTACTGAGGGTGTGTTCGCAGAGAAAGTCGCGCGGTGAGGTGGCGAGTTGGTGCTCGGGCATGCGGGAACTCCGGTGCGGTGGAAGGCGTGCCCAGGGGCAGGCAGCGCGGAATTGGGTGGAGTTCCGCTGGTGGGCACGTTGCTGACGCGCCTCCGGACGGTGGAGAAAAGCATCGGCCGAGGCTGGTTCCGCCGATGCTGTCGGCGGTCCGGACCTGGTCCTGTCCGACACCGTACCCGACGGCAGCACTCGTGTCCGCTTCGAAAGCCGGACCGGTCCGGACTATTGGACCGTAGACCGGCCTCTCGACTTGATTGTCCGAGGCATAGAGCAGGATGGGCCTGACCATTCGTGTCTTGGGAGGGATGTGCGGCATGGCCACCAACGGCTCACGGCTGCCCGTGGAGTTCCTGGTCGCTGTTGCGGCCGGCGCCGACGCCGGGTCGGCCGCGGCCCGGATGGCTGCCGAACAGGCCCGCGCGCTGTCAGACGACCGGCAGTACACGCGTCTCCTCGAAGCACTGCTCACGAAACCGTTTCGGAACGAGGCGCCTGACTGGCTCTTGGAAGCGGCGGTGACGAACGGCCTGCGGAAGGCGGAGTCGGAGCCCGACTATACGGTCGGGACGGCGATCGAGCTGGTGGCTCTCGCGCTTGCCCATCCCGAGTGCGGGGATGCCCTTCGAGACGACGCACTCCGACAGTGCACGGCCGGCCAGCTCGGTTCTCTCGGTACCGCCCGCCGGCCGCCGGTTCTGTGCAGGGCCGTCGCAGCGGAGCTGCGCAGGCGGGTGCCTGAGCGTCCGTTCATCACACCGACCCTGCTCAAGGAACCGACACCCGCCCAGCTGGTCCTGCGGACGGAACGCCTTCACGACGACGTGTTCAACGCCGCGGTCTCGCTGCTGCCCGATGCACCCGACGACAGCGAGCGCGACAACGAGAGCTCCCACGCCTGGTGGGAGCGGTTCAAGCAGGCGTTCGCCGCCTGGGAGACCATGTGGTCGGGAGTCCTCAAGCGCCACCCCGACCGGCACTCCCAGCTCGTCGTCGGCGCCGAAGGAACCGACGCCCACCCCGTCATCATGGAGCAACTGCTCGGCAGCCTGCCGTGGATGGTCGAGCCCGGCCTGCTCAAGCGGATCGCCCTGGAGGACCTGGACCGCTTCGCTCAGGCCAGGTTGGTGGCCCGGGTGTGCCGCGTTCTCCAGGACGGGTCCTCGTCGGAGGAAGCCCGGGAACGCTTCGCCGCCGACCTCGCCTCCCTCGGTGAGGAGGACCGCGAACACATCGAGCGCTACCTTGAGGACGGCGGTGGCCGCCGGGCCCGGTGGGGCGTGGGTGCCGCTGTCTCCTGGGCTTCCCGCGCCGCAGAGGGGCGGTGGCGCTTGGTGCTCAACCCGGCCGAGGCCAAGCCCTCGTACGGCGATCCCTACACCTGGCTCACCCCCACAGGGGAACTCGCCGAACTGGGACAGCACTTCGCCGATGTGGCCGTACAGGCGCTCCACACCTGGCAGCCAAACGACTCCCTCGGCATCAGCCAGGCAGGCGACCTCCGCTGGGTCCACACCATGCTGCTCCACCTGCCCGAGGTGACACCTGCCGTCAAGAAGACGGTCCAGTCGATGATCCGCGAAGCCCGCCGAGGCCAGGCCCGTCCCAGGTCCTACGACTACACGGCACAGGAGGACCACCGGCAGTTCACCGAACTGATCGCCGCAATCAGCCGGATCGTCGCCGACCCACTCCCCCAGACACCCGCCACACGACGCACGGCACTCGGCGATCCCGAACAGGTGACGCCCCGCGCCCTCTCCGCCGTGACGGCAGACGTCCTCGACGAGTACCTCGACCGGCATGCCGGCAACGACGAACTCATCGAGAAGGCACTGCTGTCGTTCGCGCACAGCGGCTACGGGCACAACCGCTCCTTCCCCGACGTCCTCGCACGCCACACAAACCCGCGGCAGGCAGTCCACACCCTGACTCACGAACTTCGGAGCAGGCTGGGCGGCAATCCCGCCAACCGCGAAGCCTGGGCCCGGCACGTTCTCGCTCTGCCCGACTGCAGCAACGAAACCGTCCTCGCAATGCCGGCCTGGACCGCGCTCAAAACGAGGGGAAGCCACTACGACAGCATCCACCCCACCGTGGTCGCCCTGGTCGTCGGCACGCTCGGCGACGACGACCACGCCTGGCAACGGCTCGCCGACAGCCCGATCAGCTCCTCCGGCCCCAACGCCTGGCTCCGCCTCGGCGACATCCTCACGGCCGCAGTAAAGGGAACAGCGTGGCCGAAGCCGCCCGCCACCCGGTGACAGCTCCGGGCGGCCCCGAGGCAGGCTAGCCGTACGACAGCACCGAGCCGGTCCGAGCGCGCCGGTCAGGACGGCTGGCTGTCTCAGGCCTGGCCTGCGTGCCGCAGACGATGCGGCTGTCACTCCCGGCGTTCTCAGCGCCTCACAGCCCCGCTGGGTGGCACGGCCGGACTTCCGGCCAGAGCCACAGGGACATGCGGCGTTCTTCGGGACCGAACGACCCGGCCCCTCGGGTTTGGCCTTGGGAGCCGTACGGCCAGTCGTCTGCGCTATGCCGCGCGCCCGCCAGCGAGCAAGTACCGAAGGCAGGTGGTCGCCTTGTTCCAGCAGCCATTGGGCCGCCGCTCGACCGGATTCATCGGGGAACGTCTCCGCCGTCCTACGCAGCCCATCGGCGGTGAGGAACGCCGCCGCGATGGTGGCGTACGACGCCCCCTGGAAGGTCTTCATCCCGCTCAGGCGGAAGACGTTGCGGGCGTATCCCGCGGCCGCCATGACGGCCGCGCCGGCGACCGTCGCGCCGGGATCACCTTCGCCTGCTGGCGTGCTGGTGGCGTTGAAACGATCCACCAGGGTCTTCTCGCTGGGAGAGACCTCGATGTGCGTCTCCGCTGCCAGCAACTCCTGGTAGCGATCGTATAGTTCTCTGCGGTCGGAGTAGGTGAACCTGCCGGCGGCGGAGGTGTGGGAGAAGTGCACGACGTACATGTCGTCCTGCAGTCCGGAGGTCTTGATCTCCACCACATCCGTGCTCGCGTAGCCGGCCGCGAGCACGCCGGCCGGTCGACGCTGGCCCCGGCGACCGTCGTCACCCAGGCGCGCGCCTGGAGACGACAGGAACGGACAGACTGTGCTGCGTAGACACCGCAGATCTCGTGCACGGGGGCCTCGCCGCTCCAGATGGCGTTGACACTTCCTCCTTCCGGCATATGCATGACGAACTGCCACCGTGCTTCGTCGCGGAACGGCAAGCCGCAGACCGCACACCAGTCGAACGTCGCGAGGACCAGTTTCCGATGCTCATCGATCGAGCCGAAGTCGACGCCGTCACTGCCGCGGTCCACCGTCGCGATCACTGGATACCCGCGAGGGTCACGACTGAGATGCCCCAGACGCTGAGGGATGGTGATGTCTCCGGGTTTCACGGCTGCTCCCAGATGATCTCCGCTGTACCTCACAGCGAGCATATGGGCGATGTACGGCAAGCACCCGGGAGACCAAGGAACGCACCCACGACCGGGAGCCGTTGCATCACTGATGCCCACCTGAAGCCGCAGCCCGTTGGCACCCGTGAGCACTCATCGCGGGAGGCCCCGAAGTGATCCCAGGCCGAGCACCTCGCCGCAGTTGCTGCCGACGGCGCGGCGGTCAGGGCGCGTCACGACGCTGCAGCGCCTGGGCCTTGTTCTGGAGATCATTGACGATTCTGCGCCATTTCCGGGATCCGCGCCCGGACCAGTGGCTTTCGCCGATCGGGTGCCAGTCGGCGAGTGCGGCCAGCTGTTCGGCGGTGGTCTTGGGGTCGGTGTGGGCGTGGCCGGGCCCGTGCTGGTCGATGTCCCGGGCGAGAAGGTGCAGGCGGTGTGCCGCACGGTAGTAGGAGAGCTGGGTGTCGGTGAGCCTGCGGACGGCGTACCCGCCGCACTTGCTGCACCAGTGATAGTCGAGGTCCTCGCGGCCGAGCAGGTCCGCTGGGGTCAGGACGTCGTCGTCCTCCGCGACGCCGCGCTCGTTGGAGTGCCTACACAGAGGCGAGTGGCCCTTGCCCTGGATCCGCGGATTGGCGTTCGTGGTGTAGATCTGGACGTCCGTGAGAACGCCGAGCGGGATGCCGCTTCCCCTTCGTCGCCAGTCGCCGGTCCCGGACTCGAACGGTTCGAGGTCGAGGGTTTCTTCGGCGAGCAGGCCGTGCCACACCGCGCTGGGTACTGTCCGGCGGTGGCCGTCACGGTCGTAGCCACCGTCGACGGTGCGCAGGTCGTGAACGCTGCGGAGGATGGCGAGGAGCCGCAGGTTGCGTTCTCGGTCACGGTCGTCGAAGGCGAGCCAGGCGGCCCGCAGTTCGCCGTACTCCAGACCGAGTTCAGCGCCGAATCGCGGGTCGTCCGCGTCCGGTACGGGTTGGGGCCAGAGAGAGGTGCCCGTCTCGGGCCGGGCGCCGATGCGCTCAGCCCAGGGATGGATCAGGCTTGCCGGCAGGTCGGAGGCGCCGGCGATGATCACGCCTTGCCATCCGTCGGCCAGCCGCTTCTCGATCACGGCCAGCGGCAGGACTTCGGCGCCGCCGCTCGTCGAGAAGACGATGAACAGCTGATCGGCGTCGGGCGCGAAGGTCCGCAGGGCACGCAGGTGCTCCGCCGTGACCGGTAGACGTTCCAGGACCGGGGTGTCGTCGAACAGCCCGGGCTGGAGGTTGCTCACGGGGTGGTGCGCGTCGCCGTTCTCGGGCTCGGTGCCGCCGGTGCGGAGCTCGCAGGCGAGCGGCCAGGACCTGGCGAGGAGGCGTTCCGCGACGAGGGCGGGGACGTGGAGAGTGAGGGTGCGGCGGCCCCAGTCGGCGTCGGTGAGATAGGTGACCAGGACGCCGAGCGTCCACGAGTCGACGTCGTGGAGGAAACCGTGCTCGGGCCTGTGCGGGGTCTTCTCCTTGATCTCCGGCAGCGTCACCTTCACCGGCTGTGCGGACGCGGGGTCCGCCGCGGCGACGGCGGTGCGGGTGTGCTCCACCCAGGAGGCGACGAGCAGTTCGGCGGCCTCGCGGGCCTGGTCGTACCCCTTGCGGTTGCTCCGGATTCCGTGCATGAGGTTCGCCACCGCATAGGTAGGCCGAGCGGAACCGTCCCTGCCAGGGGAGGCTTCGGCCTGCCAGCCGCGCCAGAGCGCTGTGAGGGCCTTGGCGATGTCGCCGCTCTTGCCGAGCGCGCCGAACGCGGGATCGTTCACCGGGAGGTCGGGTTCGCTCATGCCGGCTGCGGCCGCGCCGGTGAGGAGCCCTGTCGCATCGACGAACGCCGCTGCCTGGCCGCGGAGTTCCTCCAGGTGGTGCTTCTTGGCCGCCAGCTTCGGCTTCACCCAGTCCGCGAGCCAGGGGAACATCGCCGCGGTGCTCTCGGCCTGGTGCAGGCTCTGCGCGGCGGCGCGCCACCGATCGAAGATATGGTTCCGCAACCACTCGGCGTCGCGTCGACCATCCTCGTCGGGGGCTTCGTCGTCCTCGTTGTCTTCCTGATTTGCGACCGCCGAGCGAAGAAGATCAGCCGCGGCCTGGACCTCCTCGCTATCCCAGTGGACATCCTCGTCCGGCCCGGCGTAGCAATGCAGTTGGAACAGCAGCCCGACCCCGCCGAGCGCCCGCAGGAAGACGCCCAACCCGCTCCCCGACCTCGTCCACGGCCCCCAGGACCAGCACTGGGCGCACAACCGCTCGACCGTCGCAACATCCAGCGGGAGCCTGGCTTCCGTGACCGCCGCGGTCCGGAGCAGGGAGCAGTCCGTCGTGGTGTGCAGCTTGGCGTTCCTGCCCTTGGCCGAGTGAACGGTAACCGGTGTCCCCTCGAACGGGCCGAGCGGGATGTCGACGGTCAGCGAGTTCTCGTACACGAAGCCCCCTGTCGATGGCGGTCCCAGAAGCCTATGGCCCAGCACCGACAACATCGGGGGGTTCCAGCGTTGATGCACGCGCCAGCACCGCTGCTGGTAGTGGGCCACTGGTGGATGACAGCCGACGATCAGGTTTGCTGCCCCGTTCCGCGGTCGATCTCCAGGACGTCGTAGAGGTGCTCACCGGCGCCCCAGCGCGCGAGGCGCTCGCGGTCGACGAGGTGGAGGCGCTGCTGGTTGGCGAAGGCGGCTGCCGGTTTGGTGAAGCCGTTGAGGGCGACGACGACCGGGACGGCTGCGCCGTGCACCGGCCGGGCGGTTCCGTTGAACTTCTGCACGGCCTCAGACCCCACCGCGTTCGCGTACCTCTTGCACTGCAGCACCACGCGCCGTCCCAGATGGTCGTCGGCGACGATGTCGGCGCCGAGGTCTCCGGCCCCACCGACCCGCTCCGCGCTGGCAAAGCCGTCGCGTTCCAGCAGTTCACGGCACATTTCCTCGAACCGGACCGGCGACGCGCCCTGGAACGCCTCCAGCGTGTAGTCGAGAGACCGCCGCACATAGGAGGCGGCGGGCTCGGACGGCGCGGCCCGGCGCAGCGGCTGGTGGGCCCACTGCTCGACGCGGTCGGTGACGGCCGCGGTGAGCGTGGTGCGGGCGAGGGCGAGGCGTGCGGAGATGCCCGCGCGGACGAGGGCCCACAGGGGTTCGAGGAATCGGCGCAGTCGTGGGCCGAAGCCGCTGCGCCGAAGTACCGGGCGCAGGCCGACGAACGCGAGGGCGGTGCCGGCCAACGCGGCTGCTGCGGCCAGGGGGTGCCCCCACATCCAGGCCGTGGTCTGCACGACGATGCCGAGGAAGACCAGGCCACCGAGCAGGGCGAGCCCACTGCCTTCGTCACGTGGTGTCTGCGCTGCCGGACTTCCGTGCTGCGGACCCGCACCACCGGACGTCATGCCCACCCCTCTCTCATTTCTGACGAAAGGTTAGGACCTCCAGCTCGCGAAGGAGGGTGGGTCTGGGGAATCCCGCCGCTGGTTGGTCCTGCGCGACCCGCCGGCTCCCGCTGGAGAAGCGGTCGGGTACCGACTGCGCCGGTACTGGCGCCCCCGCTCGTATCCCACCGCCGTGCGCCGCCGCTTTTCGCCATATCCATGACCAGCATCGCTGAGCCTCGGGGGAAGGCATCCGTCCCACGTGGAAACGGCCCCCTCCCCGAGGGCGGTCGGCGCGAACACCTGCCCCTATCCCCGCACTGTTGTGCGCGCCTGTCCGATCCGGCGAGGCCACGGGCGTCCTGTCGGGGCGGCGGCGGAGGAAACCGCACACGATCGGTTTGGCCGATTCGCATCCTGGCCCGTGATCATCTCCCCACGTTCCCCCGGTTTCTGTCGCGGGGCGCTGCTACATCAAGAGGCGAGACGAGCCGTGTAGTGCGGCCCGCCGACGGGAGGGAGACGAGTCCGATGCCGGTCCCCGAGGGATATCACGTCGTGCGCAGCTACATCCGCCGCAACCCGCGCCCGAGCGCGAAGAGGATGAGTGGTTGGACGATCGCCGGGATCTGCGCCGCCGTGTGGCTGTGGGGGCACTTCATCGGCTTCGGCGGGACCGATACCGCCCCGCCGCCGGCTCCCGCACCGGTTGCCTCCGCCCCCGCCGTGGCGCGCTGATGGCGCGCCGTCGGCGCCGGCTGCGTCGGCCACGGGGCACCACCGAGTTCGTCGCGGCCAGCACTGTCGCCCTCGCCGTGCTCGTCCTCCTCGTCCGGGCGGCCGAGGCCGGCACTCGGGCCGCCATGGCGCATTGGCCTGTCCTTGCGGCCCTCGTGGGCGCGGCCGGTGTGGCCGCAGCGGTGTGGTGGGCGCGGCGCCGAACCGCGACCCGGGCCCGCCTTCAGCGCCTGGCGACCCTGCGGCTGAGCCTGCCCGGCATCGACGCGCTCGGTGACCAGGAGTTCGAGTACGCGCTGCGGGACCTGCTGGTCCGGGACGGCTGGAGCGCCCGCAAGGTAGGACGGCAGGGGGATCAGGCCGCTGACGTGATCGGCCGGCACCCCGCCCTGGGCCGCATCGTACTGCAGGCCAAGCACACCACGGTCGGCGCAAAGGTCGGCTCCCAGGTGATGTACCAGGTGAAAGGCACTGCCGGCCCCGTGCACGGGGCCGACGTCGCGGTCGTGGTCACCAACGGGTCCTTCACCCGCGACGCCAAAGTCTGGGGCGACAAGCACGGCGTCCACTGGATCGACCGCGACCGGCTCGGCCGGTGGGCCGAGCATGGCACCGCTCTGCACGACCTACTGCGCCTTCCCGCCGGACCACCCAGGCGCAGGGCACTCGGCGCCCCCGCTGCCACCCGCCGGATCCAGCGGGAAGGAGCACACGGCAGTGCGCGATGACGGCACCTTCGATCCGCTGCTGAAGCTCATCGCCGGCGCGGTACTGGCCGTGGCCGCCGCCAAAGTCTTCTGGCAGTGGCTGACCACCTCGTTCTGGCACTGGCTGAGCATGGACGTGTGGGGGCTGGATCACCGATCACCCCTGGTGGTCGGCGCTCACCGCCGGCCTCGTCGTCCTGGCTCCGCTCCTGGCGGCGGCAGCATGGATCTTCGCTCCGCGCGGGCACGTGCACCACTGGGCCGACGATGTCGAGGACGAGGACCCGACCGCCCTGACGTACTCGATCCACCATCTCGACGTGATGGACCCGACCGACTTCGAGAAGGCCTGCGCCGCACTGCTCGTCCGGGACGGCTTCCTCCAGGTGCAGCACTCCGGCGCTCCGGCGACCTCGGCGCGGACGTCACCGCCAGGGACCACCTCGGCCGCAAGGTCGTCCTCCAATGCAAGCACGACCGCAAACCGGTCGGCTCCCGGGACGTCCAGACGTTCAACGGCACCGCCCGGCCCGAACACGGCGCCGACGTGCCCGTCATGATCGGACTCAACGGCTTCACCCGGGACGCCGCCGCGTTCGCCGCCCGCCACGACCTCATCCTCATCGACCGGCGCACTCTCACCAACTGGGCCCACGGCACCTACCTCTACGACGCCATCGACGAGGACGAGCACCGCGCCGCCGCCTGAGCATCGTGCCGCGTCGTTGGGTCGCTTGCCGCCTCGGGTCCACCGAACAGCAACGCCTTCCGCAGCGGGACGCCATGTCGCCGGTCCGGGCTGGGAGATCCTCACAGTCACGGCACGGCCGCCGCCATGCTCACCCCGGGGGCCTTCCGCCGGGGCGCGGCGCGCTCCTGCGGAAGGTGGCGGGTCAGACGGTGGTGGCCAGCCAGCCGATCTTCTCCGTCGTGTGCTTGCCGTCGCTCATGACGGTGGCGTTCACGCGCACTTCGTTCAGCCGGATCAGGAAGCCCGACTCGGTGACGTCGTGGACGCGGATGCCGGGCGTGTCGGGGCCGTTGAAGGTCTGCGTCAGCGGCAGCACGATGACCTCCGAGCCGGGCGGGAACGGGGTCGGGCAGGTGACCCGGGTGAAGGTGGAGGTGTTGCCTGAAGTTTCCCCTTGAGGTTGGACACCTGGAGACTGGGCGATGCAAGCCCGCAGGAAGCAGCACCAGGTGGGAATCAAGAGCAACATGGCCAAGCGGTACACGGCGGAGTTCAAGCGGGACGCGGCCGCGCTCATCCGGTCCTCGCCACATCGGAACGTCACCGAGATCGCCCGGGAACTGGGGGTCAGCCCGGAGGGGCTGCGGGGCTGGGTCAAGCAGCACAAGACCGACCGGGGCGAGAGCCGGCCGGGCGAGCTGACTACCGCCGAACGCGAGGAGCTCACCCGGCTGCGGCGCCAGACCTCGAGCAGCAGAAGACGATCGAAAACCTGCGCAAGGCGGCCGCCTATTTCGCGACCGAGACGACACGGTGATCCGCTTCCGTTTCGTCGATGATCACCACGGCGCCTGGGGCGTCAAGCGGATCTGTGCCGTCCTGGGGATCTCCCGGTCGTCGTTCTATGCCTGGCGGGCCGGCGAGGCCGCCCGCCGGGCCCGCCTGCGTGAGGAGGATCTGCTCGCGGCCGAGATCACCGTGATCCACCTCGCTTCCAGGGGCGCCTACGGCGTCCCCTTCAGCGCGGGCTCGAAGACTTCCTCCGCGATCACCGGGTACTCGTCGTCGGTGGTGCGGGGATCGGTCATCTCGTCGCCCCAGCGGGGGCGCTCGCCGGACGCCATCTCGTGCAGGGTGACGGCTGCGGCGTAGTACTCGGCGTGGTTGTCGAAGACCGGCCGGCGCGGTGTGTCGAGGAACGGGTCGAGGTAGCCGCGGGTGCCGGCCTTCACGTCCCGTTCCCATGCCTCGGCGAGGGAGAAGTCGAAGAGCACCAGCTGCCAGGATCGGTCGGCCCGCTGGAGCACGCCGAAGCTGTCCGGCTTGAGGTCGCGGTGCCGCACGCCCTTGCCGGCCAGCTGGTCGAGGGCGGTGAAGAGGTCGCTGCTGAAGCGCTCAAGCTCGTGGTAGGTCAGGCGCCCGTCCCCACGCAGTCGGGCACCGAGTGAGCGCTCGCCGGCGTACTCGAGGTCCAGCACCGTCCGGTTGTGGATCTTGCGCGGACCGTCGAGCAGCCGCACGACGGCGCCACCGCCGACCTTGGCCAGCACGTCGGCCTCGGATTCCAGGCGGTCGTCGCGGGTCTCGTCCAGGGCGACCTTGAGCACGCGCCGATCGACCCGGATCGCGCCCCCGAGATCTTCCGCCTCGCGCCGCACGAGCAGAGCCCTGGCGGTGGCGCCGGTGCCGAGGACCTTCTCGACCGTCCACTCCGCATCGACGTTCTGCCCTGCCATCGCCGCGAGCGGGTCGATGCCGACCGGCGCCGATACTTCCGTGGCGGCTGCGTGCTCGATTCGGTCGAGTTCGTCCAGGAACCGGTCCACCGAGTCGAGCCGTTCGGCCACGTCCGCCCGGGTTGCCCGGAACACCAGGCCGTCGAGTTCTTCCGACACGGCGTCCGACACGGCGGACGGACGCAGTCCGCCGTCGTTCGTCAGCCGCTCGATCATGGCGCTGCGCCGCTCGGCCGGTGGCTCGCCGGCCAGGATCAGGTGGGCGAGGGCGCCGAGGCCGAAGATGTCCAGGTCGACCGGGTCGGCGAACTCCATCTCGAACTCCGGCGCCAGGTAGACCTGTGCGGCGTTCTCGACGTGATCGCCGCCGGCGCTGGGGGTGCCGAGGGAGGTGTGCGAGGTGCTGTCGAAGTCGCGGGCGGCGACCTGCCAGTCGATGATGCGCACGACCGGGTTGGACCCGTCGGACTTGCAGGAGACGTACACCGATCGGGCCGCGAGCGCGCGGTGGTAGAGCGAACGCTGGTGGGCGTAGCGCAGCGCGTCGGCGATCTGGCGTACCAGCTCCAGTCGGGTCTCGTGGGTCAACGAGGCACTGTAGGTGGCCAGGTAGGCATCCAGGCGCAGGTCGGCGGCGCGGTGGTTGAAGAGGATGGCCGGGCCACCCTGGTGGTCGCGGAACTCCCGGGCCTGGGCGATGCCGCGGTGGCTGATGCCCTGGAGGACCTGGTACTCGCGCCGGGCTGCTCGTTCGACCGAGTTCCGGGTCTCCGCGGTTGCCTGGAGGCTCACCAGGTAGACGCGGACGCGGCCTTCCTCACGGATGGGCTGCTCGCGGATGGCAAGGCGGTCCTCCCAGGTGGGGCCACCGTCAAGGGGGCGCCCGGCGAGGTTCCAGCCGTCGCCGAAGTTCAGGTGGGCGGTGGATGCCTTGACGCCGATCCTCTTCATGAGATCGGGCAGGGCCCGCGCCAGCTCGAATCGCTCGCGCCGGGCAGCCTCGGAGTCTCGCTGCGGCGGCAGGCCGAGGAAGTCCTGCCAGATGCGGGGCAGGCCGCTGGCGCCGTCGTCACGTCCGTAGACGTTCGTCTGCTGGCCGACGTCGAGTTCGGATCGAAGGCTCGGGGCGGACAGGAACACCGCCGGGGAGATGAACGGGATGCGCACGCCGGTGTGGAACTTCCCGGCGGCCCAGGAGAGCTTGCTCCGCAGTTCCTTGGACTTGAGGTCGGTCAGGTGCAGCGGGTTGTCGATCGTGCGGAGTCGGTCGGGGCCGTGGAAGTTCCAGGTGCTCCCGTTGTTGACGAGGCGCCCCGGGTGCGCTTTGAGCTCCACGAGGAAGAGGCCGCGCGGCACGAGGATGAACAGGTCGCACTCGTTGACGCGCCCCGAGGAGGCCGTGAACGAGAAGGTCGCCCAGGACCGGAAGGGCTCCGCCTGCGGCATCAGCGCCTTACTGACCTTGGCGCTTCGAGGTGATTGGCCTGTTTGGGTAGCTGACTGACGGCCGTGTGCGCGCTATGCCGTTGGTATGCGTTATGCGGATGGGGGCGGGCTGACGGCAAAGGCACGTCAGCGCCGCGAGGCGGTGCGGC
>NZ_JAQYXB010000525.1:0-322 GCF_036322405.1 Streptomyces sp. SP17BM10 | reverse complement strand
GTCCGTGTAGGGGCGCTTGGCCTCCAGCCCTAACCCGGTGGCGCGGTGCCGGCGCAGCGGCTCCACCTCGTGGAAGGAGCCCTCGTCCAGGAGCAGGTCGATGCGCTCGCGGGCGGTCAGCTGGCCCTTCGCGTGCTGGGCCTCGGTGGCCTTCGCGCTCGGCCGGTGCCGGACGTCGGGGCGGGGGGGGGCGGGGGGGCGATAAGGAGCTGGACCAACCGGGTGAGAAACTCACACCACGACGAGCCTGAGGCGGGGGGTGGCGCCGCCCCCCCCCCCCGCGCCGCTGAGACGCCGGCACCTAAAAAAGACACGGCCACCG
>NZ_JAQYXB010000524.1:0-4309 GCF_036322405.1 Streptomyces sp. SP17BM10 | reverse complement strand
TACATTCCGAACCCGGAAGCTAAGCCTCACAGCGCCGATGGTACTGCAGGGGGGACCCTGTGGGAGAGTAGGACGCCGCCGAACAATCATTCCGAAAGGACCCACTCCCGATCCGGGAGTGGGTCCTTTTGCGTTTCCGGGGATGCTCCCGGAAGGGCTCAGTTGTCGTCCTCGCCGTCCTGACCGCCCGGGGCCTGCGGGTCCACCTGAGCGTTCGGGGACGGTTGGGCCTGTGCCGGTGCTTGGACCGGAGCCTGTGCCTCGGCGGGAGCCTGTGCCTGGGCCTGGGCCGGGGCTTGCGCCTGGGCCGGGGACTGGGCGGGTGCCGCGGGAGCGGACGGCGCGGCCGTGCCCCACTTCGGCCGGCCGAGCCATTTGCCGGCGCTGTTGGTGAGCCGGGCGACCCCGGTGCCGTCCGACTGCATGCTGTAGAGGTCGGCGGTCGCGCCCGCGGGGGCCTGGGCGAAGACGATCGACCGGCCATCGGGCGCGTAGGAGGCGGCGCCGTAGTAGGCGTCGGACGGGGCGGGGGTGAGGGCGGCGATGGCGCTCCCGTCGGGGTGGACGGTGTAGATGCCGCCGCCGGGGGCGTTCTCGGGGCCGGCCGGGTAGGTGGTGAAGAGGATCTGGCTGCCGTCGGGGGACCAGCTCGCGCGGTCGCCGGCGCGGAGTTCCCAGGGAGTGAGCTGGCGCAGGCCCGTCCCGTCGGTGTTGACGACGTACACGGCCCGGGAGTTGGCGGGCTGTCCGCTCGGGCCGGTGCGGTACTCGAAGGTGAGGCGCTTGCCGTCGGGGGACCAGCTGGGGTTGCCGACCTCGCCGGAGTACGGCTTGTCGTTGGTGAGGAAGGTGAGGCGCTGGACGTTGGTGCCGTCCGGGGCCATCAGGTAGAGGTCGGAGTACTGGATCTGGGTGGTGTTGTTGCCGGCCGGGTTGACGGCACCCCAGGAGCGGCTGAACGCGAGCTGCGTGCCGTCGGGGGAGTAGGCGGGGGCGCGTTCGTCCTCGTTGGTGCAGTCGGCGGCGCCGTTCTCGCAGAGCTGACCGATCTGGTGCTCGCCGTCGCCGCTCGCGGTGACCGTCCAGAGCCGGGCGGTGCCGGTCTGCGGGTCGGTGCGGTCGAAGGCGATGGTGCTGCCGTCGGGGGACCAGTCGGGGCGGTCGTCGCGGGTGCGGACGGGCGGCTTGGTGACCTGGTGCTCGCCGCTCCCGTCGGGGCCGACGGTGACGATGGCGCTGGTGGTGCGACCGGGGTCGAGGAACGCCCGGCTGGCGATCAAGCCGTTGTGGGCCGCCACCGCGGGGGCACCGGTGGCACCGACTGCGGCGCCGACGACGCCGGGGGTGGGCGAGGTCGTCGACCCGGGCGTCGCGGTGGGGCTCTCGGGCCGGATCTCGGAGAGCGGGATGTCACCGGGCTCGGCGCCACAGCCGGTGAGCAGGGTGCCCAGCAGCAGAAGGCCCGCACCGGCGCTTGCGCGGGTGCGGGCCCTGGTCGTGGCTGACTGCCCTGTGCCGGTCATCCGCGTCATCTCCGTCTCCGGCCTCGCGGCCGCTCCGACTCTCGCTCCGTCGCCGATTCAGGACGAAGGCCCCCGAAGGGGTCTGTCACTGTGTCAGACGGGCAGCGTCGGCGGCCGGGGCGACACGCGTCGTAGCGCGTTCGCTCGGCCACATGGAGTAACGGTGGAGCGGGGGTGGCGGACCGGATGACCGGTCGGCGGGTCAGCCCTTGGCGGCGCGGCGCTCGGCCTTGGCGAGGGCCTCCGCCTCGTCCTCGGCCTCGGCGACCTCCAGGGTGGGCGCGGTGCCGCCGAGCTGCGCGGGCAGCCACCAGGTGTCGTCCGGGCCGGAGGGCTTGCCGGGGTACTCGCGCTGGGCGCGGTCGAGCATCTCGCTCATCGCGGCCCGCAGCCTGCGGGTGACCATGACGGGCTTGTCGTCGGGGCCGAGGTGGATCGGCTCGCCGATCATGATGGTGACCGGGACGTGCCGCTTGGTGAGGGTCTTCGGGCGGCCCTTGGTCCAGAGCTGCTGGGTGCCCCACAGGACGACGGGCAGCAGCGGGGCGCCGGAGTCGGCGGCCATGCGGGCGGCGCCGGTCTTGAACTTCTTCAGCATGAACGAGCGGCTGATGGTCGCCTCGGGGAACACCCCGACGACCTCGCCGGCCTTGAGGGCGCGCACCGCGGTCTCGTACGCGGGCTGGCCGTCGGTCCGGTCGACCGGGATGTGCTTCATGCCGCGCATCAGCGGGCCGGAGATGGCGTGCTTGAAGACGTCGTCCTTGGCCATGAAGCGGGTCTTGCGCTTGCCGCCGCGGTAGGCACCGAGGCCGGCGAAGAGGAAGTCCAGGTAGCTGATGTGGTTGCTGACGAGGACGGCTCCGCCCTCGGCGGGGATGTGCTCGGCACCCACGATGTTGATGCGCACGTCGAGCGCGCGGAAGGCGGTGAGTGCGGCGCCGATCACCGGCGGGTAGACGAACTCTGCCACGGTCAGTCCTGACTTCCACGGGCCGGAGCCCGGTACGGCGGGTACCCGCGTCGTTGCGCGGGGCCGACCGGAGCACGGCACGCCGCGGCGGTCACGGGTGATACACGGAGATGATCCCCCGAACGAGTGCCTGCTGTCACCTGAGGCGTGCCGTCAAGCGGACATTCGCCGTGTGATATCGGTGATGAGCGCGGGCGGGAACTTTTCCCGGCCGAGTCAGGCCACGAGGTCGGACCGGCCCTGGGCGCGCCGGATCAGCAGGTACATCTCGCAGCCTGCGCAGTAGCCGATCGCGGCGTTGAGGAAGGCCGCGGCCAGGGCGAACGCGGTGGTGAGCAGGCCGAGCCACGGGACGGCGCTGAGGAAGCCGAGGCTGCCGACGGCGGCGAAGACCAGGCCCACGCCCTGGGCGAAGCGTGGCGGGCGCTCGTCCTCGGTCGCGGTGGGCGGCGCCAGGTGGGGACGGACGAAGGTGCGGTAGAGCCAGCCGTAGGGGGAGAGCCGCAGGCCGCCGAACGCGGGGAGCGCGAAGACGGCGGCCTGGAGGGCGAGGAGCGAACCGCTGCCGGTGATCAGCACGGCGGCGAGGACGATCGCGCTGAGCGCGGCGGAGAAGCGGGGGCCACGGGGGTCTATCTGCACAGGGGCTCCGGGAGGGTCGCGACGGGCGGCGGCGGGGGCGCGTGCGGGCGGCGCGTCAGCGACGGTGACAGCGGGAGGCGGTGGCCCGGCCCAGGGCGACGTAGCGGTGGGAAGTCGGCATCGGCGGCTGCGAGGGGCGGTCGGAATCCACTCGCCGATGCTACGCGGGCCGAGTGTCGGAGGGCGACCTGTCTATGACAATCCGCTTTTGGGATGAGCATGTTGCTGGCGCAGACTGGGGGCGGTCGGGCCCCTGGGTCGTGCGTCATCGCGTCCGTGGCGGTGGAGGTGGGGCGCGAGCTGCTGTTGGTGAAGGTTTGACGGGAGGTCGAAGGTGCCCAGCGAAGACGGGACGGTCCGGCTGTCGGAGGCGGAGCTGGGTGGGGCGCTGGGGGAGCGGGCGACGCTCGTCCAGTTCTCGACGGCGTTCTGCCAGCCCTGCCGGGCGACCCGGCGGGTGCTTTCGGAGGTGGCCGGCATGGTCGACGGCGTCGCGCACCTCGAGGTCGACGCGGAGGAGCGGCTGGAACTGGTGCGCCGGCTGGAGATCCTGCGGACGCCGACGGTGCTCGTCCTGGACGCCGCTGGGCGGGTGGTGCGGCGGGCGGCCGGGATGCCGCGCAAGGCGGACGTGATCGCGGCGCTGGGGCGGGCGGTCTGATGACAGCCGACAGATGACGGCGGACAGATAACAGATGACAGATTTCATCATCTGTTATCTGTCATCTGTTCGCCGTCATCTGTCCATCGTCGGACCCGGCAATCCCGCCGAGGTTCTGCCGCCCCGTCGGGTGGTGCTGGCGGCGGGCTGGGGCAGGATGGGCGCAGGCGGCGGTGCAGCCCTCCCGGCGTAAGCTACTGGCCAGTAGTGACCACTGAGCTACCGGCGAGTATGCTGCCAGGAAGTTCCGGACCGGCACGGGAAATCCGCTGCCCGGAGCAGGTGCGAGCCGTGTTCGCACCGGCTTGCACAGCCGCAGCCGCCGGACGAGACCAGTACAGGAGACAGGCCGTGAGCTTGAGGATCGTTGTCTGTGTGAAGCACGTGCCGGACGCGACGGGTGACCGTCGTTTCGCGGACGACCACACCACCGACCGGGAGGGCGTGGACGGCCTCCTGTCGGAGCTGGACGAGTACGGCGTGGAGCAGGCGCTGCGGATCGCGGAGGCG
>NZ_JAQYXB010000523.1:0-300 GCF_036322405.1 Streptomyces sp. SP17BM10 | reverse complement strand
GGAGCCCGTGGGCTCCCGGCAGGCGAAATCCACAGCAGTCACCCGGCCCGTGGGCTCACCGGTACAGCCCCGGTGCCTCGGCGCCCGGCCAGTGCCCGGGCCGGCGCGGAGGAGCAGCCCACGGGCCGTCTGCGTTCTCCGGCGGTCGTCGCCGCGGCACCAGGGCGTTTCCGTGACGTGATCACGGCGCGAGAGTCGGCCGGGGTTCCGGAGCGGAGCGACGCGGGCACAGGGGGTACGCGATGACGAAGGCGCGGCGGCGGACGGGTACGGCGGCCCTGCGGACGGCTCAACGGGCCG
>NZ_JAQYXB010000522.1:0-306 GCF_036322405.1 Streptomyces sp. SP17BM10 | reverse complement strand
GGTTGTGGTGGTGGGCTTGGATGGTGGTGGGGGGGTGTGTGGTTTTGTGTTTGGGTTTGGTGGAGGGGGGTTGGGGGCGCGGGGGGGGGGGGGGGTGGGGGGCGGGGGCGCGGGGCCGGGGCCTGGCCGGGGGGCGGGGGGGGGGGGGGGGCGGGGGCTTTGGGTGCGTGGTGGGTTTTTTCCCCCGCCCGCCCCCCCCCCCGCGAGCGTCGCCGGCGGCCCAGAGCACCCCGCGCGCAGAGTGCGGGAGGGCCTGGCGGGCGCGACCGGCCCGGTGGTGGACACCGTCCTGCTGAACGCGGCGGC
>NZ_JAQYXB010000521.1:0-303 GCF_036322405.1 Streptomyces sp. SP17BM10 | reverse complement strand
GGTCGACCCGGCCACCGGCAAGCGGCCGCCGGTGTACGTGATCGAGGACGCGCCGTGGCCCGCCGAACCGGACTTTTTAAACAAACACAAGGAACACCATCCGAACCCCTCCGAGGCCACCTTTGCCTAGCAGAAGAACCCCTTTAACACCTTGAACACCCGTGCCAACCCCAACACCCCCGCTGTCGCCTCCCAGGACGCCGGCCCCACCGACGTCCACGGCTACTCCGGCGGCGCCCAGCGGCGCGGGCTGGACCGGGAACTGGCCGCGGCCGACGCCGACCCGGGGATCGACTGGATCGT
>NZ_JAQYXB010000520.1:0-348 GCF_036322405.1 Streptomyces sp. SP17BM10 | reverse complement strand
GCCGCCGGTGGTGTGCGCGCCGGTCTCGCCCGGGCGGACCGCCTGCTCGGCGGGCTGGGCGAGGCCGGCGTCGTGGCCCGGCTGTGGTGCGTGAGCGGGTGCGCGGTCGCCGTGGGCGTCACCGAGTCCCCGGAGGTCGCCGCGCCGGCGGCGGTGTGGGGCCTCGGCGGGGTGGCCGCGCTCGAACCGCCCCGGGGCTGGGGCGGGCTGATCGTCCTGCCGCCGAGCGTCGCGCGGCGCTCCGCCGCCCTGCTGGCCGCCGTCATCGCCGACCGGGGCGGGGACGACCAGCTCGCCGTGCGGCCGACCGGGTGCCTCGGCCGGCGCCTGGCCGCCACGCCCGGCGGC
>NZ_JAQYXB010000519.1:0-310 GCF_036322405.1 Streptomyces sp. SP17BM10 | reverse complement strand
TTGTTGTTGCTGTTGTTGTTTGTGGTGTGGGTCGGGGGGGGGGGGGGTGATTCCTGGGGGGGGGGGGGGGGGGGTGTGGGGGGTGGCGCTTTTTTTGTTTTTGTTTTTGTTTTGAACACAATCCAACCCCCCCCCCCCCCCCCCCCCCCCCAACCCAACCCCCCCAAACACACCCCCCCCCCCCCCCCCCCACCCCCCCCACCCACACCCCCAACCCCACCCCGCCCCCCGCCCCCCACCCCCCCACACCCCGCCACCCCCGCCACGCACCCCACACGCCGCCCACCGCCCCCCGACACCCCACCACACC
>NZ_JAQYXB010000518.1:0-348 GCF_036322405.1 Streptomyces sp. SP17BM10 | reverse complement strand
TGTGTTTTTGTTGGTGGGTTGGTTTTTGGTTTGTTTGGTTGGTTTTTTTTTTTTTTTTGGGTTGTTGGTTGTTTTTTTGTTTGTTTTTTTTTTTTGTTTTTTTGTGTGGTTTTTTTTTTTTGTGGTGTGTTTTTTTTGTTTGGGGGGGGGGGTGGTGGTGGGTGTGTGGTTTGGTTTTTTTTTTGGGGGGGGGTGGTGGCGGGCGGCCCCCCCCCGCCCACACCCAAACCACACAACCACACCCGAAACAAAAAACACACAAACACACCCAAACCCCACCAACCCACCCCCCCCCCCCCCCCCACCAACCACCCCAACCCAACCCCAACACACACCCCCAAACAACAC
>NZ_JAQYXB010000517.1:0-307 GCF_036322405.1 Streptomyces sp. SP17BM10 | reverse complement strand
GGGGGGGGGGGGGGGGGGGGGGGGGGGGGGGGGGGGGGGGGGGGGGGGGGGGGGGGGGGGGGGGGGGGGGGGGGGGGGGGGGGGGGGGGGAGGGCGGCGCCCGCGGGGGGGGGCGGGGGGGGGGGGGGGCGGGGGGCGGGTCGCGGGGGGGGCGGGGGCCTCCCCGCTGTCATGTGCTGGTTGTGTGACTGCGCCTTCCTGGGTCCGTTGCGGTTGGTGGCGGTGTGGTTTCCTCGTGTAGCGGGGCTGTGCAACCGTTGGCGGGGGCCCGTTGGGACGTGTGGACGGGGGGAAGCGGGGCCGTGGG
>NZ_JAQYXB010000516.1:0-97975 GCF_036322405.1 Streptomyces sp. SP17BM10 | reverse complement strand
TGTTTACTTCAAAAGGAATCTCCAACCCCCATCCCGAAGGACCGAGGCCGGGGATGTCAACATATCTGGCGTTGACTTTTGGCACGCTGTTGAGTTCTCAAGGAACGGACGCTTCCTTCGAGCCGCCTTCCAGCGGGCCCACCGGGCGCTTCGTTCTTTCGTGTTTCCAGCTTATCAGACGTTTTCCGCCCCGTTTTCCGGAGTTTCATTCATCTGATTTCCCGAACTGGCCGGGACCGCTTTCCGCGACGGCCTCCACATTAGCGCATTCCGGGTGTTCGCCCGAAATTCACGCTCACCCTGTCGGCGCAGACGCCGAACGACCCAAGCTAATGGGCTTCGAGTGAGAGTGGGGGTTACCAAGTGGGGTGGCCGCTTCAGCGACTCGTTCAACACTAGGCCACCTGGAGGACGTCGTCAAACGCAGAGGGCGGGATCCGGCTGGATCCCGCCCTCGGTCGTCGAAGCCGCTGGTCAGCGGCGTCGGGTTTCGGTCACGCCGTCGCGGGCGCGGTCAGCTCGGCCGCCGCCAGGTTGCGCTTGCCGCGACGCAGCACGAGCCAGCGGCCGTGCAGCAGGTCGGCCTCGGTGGGCACCGCTTCCTCGTCCGTCACCTTGACGTTGTTGAGGTAGGCACCGCCCTCCTTGACCGTCCGGCGGGCGGCCGAGCGGCTCGGCGCCAGGCCGACGGCGACCAACAGGTCGACCACCGGCTGGAGTTCGGCGACCTCGGCCTTGGGGACCTCGGCCAGCGCCGCCGCCAGGGTCGGGGCCTCCAGGTCGGCGAGGTCGCCCTGGCCGAACAGCGCCTTGGACGCGGCGACCGCGCGCTCGTACTGGTCGGCGCCGTGGACGAGGGTGGTGAGCTCCTCGGCCAGGGCGCGCTGGGCCAGGCGGGCTGCGGGGCGCTCGGTGGTCTCGCGCTCCAACTCCTCGATCTCCTCCTTCGAGCGGAAGCTGAAGATCCGCAGGAAGTTGGAGACGTCCCGGTCGTCCGCGTTCAGCCAGAACTGGTAGAACGCGTACGGGGTGGTCAGCTCGGGGTCGAGCCAGACCGTGCCGGACTCGGTCTTGCCGAACTTGGTGCCGTCGGCCTTGACGATCAGCGGCGTGGCCAGCGCGTGCACGGACTTGCCCTCGGCCTTGCGGATCAGGTCCGTGCCGGCGGTGAGGTTGCCCCACTGGTCGCTGCCGCCGGTCTGCAGGGTGCAGCCGTAGCGGCGGTTCAGCTCCAGGTAGTCCATGCCCTGGAGGATCTGGTAGCTGAACTCGGTGTAGCTGATCCCCGCGTCGGAGTTGAGCCGTCGGGCGACGGCCTCCTTGGCGATCATGTTGTTGACGCGGAAGTACTTGCCGACGTCGCGCAGCAGGCTGATGGCGGACATCCCGGACGTCCAGTCCAGGTTGTTGACCATGCGTGCCGCGTACGGGCCGTCGAAGTCGAGGAAGCGCGAGATCTGGCCGCGCAGGCGGTCGACCCAGGCGGCGACCGTCTCGGGGTCGTTGAGCACGCGCTCGGCGGTGGGCTTCGGGTCGCCGATCAGGCCCGTGGCACCACCGACCAGGCCGAGCGGGAGGTTCCCCGCCTGCTGGAGGCGGCGCATGGTGAGGATCTGCACGAGGTTGCCGAGGTGCAGGCTGGGGGCCGTCGGGTCGAAGCCGCAATAGAACGTGACCGGGCCGTCCGCGAACGCCTTGCGCAGTGCGTCCTCGTCGGTGGACAGGGCGATCAGCCCACGCCACCGCAGCTCGTCGACGATGTCCGTCACGGTCACGCTTCTCCTTCGATCGGGCGTCCGGCCCGGTGCTGGCCCGGTTCGGTCGGGCCTCGGGTCGGTACGACTCCAGCCTGATAGAGCCTACGCGGTCCCGGCCAGCGAGTTTTCCCGAGGGACCGTCCCCGCTTCCCCGAATCCCCCGCGATACCGGAAATTCCGTTGTTCGTCGGCCGCGGGCCCATTCAGAGTGGTCCCACCGCCGTGCGGCGGCAGTGACGTGTGTGGAGACGGTCGTGCCGCCGTGGCACGCCTGTGGGAAGGGTGTGCCGAGGTGCGCAACACGCTGGTTCTGAACGCGAGCTACGAGCCCTTGACGACGGTGTCGCTCCAGCGCGCCGTGGTCCTGGTGCTCCAGGACAAGGCGGTGGTGGAGCAGGCGCATCCGCTGCGCACGGTCCGGGGTACCGGCGTCACCGTACCGGTGCCGCGGGTGATCAGACTCCAACGGTACGTACGGGTGCCGTTCCGACAACAGGCGCCGTGGTCGCGGCGGGGTGTCCTGGCCCGTGACCAGCACCTGTGCGCGTACTGCGGGCGGCGGGCCACCACGGTGGACCACCTGCAGCCGCGGTCGCGCGGCGGTGAGGACAGCTGGCTGAACACCGTGGCCGCGTGCGCCGAGGACAACCAGCGCAAGGCCGACCGGACGCCGGAGCAGGCGGGGATGAAACTGCTGCGCCGCCCGTTCGTGCCGACCCCGCAGGCGACGCTGATGCTGGCGCTCGGCCTGCGCGACTCGGAGGCCAGGGAGCTCGCCGACTGGCTGCCGGTCGTACCGGCGGCGTAGCGCCACTCCACGGAAACGGTGGTCGGCTACCCCTTCGCCTGGTAGCCGGCCGCCGTGCCGAAGTTCGCCGAGTGCTCGGGCACCACGACGACCTTGCCTCCGCCGATCAGCACCCGGCCCGAGATCAGCAGCGAGCCGGTGCCCGGCGGGAAATTGCCACCGGTCGACTCGTGGCCGCCGGTGACCGCGAAGCGGCTGAGGTGGGCGGGCTGGTCGCGGCGCTCGTCGGCGGCGAGCACGAGGGAGCCGCCGTCGAGGGCGACCGCCCGCAGCACGCCCTTCTCGGCGGCCGGGGCCTTCCAGCTCTGCTTCCCGCTGTCGAGGTCGTAGCCGACCGCGACGACGGCACCGGCGCCGTTGGCCGGCACCAGCGTGGTGACCATCGTCCGGTCCTGGAAGAAGACCCCTGGCGTGGCCGAGAACGTGCCGTGCGCGACGTCCAGGCGGCCGGTGTCACTGCCGACCGGGATCTCCGCGGCCGGGTCGCCGTTCGCGCCCCACGCGAACACCCGGTCGTCGGCCGGCTTCTCGCCGGTGGTGAGGACGACGGCGGGCTCGGCGGAGAGCACCGTCACCGTCTTCGGGTTGTTGTTCAGGCCACGCCACCAACTGACTTTGCCGTCGGCCGTGTTGAGCGCGACGGCCTGGCCGGCCGGGGTCGAGTCGGCGCAGGTGGAGGCGACCATCACGGTCTTGCCGGTGACCCCGCCGGAGAGCGTGCAGAACTTGCCCTGCCCGGTGTACTGCCAGACGTCCTTGCCGTCGGCCGCGTCCCAGGCGACCGCCCGGTCGTCGCCGACGGCCACGATCTTGTCGTCGGTGACTCCGACGTGCGCGGCGTAGGCGCCCTTGGCGTCCGAGAGGGTCTTCGTCCACGCGGTCTTGCCGGTCTTGGTGTCCACCGCCGCGAGCAGCGTGCACGGGCTGTTCGGATCCGCCTGGGCCCGGAAGAGCACGGCGCCGACACCGGACGGGTTCACGGTCGGCGACAGCCCGCACGGGACGGCCCCGGTGGCCGGCGGCTCGACCGACCAGCCGGGCTTGCCCGCCGCCAGGTCGTACGCGCGCACGCCGGAGGCGTCGGCCCGGACCACCGCGTCGGCCAGCAGCCAGCTCCCGACCAGCGTGTCGTCCGCCCCGGGCTGCGCGGCCGCGACCGGCTGCACGGACCACGCCTTGGTGTGGGCGACGGTGAAGCCGGGCTCGCCGCCCCCGCCACCCGCCGTGGACGCGCTGCCGCTGCCCTCGACGCCGACCATCAGACCGGCCGCTATCAGGACACCCAGCGCGGCGACGCCGGCGCCGGTGCGGACCATGAGCGCCTTGCGGCTGGGCACGTGTTCGCCGGTCAGCACGGCATCGGCAGCGGCCCGGGCCCGGTCCGCGAGCGAGGTACCACCGCCCTTGGCGCCCTTGACCCCGCTGGCGCCCTTCCCGCCGCCGTCTCCACCCCGGCGCGAGGCCGAGCGCGACGACACGACGGGCTCGGCGGCAGCCTGCGACTGGGGCTCCCCCGGCGCTGCGGGAGCCGGCTCCGGCTCCGTGGACTCGAGGTGCACGTAGCCGTCGGCCGAGTACTCCGCGCCCGCCGGGACGTACAGGCCGTCCTCGGCCGGCTGCTGCGGCTCCGACGCGGCGTATTCGGAGTGCTCGGCGTACTCGGCGTACTGCTGCTGCTCGTAGCCGGGGTAAGGGTGGTACGACTGGTAGGGCTGGTGGGGCTGGTGAGGCTGGTACGGGTCCTGGGCGTAGCCGCCCTGCCCGTAGGCCGTCTGACCGTCCTGTCCGTACCCGGTGCCGTGCCCGTACTCGCCGTACCCCGCGACTTGGCCGTAGTCGCCCTGCCCGTAGCCGCCCTGCCCGTACCCGGTGGTCGTCTGCCAGTGCGTCTGCCAGTGCCCCTGCTGGGCGTGATGAGTCTGCTGGCCGTGCTGCTGCTCGGGGTGACCGCCCTGCCAGTCCTGCTGCTGGGGGTACCACGCCTGCTGCTGGGCGTCTCCGAAGGGCTCCTGCGCCATCCGTTCCCGTCCCTCCCGAGCCGCCTGCACTGCGGCAGTCAGCATCTCACGCCCACCGGAGCGCCCCGCTCCGGCCTCCGTCAGGCGGCGGACTCGGCGCTCAGGGCCCCGTCGATGCGGGTGGCGAGGGTGAAGTCCAGGCCGGTCAGCCCGCCCGCGCTGTGGGTGGAGAGGACGAAGCGCAGGGTGCGCCAGCGGATGTCGATGTCGGGGTGGTGATCCAGCGCCTCGGCCTGTTCGGCCACGGCGTCGACGACGCGGATCGCCGCCGGGAAGTCCGGGGCGTCGGCGGTGCGGACGATGCTCTCGCCCTCCCGGGACCAGTGCGGCACGTCGGCCAGGGCCGCCGCGATCTCGTCCTCGGTCAGCCGTGCTCTGCTGTTCATCGAAGCGCTCCAAGCCTGGTCGGATCCGCTGTCGGCGGATCGGCGTGCACTGCGACGAACATACGCCTGTGCCGGGGCGCCGGCCCGGCGCCGCGGGACCGGGTTCAGCCCAGCAGCAGCTTGGTGACGGCCGCCAGGCCGACCACCACGATGACCGCGCGCAGCGCCGTCGGCGGCAGACGGCGGCCGACCTTGGCGCCGATCAGGCCGCCCAGCAGCGAACCCACGGCGATGAGCCCGGCGGCCGTCCAGTCGACCTTCGAGGTGAAGAGGAAGAACAGCGCCGCCACTCCGTTGACGATCATGGCGAGCGCGTTCTTCACCGCGTTGATGCGCTGGATGCCCTCCTGGAGGAGCATGCCCATGAGAGCCATCAGCAGGACGCCCTGCGCGGCGCCGAAGTAGCCGCCGTAGATGCCGGTGAGGAAGACGCCGCCGAGCAGGACGAGGCTGCCGTCCGGGTCCCCGCCGGGGCGGCGGCGGGCGGCGACGGCCTTGGCCACCCGGGGCTGGATCACCACCAGGACGAGCGCCAGCATGATGAGCACCGGGACGATCGCGTCGAAGGCGCCGCTCGGCAGCGTGATCAGCAGCACGGCGCCGACCAGCCCGCCGAGCAGGGAGGCGGTGCCGAGGCGCAGCAGGCGGCGGCCCTGGTCGGCCAGTTCGCGGCGGTAGCCGATCACGCCGCTGAGCGAACCGGGCACCAGGCCGAAGGAGTTGGACACGTTGGCGGTGACCGGCGGGATGCCGACGGCGAGCAGGACGGGGAAGGTGATCAGGGTGCCGGAGCCGACGATCACGTTGATCATCCCGGCACCGACGCCCGCCACCAGGACGGCTATCGCCTCCCAGAGCGTCACGGGTCACCTCTTCCTTTCGTCCGGGTCCGAAGGGATCATGCCGGACGGTCCGCCGAACCGACCAGCCCCGACCACGATGCGGAACACCCTCCCGACACGCCGAGGGCCCGCCCCGCACCTCGTCGGTGCGACGGCGGGCCCTCCCGCGTGGGTGCCTCACGGCGGCCGCTGCCTCACGGCCTCACCGCGGTCCGCTCACTCCGGGTCGATCTTGCGGTACTCGCGCGCCGGGTCCACCCGCGGACGGGCCGCGCCCTTGTCGATGTCCACCGGCCGCGGACCGGCCGCCGGGTCGATCGGCACCTGGGTGGCGGCCGGGGTGGCCGGCGCCGCCGGGACGCTGGGGGCCGCGACCGCGCCGCCGTTCGCGCCGCCGTTGCCGGTCAGGCCGGTGAAGGCGCCGCCGAGGCCCTTGAGCGCGTCGCCGACCTCGCTGGGGATGATCCAGAGCTTGTTGGAGTCCCCCTTGGCCAGCTCGGGCAGGGTCTGCAGGTACTGGTAGGCGAGCAGCTTCTGGTCGGCGTCGCCGTCGTGGATCGCCTCGAAGACCGTCCGGATCGCGGCCGCCTCACCGTCGGCGCGCAGCACCGCGGCCTGCGCCTCACCCTCGGCCCGCAGGACGTCCGCCTGCTTCTCGCCCTCGGCCTTGAGGATCTGCGCCTGGCGCTGGCCCTCGGCGGTGAGGATCGCGGCGCGCTTGTCACGGTCGGCGCGCATCTGCTTCTCCATCGAGTCCTGGATGGAGGTCGGCGGCTCGATCGCCTTCAGCTCGACGCGGTTGACCCGGATGCCCCACTTGCCGGTCGCCTCGTCCAGGACGCCGCGCAGACCGGCGTTGATGACCTCGCGGGAGGTCAGGGTGGACTCCAGGTCCATGGAGCCGATGATGTTGCGCAGCGTGGTGACGGTGAGCTGCTCGATGGCCTGGATGTAGCTCGCGACCTCGTACGTCGCCGCCCGGGGGTCCGTGACCTGGTAGTAGATCACCGTGTCGATGTTGACGACCAGGTTGTCCTGGGTGATCACCGGCTGCGGCGGGAACGGCACGACCTGCTCGCGCAGGTCGATGCGGTTGCGGACCCGGTCGATGAACGGGACGACGATGTTCAGACCTGCGTTGAGGGTCCGGGTGTAGCGGCCGAAGCGCTCCACGATCGCGGCGCTGGCCTGCGGGATGACCTGGATCGTCTTGATCAGCGCGATGAAGGCCACCACGACCAGGACGACCAAAACGATAAGGACGGGTTCCACGGACTCTCCCCTAGACGACCAGGGCGGTCGCGCCCTGGATTTCGACGACGTCGACCTGCTGCCCCGGCTGGTACACCGAGTCCGGGTGGAGCGCTCGGGCCGACCAGATCTCGCCGTTGAGCTTGATCCGTCCGCCCTCCCCGTCGACGGTTTCCGCGACGACCGCGGTGGCGCCCTGGAGCGCCTCGATGCCCATCTTGATGTTCGGGCCCTTCCTGAGCTCCCGGTAGGCGATCGGGCGGACGACCACCAGCAGGGCGACCGAGGACACCACGAAGGTCAGGGTCTGCCAGGCCACCCCCGCGCCCAGTCCGGCCACGCCGGCCGCAGCCAGCGCGCCGACCGCGAACATGGCGAACTCCGGCATCGCGGTGAGCACCAGCGGTATGCCGAGCCCTACGGCGGCCAGGAGCCACCACATCCAGCTGTCCACGCATCCATCCTAGGGACGAAGGGCCTTCGTGGCGGACAGTTCCCGCAGGTCCAGGGGCGGAAACCGGTCGCGCGTGCGACCGGTTCCCGGGGCGGGCCGGACGGTGGTCAAACGGACGGTCGTCGGACGGACGGTCGTCGGACGGGGGCTCAGCCCAGCGGCAGGCCCTGGGCCGACCAGCGGTCGCCGTGGCGCTCCAGGGTCAGCGGCAGGCCGAAGCACTTCGAGAGGTTGCGGGCGGTCAGCTCGGTGTCGATCGGGCCGGCGGTGAGCACCTTGCCCTGACGGATCATCAGGACGTGGGTGAAGCCGGGGGCGATCTCCTCGACGTGGTGGGTCACCATCGCCATCGCCGGGGCGAACTCGTCCTGGGCCAGCGCGCCGAGGCGGCGGATGAGGTCCTCGCGCCCGCCGAGGTCCAGGCCGGCGGCCGGCTCGTCGAGCAGCAGCAGCTCGGGGTCGGTCATCAGCGCGCGGGCGATGAGGGTGCGCTTGCGCTCGCCCTCCGAGAGGGTGCCGAACTTGCGGTCGGTGAGGTTGGACATGCCGAGGCGGTCCAGCAGCGCGAGCGCGCGGGACTCGTCCGACTGCTCGTAGCTCTCCTGCCAGCTGACCGTCATGCCGTAGGCGGCGGTGAGCACGGTCTGCAGCACCGTCTGTTCGGCGGGGAGCTTGTCGAACATCGCGGCACCGGCGAGGCCGATCCGGGAGCGCAGCTCGAAGACGTCGATCTCGCCGAGCTTCTCGCCGAGCACCGAGACCTTGCCCGCGGTCGGGAACAGGTACGAGGAGGCGATCTGCAGCAGCGTCGTCTTGCCGGCGCCGTTCGGGCCCAGGATGACCCAGCGCTCACCCTCGGAGATGGACCACGAGACCTGGTCGACCAGCGCGCGCCCCTCCCGGACCACGGATACGTCCACCAGCTCCAGCACGTCGCTCATGCCTACGCCTTCCCCAATACAAGATTTTCGGCCGTCGGTGCGGGCGGCGAGCCTACTCCGGCAGCCGGTGGGCACGGGGTGGGTGCGCCGCACGCGCATGGGCAAACCTACGCCACGCGGATGACCGCCGATTCCGTAGGCTGGCCGGATGCTCGCGACTCCTGCCGACAATCCGTACGAAGAGCCCCGTTCGGGGCGGCTGACCGCCTGGGGCGGCGCCCTGCTCGCCGGGCTCGTCCCGCCGGACAACGCCGCCGCCGCCGTCCTCGGCGAGGACGAGGCCCACCGGGTGACCGGGCTGCCCGGCGACGAGCCGGGCGAGCAGCACGGGCTCACGTGGGCGCTCGGCCGGCTGCGGGTGCTCGGCGTGCGGGGCCTTCGGCTGGCGCTCCCCTCGGCGGGGCACCCGCTCGGGCTGACCGGCCCGGCGGGGTTCAACGAGCGGGCCATGGGCGCGGGCGAGGCCGTCCTGGCGGTCGGCGCACCGCTCGGACTGGTGCCCGAGGTCGAGGTCTTCGGCCCGGCGGGGGACCGATCGGCGACGGTACTGTGGCGCTGCTCGACGGTCAACGACGGCCCGCCGACCGACGTGCCGTCCCTGCACGAGGCCGAGCGCGAGCTCGCCGACGGGCTGCGCGAGGCGACCGTCCTGCTCACCCGCCTCGACGTGGCCGGCGCGGGCCCGGAGGCACTGCGGGCCCTGGACGCCTACCGCCGCCGCGGCCACGCGGAGCTGCTCGCGCCCGGCTACCCGGCCCGCGCGGTGCGCGTGCTGGAGTCCGCCCGCCAGGTGTCCGCGCTCCTGACGATCGCCGCCGGCGGCCACGGCGCCGCCGTCAGCGCCTCGGAGATGGCCGCCCGACAGTCCGTCCTCGCCCTGCTGCGCCGCACCGCCCGCCGCGCCCAGGTGGCCGCCTACAACGCCCTGGTGGACGAGCGCCAGGACAGCTGAGCCCGGCGGCGCCCCACCCGCGCGGGAATCGGACGGACCGACGTCCCGCGCGAGGTGGGGCCGGGGCGGCGGAGACATGGCCGGAAAGCAGCCATAGCAGCCACATCCGGGGCGGGCCCACTGACGCACCGCGCCATACCCGCGAGCCCTGCGCCCGCGCCGCCCGGCAGCCGCCGTGCAGGGACGCCTCCGAAGGCGCAGCCCGCCCGGCCACCACACAGCACCCGCACCACCCGCCCGCCGCCCTACCGCCAGGGATCGGCCGCCGCCAAGGCCATCACCTCCGCCCGGTCGTAGCGCCCGTCCTCGGCCCGGGTGAGCGCGCCCTTCGCCACGGCGGCCGCCAGCCGCGCCGCCGACCAGCCCAGCTCCTCGGCCGCCTCCGTCGCCGACAGGCTCTCCACCATCCGCCGCCGCAGCAGTTCCGCGGCCGCCTGCGCCTCGGTCTCGGCGCGGCGGAGCCGCTCGGTGACCACCTCCTCGACGGCGGCCTCCGGCACCGCCGACAACGCCTCGCGGCTGTACGTGGGGTGGCCCCGGAACTCGCCGGAGGCCACGAGCACCCCGGCCTCGGCGAGTTTGCGGATGTCGTCCGCGGTGACCGGGAGGCCGGTGGTGTGGCCCAGGGCGACGGCGGCCTTGCCGGCGCCCACCCGGGGGACGGCACCCAGCGCGGCCGTGAGCTCGGCGGCGCCGGCCCGCAGTTCGGCCTCCACCGCGGCCGACCAGGCCCGGCCGTCGACGTCCGGTTCGGGGATCAGCCCGCGCTCCCGTGCCTCGTCGAACTGCCAGCGCACCAGCCCGAGCCGCCTGCGCAGGACCTCGGGGCCGTAGGCCTCGCGCTCGCGGGCCGTCTCCTGCGCCAGCTTCGCGGCCCGCTCCGCGACGTCCGCCGCCAGTGCGGCGGCGATGTCGGCGCGGCGTTCCAGCAGGGGCGCCACCACCGCCGGGGACCAGCGCCGGTCCTCGACGTCCGGTGGGGGCACCAGGCCGAGGTGCCTGGCCCGCTCGAACAGGCGGTGCGTCAGCTCCAGTTCGTTGGCGAGCACGACGGGTCCGTACTCGCTGCGCGGCGCGTTCATCAAGTCCTCCCCCGGGTTCGATGTCGGTGCTCAGCCTGGCACACCCCCCTGACGCCCCATCACGTCTTTTCTGCCCCGCCCCTGCCGAACGGCACACTCCGAACACGGATCTGAGGCCCACCGCCCCGAATCACCTCCCGTCCGGCACGGCGCGACGGCCACCCCCACGCGCCCCGCCGACGCCGCTACGCCTCCCGGCCCTCCCCGTGCCGCACGGCCCAGAGCGCGGCCTGGGTGCGGTCGGCGAGGTCCAGCTTCATCAGGATGTTCGACACGTGCGTCTTCACGGTCTTCTCCGACAGGTGCAGGCTGCGCGCGATCTCCCGGTTGGAGCGCCCGTCCGCGATGTGCCCCAGCACCTCCCGCTCGCGCTCGGTGAGCGTCCCGCCCCGGCCCTGCGGGGCGCGCGGGCCGTCGTCGGAGAGGAGCGCCTCGGCGAGCTCGGGCTGGAGCAGGACGTGGCCGGCGTGGACCGAGCGGATGGCCCCGGCGAGCGCCTCCGGGTCGACGTCCTTGTACACGTACCCGGCGGCGCCGGCCCGCAGCGCGGGGACCATCGTGCGGTGCTCGGTGAAACTGGTGACGATCAGGATCCGGGCCCGGCTGCCCTCGCCCTTGAGCGTGCGCAGCGCCTCGATCCCGTCGACGCCGGGCATCTTGAGGTCCATCAGGACGACGTCCGGGTCGAGCTCGCGGGCCCGCTCGACGCCCTCGGCGCCGTCGGCGGCCTCGCCGACCACCTCGATGTCGTCCTGCACCTCCAGGAAGGTGCGCAGGCCGCGCCGCACGACCTGGTGGTCGTCGACGAGCAGGACGCGGATCGGCGGCGTGCTCTCAGGCACCGGGGACCTCCATCTCGACGAGCGTGCCCCGGCCGGGGGCGGATTCCAGGGTGAGCCGGCCACCGACGGCGGCGGCCCGGTCGCGCATCGACGCCAGCCCGAGGTGCTTTCCGGCCCGGCGGACGGACTCCGGGTCGAACCCCTGTCCGTCGTCCCGCACCTGCAGGACGGCCCCGCGCTCGGGCGTGCCGAGCAGGGTGACGGTGACGCGCCGCGCGCCGGAGTGGCGCAGCGCGTTGTGCAGCGCCTCCTGCGCGACCCGCAGCAGCGCGGCCTCCTGGGCCGGCGGCAGGGCGCGGACGCCGTCGGCGGCGAAGGCGACGTCGGCGGTGTGGGCGCGGTCGAGCACCTGGACCTGGGAGGCGAGGGTGGCGCTGAGCCCGTCCTCCTCGAGGGCGGCGGGCCGCAGTTCGACGACGACGGCGCGGAGTTCGTCGGCGGCCTCGGCGGCGAGCCGGGCGACCTCGGCGAGTTCGGCGCGGGCGCGGGCCGGGTCGCGGTCGACGAGCTTGGCGGCCGCCTTGGCGGTGAGCCGCAGCGAGAAGAGCTTCTGCGAGACGGCGTCGTGCAGGTCGTGGGCGATGCGGGCGCGCTCGCCGGCGAGGGTGAGTTCCCGGCTGCGCTCGTAGAGGTGGGCGTTGGAGAGGGCGAGGGCGGCGTGGGCGGCGAGTATCCGCAGCAGTTCCTCGTCGTGGTCGGTGAAGAGGCCGCCGCCGTGCTTGTTGGCGAGGAAGATGACGCCGGTGACCTGCGGCTCGTCCTCGGCGGCGTCGGTGTCGAGGATGGGCATGCCGAGGAAGGCGTCCATCTCGGGGTGCGCGGCGGGCCAGCCGCCGAACGCGGGGGCCCGGCGGACGTCGGCGAGCCGGGTGGGCCCGGTCTCGTGGAGCATCTTGGCGAGCACGCCGTGCTGGCGGGGCAGCGGGCCGATGGCGCGCCACTGCTCGTCGGTGACGCCGTCGACGACGAACTGGGCGAAGCCGCCGTGGTCGTCGGGGACACCGAGGGCCGCGTACTCGGCGCCGAGCAGTTCCCGGGCGGACGCGGTGATCCGGCGCAGCACCTCGCGGACCTCCAGGTGCCGGCTCATCGCGAGCAGCGCCCGGCTCACCGCCTCGATGCCGGCCAGGCAGGGGTCGCAGGCGGGCAGCCGGTCGTGGTGGGCGTGGCCGACCGGTATCCGGCCGTCGGGGAGGGGACCGGCCGCCGGGCGGTGGTCACTGGGCGCACTGGGCATACCGCCAACCTACCGCCGGGCCCCCGCCCCGGCGTCCGTCCGCAGGCGCCCCGGTCGCAGGTCCGGAGACCTAGGCCGATGGGCCCGGAGCGCAAGACCGGAACACAGGACCGGAAACACAGGACCGGAGCGCCGACGCCGGAACGCGAGAGGGGCGGCCCTCCCCGTCGGGAGGGCCGCCCCTCTACCGGGCGGTCGGGGCCTCAGCCCTTCTGCATGACCTCGGGCTCGTGCCGGCGCTGGAGGCGCGTCACGATGATGCCGATGACGACCGAGATGGCGATCAGCACACCGGCGTCGATCGACCACTGGGCGACGGAGTGCGTCCACAGCGGGTCGTAGTTCGGGTTCTGGAAGTCCTTGTTCCAGGGGCCCATCAGGTGCGACAGGTCGAGCGTGGTGGACACGATGCCGGTGCCCCAGCGGGCGGGCATCAGCCAGGCGACCTGCTCCAGGCCGGGCTTGCCGAAGATCTGGAAGAGGCAGCCCGTGAAGACGACCTGGACGATGGCGAACATGACCAGCAGCGGCATGGTCTTCTCGGCGGTCTTGACCAGCGCGGAGATCATGAGGCCGAACATCATCGCGGCGAAGCTCAGCAGGATCATGCCGACCGTCATCTCGATGATCGGGGTGTTCTCGACGATCAGGCCGTGCGCGGGCAGCTTGCGCGGCAGGAAGCCGACGGCGGAGATGATCGCGCCCTGGATCACGCTGAAGATGCCCAGCACGATGATCTTGGACATCATGTACGCCGAGCGGGACAGACCGGTGGCCCGTTCCCGTTCGTAGATCGCCCGTTCCTTGATCAGTTCGCGGACCGAGTTGGCCGCGCCGGAGAAGCAGGCACCGATCGCGAGGATCAGCAGGATCGTCGCGGCCCCGTTGTTGAGGTGGAGCTGCGACTTGGGGTTCGGCGCGAGCCCCGGTTCGTTGGGGATCAGCACGCTGACCGCGCCGATGACCGCGGGCAGCAGCACCGACAGCGCGAGGAAGCCGCGGTCCGAGGCGAGCACCGACATGTAGCGGCGCATCAGGGTCCACAGCTGCGAGCCCCAGCTCTGCGGCTTGGGCGGCTTGATGGCCTCCTGGGCGACCTGGACGTGCTGCACCTCGCCCGCCTCGACGGTCGGGGCGGAGTACTGCTGGTAGTGCACCGAACCGCGGTAGCGGCCGGCCCAGTCGTGGTCCGGGTAGTTCTCGAAGGCCTGGAAGACGTCCGCCCAGGTCTCGTAGCCGAAGAAGTGCAGCGCCTCGTCCGGCGGCCCGAAGTAGGCCACCGAACCGCCCGGCGCCATCACCAGCAGCCGGTCGCAGAGCGCCAGTTCGGCCACCGAGTGGGTGACGACGAGGATCGTGCGGCCGTCGTCGGCCAGGCCGCGCAGCATCTGCATGACCTCGCGGTCCATGCCCGGGTCGAGGCCCGAGGTGGGCTCGTCCAGGAAGATCAGCGACGGCTTGGTGAGGAGCTCCAGGGCGACCGAGACGCGCTTCTGCTGGCCGCCGGAGAGCGCGGTGATCTTGTTGTCGGCGCGCTTGTCCAGCCGCAGCTCGTACAGCACCTCGTCGATCCGGGCCTCGCGCTCGCGGGCCTCGGTGTCGCCGGGGAAGCGCAGCTGGGCCGCGTACTTGAGGCCCTTGCGGACGGTCAGCTCGCGGTGCAGGATCTCCGACTGCGGCACCAGGCCGATGCGGGAGCGGAGTTCGGCGAACTGCTTGTAGAGGTTGCGGCCGTCGTACAGCACCTCGCCGCGGTCGGCCGGGCGGTAGCCGGTGAGGGCGCGCAGCAGGGTCGACTTGCCGGAGCCGGACGGGCCGATGACGGCGACCAGGGACTTCTCCGGGACGCCGAAGCTGACGTCGTTGAGCAGGATCTTCTTCGCGCCCTTGTGCTCGACCTCGACGGTCAGGTGGCGGGCGGAGAAGGAGACGGCGCCGTCGTCGACGAACTCCTGCAGCTGGTCGCCGACCAGCACGAAGCTGGAGTGGCCGACGGTCAGCCGGTCCTGCGGGCCCATCAGCTGGCGCTGCACCTGCTGGCCGTTGAGGAAGATGCCGTTGTGGCTGCCGAGGTCGACGATCTCGTAGCGGCCGTCGGGCAGTTGACGCAGCTCGGCGTGGTGGCGGGAGACCTGGAGGTCGGAGACGACGATGTCGTTGTCGAGCGCGCGGCCGATCCGGACGGTGCGCATCGCGGACGTCAGGTTGCGGATCATCGTCGGCTGCGGGCCACCGCCGCCGTGCTGCGGCTGCGGAGTGACGCCCTGCTGCTGGGCGGGGATGCCCTGCTGCTGCGGGAACGGCGGCTGCGCGGCCTGCTGCTGCGGGAAGCCGCCCTGCTGCTGCGCGGCCCACGGCTCGGCCTGCTGCTGGTACGGGTCGTGGGCCTGCTGCCCCCACGCCGGCTGCTGGGCGGGCTGCTGCGGCGGCGCCGGCGCGTTGCTGCGGCTGGTGGCGGCCTCGTGCCAGGCGGGCGCCTGCGGGGCGGCGGACTGGACGGGGGCCGAGAAGGAGAGGCGTGGGCCGTTCTCCGGGTTGCCGAGGTTGACGACGGCACCGGGGAACAGCTGGGCCTGCTGGGTCCGGGCACCGGCGACGTACGTGCCGTTGGTGCTGCCGTGGTCGTCCAGCTGCCAGCCGGTCCCGTTGAAGGACATGGTCCCGTGGTGCCAGGAGACCCGCGCGTCGTCGAACGGGAAGTCCGACTGCGGGTTGCGCCCGATGGTGTAGGACCGCCCCGGCTCCAGAGTCCGCTGCTGTCCGTTGATCTCAATGACGAGTTGCGGCACTGCTCGCCTGCCCCGCTCTCTCGGTCCCCCGATTGTGTCCCCCGGCCGGGGGTGCGTACTTCCTGTAACTGACGGGGGAATCATTCCAGCCGACTGACCGCTGACGAAAGTCACCCCTGGGGACTGTGACCAGGCGGCAACGATTCGCGGACGGCGCGGTGCCCCCGGCTCCTCCGCACCCCCACGCCACCTCCCCGTCACCTGCACGCAACGGCGGCCGCTTCCCGGGTCCTGGCGCCCCCCGGCCCGTGCGTCCGGGGGATGGACGGGTGCCCTGCGGCCCCTCCCCGCCCGGTAGCGTGGGACCCACCATGAACGCATCGCCCTTGGCCGCTGAGCCTTCTCCCGCCTCGCAGCCCCGGACCGAGGACGAGCGCACCCTGCTCGTCAAGGTGTTCGGCAAGGACCGCCCCGGCATCACGGCCGGCCTCTTCGCCACCCTGGCCGGCTTCGGCGTCGACGTGATCGACATCGAGCAGGTCGTCACGCGTGGCCGGATCACACTGTGCGCCCTGGTCACCCCACCCACCGCGCCCGGTGCCGAAGGCGGCCTGCGGGCCACCGTGCACCGCTGGGCGGAGGAGCAGAAGCTCCAGGCCGAGATCATCTCCGGCATCGGCGACAACCGGCCGCGCCGCGAGGGCCGCTCGCACGTGACGGTGCTGGGCCACCCGCTGACCGCCGCCGCGGTCTCGGCACTCACCTCCCGGATCACCGCGGCCGGGGGCAACATCGACCGCGTCTTCCGCCTCGCCAAGTACCCGGTGACGGCGGTCGAGCTGGCCGTGTCCGGTGTCGCCACCGACGAGCTGCGCGGGGAGCTGGCCCAGGAGGCGGCGGCCCAGCGGGTCGACGTCGCCGTGGTCGCGGCCGGTCTGGAGCGCCGCGCCAAGCGCCTGGTGGTGATGGACGTCGACTCCACGCTCATCCAGGACGAGGTCATCGAACTGTTCGCGGCGCACGCGGGCTGCGAGGAGGAGGTGGCCGAGGTGACGGCGGCGGCGATGCGCGGCGAGCTGGACTTCGCCGAGTCGCTGCGCGCCCGGGTGGCGCTGCTGGCGGGGCTGGACGCCTCGGTGACGGAGAAGGTGCGCGCGGAGGTCCGCTTCACGCCGGGGGCCCGCACCCTGATCCGCACGCTGCAGCGCCTGGGCTTCCAGGTGGCTGTGGTGTCCGGCGGGTTCACGCAGGTCACCGACCACCTGGTGGAGCAGCTGGGGCTGGACTTCGCGGCGGCCAACACCCTGGAGGTGGAGGACGGGAAGTTCACCGGCCGGGTGGTCGGCGAGATCGTGGACCGCGCGGGCAAGGCCCGCTGGCTGGCCCGGTTCGCCGAGCAGGCCAAGGTGCCGCTGGAGCAGACGGTCGCGATCGGCGACGGCGCCAACGACCTCGACATGCTGAACGCGGCCGGCCTCGGGGTGGCGTTCAACGCCAAGCCGGTGGTGCGCGAGGCCGCCGACACCGCGGTGAACGTGCCGTTCCTGGACACCGTGCTGTACCTGCTCGGCATCACCCGCGAGGAGGTCGAGGCGGCCGACACCCACGACGGGGGCCCGGCCTCGTAGTCCGCCGAACGCCCGCACGGGCGGTCGGGGACGAAGGTGAGGGGCGCGCGGACCGAGTCCGCGCGCCCCTCGCGTCGCTCACGTCGGAGAGGACGTCCGGGCGTCAGTCCTGCGGCGTGTGGTACGAGACCAGCTCGGCCACGCCCGGCTCGACGTCCTTCCAGGAGCCGCCGAAGCTGAGCACCGCGATCGCCGCCGTGGGGAAGCCGCCGAGCCGCAGCCGGTCCAGCGCGTCCGGGTCGCCCGCGTCGCCGGCCAGCACCTGGGTCAGGCCCAGCACGCCCGGGTTGTGCCCGACCAGCACCACGTCCGCGTACTCCTCCGGGGTCTCCTGGAGGACGGCGATGATCTCGCCCGGACTGGCCTCGTAGATCCGCTCCTCGTACACGGTCTTGCGGCTCCGCTTGGGCAGCTCGTGCGCCGCCAGCTTCCAGGTCTCGCGGGTGCGCAGGGCCGTGGAGCAGAGCACGAAGTCGGGGTTGATCCCCGAGTCGGCCAGCCAGCGGCCGGCGTCCGGGGCCTGGTTGCGGCCCCGGTCGGCCAGCGGCCGCTCGTGGTCGTCGACGCCGTTGGGCCAGTCGGCCTTGGCGTGGCGGAGAACGATGATCCTGCGGGGCGTGTCGGCGCTCATACCCAGCAAGCTTGGCAGAAAAGCCGTCCGGCGGCGCGGTGCTCCCGGTCGGCGCCACTCCCAGGGGTGGTGGGTGCCGTCATGCGCCGTTCACCGGCGGTTGTCCCGCCGGACGGCCGGGTCGCGGGCCCGGTCGCGGGGCGGCCGCGGGCCGGGTCAGCCCAGGCCGGCGGCGACCGTGGCGATGATCGCCACGAGCACCACGATGCCGGCGATCGCCAGGGCGATACGGCCGAGCTGCTTGCGGCCGTCGGTCGGGTTCGGTTCGAGAACGGGCATGTCCGGAATTCTCCCACCCCGGACACACCCGACGACCGCCGCCCCCTCGCCCTTGGCCGGTCCTTGACCTTCCCGGCCCGGCCCTTGCCCGAGGGACCTCAGGCGCCGGCCGGCACCTTCCGCGGCGCCACGGCCTCGTCCTCGATGTGCCGGGCCATCGCGGCCCGCAGGCCGAACAGCATCTGCGGCACCAGCAGCAGCGCGAGGAAGCCCAGCGGCAGGTACCACTGGCCCGTCACCTGGTAGATCCGGCCGATCAGGATCGGCCCCGGGATGGAGATCAGGTAGCCGATGCCCTGGGCGAAGGCGGACAGCTGGGCGACGCCGCCCGCGGTCCGGGCGCGCAGCCCGATCATCGTCAGCACCAGCGGGAAGGCGCAGTTGGACAGGCCCACCAGAACGGCCCACACCCACGGCAGCGCGGCCGGGGCGAGCGCGAGCCCGGCGTACCCGGCGATGCCGAAGGAGGCCAGCACGACGACGAACAGCCGCTGGTCGCCGCGCCGGGCGGCCAGGTTGGGCAGGACGAAGGAGACCGGCACGCCGATCACCATGGTCACCGCGAGCAGCACGCCCGAGGTGCCCTTGTCGACGCCGGCGTCCTGGAAGATCTTCGGCAGCCAGCCCATGACCACGTAGGCACCGGTGGCCTGGAGGCCGAAGAAGCAGGCCATCGCCCAGGCCGTCCGGCTGCGGGTGATCGGCAGCTGGTCGGCGGCGGGCCCGCCCGCCTTCTCGCCGCGCTCGCGCTTGGCCACGGCGACGACGGTCCAGAGCACCAGCGCCACCGCGCCGAGGACGGCCCAGACGCCGAGGCCGTAGCGCCAGTCGCCGCCGAGGGCGCTGGTCAGCGGCACGGTGACGGCGGCGGCCAGGGAGGTGCCGGCCGACAGCGACATGGAGTACAGGCCGATCATCGGACCGACCTTGGCCGGGAAGTAGCGCTTGATCACCACCGGGATCAGCACGTTGGAGACCGCGACACCGGCCAGCGCGAGCGCGGTGAGCAGCAGGAAGACCCCGGTGCCGCCGGCGAAGGAGCGGGCCAGCACGCCCGCGGTGATCGCGCCCATGCCGGCCGTGATCACCGCGATCGGGCCGATCCGGCGGGCCATCGTGGGCGCGGCGAAGCCGAACAGGCCGAAGCACAGCGAGGGCACGGCGGTGAGCAGTCCGGCCACGGTGGGGTTCATCCCGAGGTCGGAGCGGACCTGGTCCAGCAGCGGCCCGAGGCTGGTGACGACGGGGCGCAGGTTGAAGGCGGCGGCGGCGATCGCGACGGCGAACAGTGCGACGACGAAGGGGCTGGGGGTGGCGGTGGGCCGCTCGGTCTGCGGCCGCACCCCCGTTCGGGGAGTGGTGGTGGTGTCTGCTGCGGGAGGCATGGCGCCCATCATAGAATGATGGGATGAATTGACGCACCACGGAATTGGCATGATGTGCCGACCGTTCATCCACCGGCCCGCCGGAGTCCACCGGGCCCCGTCCACCGCCCCGAAGCCGCTAGGAGTCCCCGTGGCGCTGTCCTCGCCGAGGCGCACCCCGCTGTCCGACCAGGTGATCGCGCAGTTGCGCGCCCAGATCACCTCCGGCGAGTGGCCCGTCGGCTCGCGCATCCCGACCGAGGCCGCCCTGGTCGAGCAGCTCGGCGTCGCACGCAACACCGTCCGCGAGGCCGTCCGCGCCCTCGCCCACAACGGGCTGCTCGACATCCGGCAGGGTTCCGGCACCTACGTCCTCGCCACCAGCGAGCTCGCCGGCGTCATGCACCGCCGCTTCGCCGACGCCGGCCAGGCGCAGGTCGCCGAGCTGCGCGCCGCCCTGGAGACCTCCGCCGCGGGCCTGGCGGCCCTCCGCCGCACCCCGCGCGACCTCGCCCTGCTGGACGCCGCGCTGGCCCGCCGTGAGGCCGCCTGGCACTCCGGCGACGCCGAGGACTTCGTCCAGGCCGACGCCGCCTTCCACCAGGCCGTCGTCGCGGCCGCCCACAACGACGTGCTGGCCGCCGTCTACGCCGACCTCGGCGAGGTGACCCGAGCCCACCTGCGGCACGACGTCGGCCCCGAGCTGATCGCCGAGCGCTACATCGGCCACGACACGATCCTCGACGCGATCCGGGCCGGGGACGCCCAGCGCGCCTCCGTCGAGGCCGGCCGCGCGATCGGGGCCTGCGGCACCGCCGACGCCTGACCGGCCCTGCGCCGAACGACCGAACGCCCGGAAGACCGGAAGACCGGAACCCCCGAAAGCCGGAAGACGCCGCTGCCCGGCACCCCGCGGAGGGGGTGCCGGGCAGCGGCGTCAGCGGACCGGGCGCCTCAGGCGCCGATGGCGTGCAGACCGCCGTCGACGTGGACGATCTCGCCGGTGGTCTTCGGGAACCAGTCCGACAGCAGCGCGACAACGCCGCGGCCGGCCGGCTCCGGGTCGCTCAGGTCCCACTTCAGCGGGGAGCGCTGGTTCCAGGTGTCGGCCAGCTCGCCGAAGCCCGGGATGGACTTGGCGGCCATCGAGCCGATCGGGCCCGCCGAGATCAGGTTGCAGCGGATGTCCCGCGCGCCCAGGTAGCGGGCCAGGTAGCGGTTGGTCGACTCCAGGGCGGCCTTGGCCGGGCCCATCCAGTCGTACTGCGGCCACGCGTACTGCGCGTCGAAGGTCAGACCGACGACCGAGCCGCCGTCCTGCATCAGCGGCAGCAGCGCCATGGTGAGCGACTTCAGCGAGTACGCCGAGACGTGCATCGCGGTGGCCACGGACTCCCACGGGGTGTCCAGGAAGTTGCCGCCCAGGGCGTCCTGCGGGGCGAAGCCGATCGAGTGGACGATGCCGTCCAGGGTCGGCAGGGTCTCGCGGACCTGGTCGGCGATGCCGGCCAGCTGCTCCGGGCTGGAGACGTCCAGCTCCAGGACCTTGACCGGCTTCGGCAGCTTCTTGGCGATGCGCTCGGTCAGGCTCGGGCGGGGGAAGGCGGTGAGGATGATCTCCGCGCCCTGTTCCTGGGCGAGCTTCGCGGTGTGGAAGGCGATGGAGGACTCCATCAGCACCCCGGTGATGAGGATCCGCTTGCCCTCGAGGATTCCACTCATGATCAGTGACCCATGCCCAATCCGCCGTCGACGGGAATGACGGCTCCGGTGATGTACGCGGCCTCGTCCGAACCGAGGAACC
Source organism: Streptomyces sp. SP17BM10 (assembly GCF_036322405.1). Lineage (NCBI taxonomy): Bacteria > Bacillati > Actinomycetota > Actinomycetes > Kitasatosporales > Streptomycetaceae > Streptomyces > Streptomyces sp. SP17BM10. The sequence continues at coordinate 76,970 of NZ_JAQYXB010000516.1, read as the reverse complement.
GCACGGTGGACGCGACCTCGGCGGGCGCCGCGTAGCGGCCCAGCGGCACGCCCGAGACGATCTCCTTGCGGCGCTCGTCGCTGAGCACGGCGGTCATGTCGGTGTCGACGAAGCCGGGGGCGACCACGTTGACGGTGATGTTGCGGGGGCCGAGCTCGCGCGCCAGCGACCGGGCGAAGCCGACCAGGCCGGCCTTGGAGGCGGCGTAGTTGGCCTGGCCCGGCGAGCCGGAGAGGCCGACCACGGACGAGATCAGGATCACGCGGCCCTTGCGCGCCCGCATCATCAGCTTGGAGGCGCGCTTGACCACCCGGAACGCCCCGGTGAGGTTGGTGTCGAGGACGGAGGTGAAGTCCTCCTCGGACATGCGCAGCAGCAGGGTGTCGTTGGTGATGCCGGCGTTGGCGACCAGCACCTCGACGCCGCCGTGCTTCTGCTCGATCTCGGTGAAGGCTGCGTCCACCTGCGCGGCGTCGGTGATGTCGCAGCGCACCGCGAGGACGTCGTACTTCGCCAGGGCCTCGGGCACCTCGCCCGAGCGGCTGGTGATGGCGACCTTGTCGCCCGCCTCGGCGAAGCCCAGGGCGATCGCGAGGCCGATGCCCCGGTTTCCTCCGGTGACGAGAACCGAGCGGCTCAACGATCCACCTCTCTCCGTAAGGGGGTGCGCGTACGGCGGGATGCGCACGCAGTGTGACCGTATCCGGCGCCCGGCGTCGTCGGCGAATCGGTCTCCCACAGCGCCTCACCGAAGGAACTGTGGCAATCCGACAATCCGCGCCCGGCCCGCCCCGGAGCCCCCCGCGCGGGCCGGGCGGGCGCGCGGACGGGAACACCCGGGCCGGTGCGCCCGTTGCCACCCCTTGTACGGGGCGACCCGGGGCCGGCCGTACCCTCTCCCCGAAACAGTCCCGGCGAGGAACGAAGAGGCAGGGCGCATGACCAAGGCACAGCCAGGGAGCACCCACCGACGCGGACGGCTCCTGGCCCTCACCGCCCTGGCCGCGGTGGCGGGCGCCGCCGCGTGGTCGCTGCGCGACCTCCCGGCCGCGTTCGGGCGCCGGCCCGACGGCGAGCGCGAGGAGCGGGTGCGCGACTCCCCGCAGTACCGCGACGGCGTCTTCCACAACGCGCCGTCCACCCTCGCCCGCGCGGCGTCCGCCCCCACCATCGACGGCGACACCGTCCGCCGCATGGTCTTCCAGCGCGAGCACCGCGTCCCCGCGCACCCGGTGCCGCTGGTGCGTTCCGCCGACGGCCCGCGCCCGGCCGCCGAGGGCGTCGAGATCACCTGGTACGGACACGCCTCCGCGCTCGTGGAGATCGAGGGCTCGCGCGTCCTGCTCGACCCGGTCTGGAGCGACCGCTGCTCGCCCTCCGCGCACGTCGGCCCCAAGCGGCTGCACCCCGTGCCGGTCGCGCTGGAGGAACTCCCCCAGGTCGACGCCGTGCTCATCTCGCACGACCACTACGACCACCTCGACATGGCGACGGTCAAGCGCCTGGTGCACACCCAGTCCGCGCCGTTCGCGGTGCCGCTCGGCATCGGCGGCCACCTGCGCCGGTGGGGCGTGCCCGAGCACCGGATCATCGAGCTGGACTGGGACGAGACCTGCACGCTCGGCGAGCTCGTGCTCACCCTCACCTCCGCGCACCACTTCTCCGGCCGCGGCCTGACCCGCAACACCACCCTCTGGGGCTCGTGGGTGATCGCCGGCCCCACCCGCAAGGTCTTCTACACCGGCGACTCCGGCTACTTCGAGGGCTACGCCCGGATCGGCGAGCAGCACGGCCCCTTCGACGCCGCCCTCGTCCAGATCGGCGCCTACGACGCGGCCTGGGCGGACATCCACATGACGCCCGAGGACGCCGTCCTCGCCCACCGGGACCTCGGCGCCGGCCTGCTGGTGCCCGTCCACTGGTGCACCTTCAACCTCGGGCTGCACCCGTGGGCCGAGCCGGTCGAGCGGCTCCTGAAGGAGGCCAAGGCCCAGGCCGTCCCGCTCGCCGTGCCGCGCCCCGGTGAGCGCGTCGACGTCGACAACCCGCCCGAGCTGGACGGCTGGTGGGAGACCGTCGCCTGACGCCCCGCCGGGGCGCCGGGGCGGCGCCGGCCAAATGCGCTGGCCGAAAGTGCGTGGACGGGCAATGATGCGGTGCGGGCGCCCCTGTGCGGCGCCGCACCGCCACCCCCGCGACCAGGGAGCTCGCTTGCCTCCGATCCCTCCGGCCGACAGCGTCGGCGCCGCGCACGACCGCGCCGTCGACCCGCTGTTCCTCGCCTTCCCGCTGCGCGCCCTCGCCGACGCCGCGCTCACCCGGGCCCGCGAACTCGGCGTCGAGCACGCCGACTTCCGCCTGGAGCGGGTCCGCAGCGCGTCCTGGCGGCTGCGCGACGCCCGCCCGGCCGGCACCTCCGACAGCCTCCAGCTCGGCTTCGCCGTCCGGGTGCTGCTGGACGGCGCCTGGGGCTTCGCCGCCGGAGTGGACCTCACCACCGACGCGGCCGCGCGGGTGGCCGAGCAGGCCGTCGCGGTGGCCCGGCTGTCCGGCGGGATCAGCCGCGCGGCCGGCTCCGCCGAGCGGGTCGAGCTCGCGCCGGAGCCGGTCCACCGGGACGTCACCTGGGTGTCCTCCTACGAGGTCAACCCGTTCGACGTGCCGGACGCCGACAAGACCGCCCTGCTCGCCGGGTGGAGCTCGCGGCTGCTGGCCGCCGAGGGCGTCTCGCACGTCCAGGCGAGCCTGCTGACCGTCCAGGAGAACAAGTTCTACGCGGACACCGCCGGCACCGTCACCACCCAGCAGCGCATCCGCGTGCACCCGACGCTGGAGGCCACCTCGGTGGACGAGCGCACGGGCGCCTTCGACTCGATGCGCACCCTGGCCCCGCCGGTCGGGCGCGGCTTCGAGTACCTCACGGGGGTCCGGGGGCCGTCCCCCGACGGACGGAGCCTGCACGGCACCGGCTGGGACTGGGACGCCGAACTCGCCGAACTGCCCGTCCTGCTGGCCGAGAAGATGCGGGCCCCGAGCGTCCGGGCGGGCCGCTACGACCTCGTGATCGACCCGTCCAACCTCTGGCTGACCATCCACGAGTCGATCGGCCACGCCACCGAGCTGGACCGCGCCCTCGGCTACGAGGCCGCCTACGCCGGCACCTCCTTCGCCACCTTCGACCAGCTCGGCTCGCTCAAGTACGGCTCCGAGCTGATGCACGTCACCGGCGACCGCACCGCCGAGCACGGCCTGTCGACCATCGGCTACGACGACGAGGGCGTCGCCACGCAGTCCTGGGACCTCATCAAGGACGGCGTCCTGGTCGGCTACCAGCTCGACCGTGGCATGGCGAAGCTGAAGGGCTTCGAGCGCTCCAACGGCTGCGCCTTCGCCGACTCCCCCGCGCACGTCCCGGTGCAGCGGATGGCCAACGTCTCGCTCCGGCCGGCCACCGGCGGCCCGGACACCGAGGGCCTGTTCGCGGGCGTCGAGAACGGCCTGTACATCGTCGGGGACCGCTCCTGGTCCATCGACATGCAGCGCTACAACTTCCAGTTCACCGGCCAGCGCGCCTACGCCATCAAGAACGGCGAACTCGCGGGCCAGGTCAAGGACTTCGCCTACCAGGCGACCACCACCGACTTCTGGGGCTCGATGGCGGCCGTCGGCGGTCCGCAGACCTACGTCCTCGGCGGTGCCTTCAACTGCGGCAAGGCGCAGCCCGGTCAGGTCGCGGCGGTCAGCCACGGCTGCCCGTCCGCGCTGTTCCGCAACGTCAACGTGCTCAACACCCAGCAGGAGGCGGGTCACCGATGACCGCGACGCAGCCCCACGAACTCGTCGAGCTCGCGCTCGGCCTCTCCCGCGCCGACGGCTGCGTGGTGATCGCCGACGAGGAGTCCACCGCCAACCTGCGCTGGGCCGGCAACGCGCTGACCACCAACGGCGTCACCCGCGGCCGCCGCCTCACCGTGATCGCCACCGTGGCCGGCGCCGAGGGCACCGCCTCCGGCGTGGTCTCCCGCGAGGCCGTCACAGCGGCCGAGGTCGAGGGCCTGGTCCGGGCCGCCGAGGAGGCCGCCCGCGCCGCCGGACCGGCCGAGGACGCCCAGCAGCTGGCCGCCGGCCTGCCGGCCTCGCCGCACTTCGACCAGCCGCCCGCCGAGACCTCGATCGACGTCTTCGCGGACTTCGGACCGGCCCTCGGCGAGGCCTTCGCCCGCGCCGCGGCCCGGGGCGAGCTGCTGTACGGCTTCGCCCGGCACGAGATCACCACCAGCTACCTGGGCACCTCCACCGGGCTGCGGCTGCGCCACGACCAGCCGACCGGCATGGTCGAGATCAACGCCAAGACCGCCGACCTGTCCGGCTCGGCCTGGGTCGGCGCGGCCACCCAGGACTTCGCCGACGTCGACGTCACCGCGCTGCACGCCGAACTGACCAAGCGCCTGGGCTGGGGCGCCCGCAGGGTGGACCTCCCGGCCGGACGCTACGAGACGCTGCTGCCGCCCTCGGCCGTCGCCGACCTCATGGTCTACCTGCACTGGTCGGCCGGCGGCCGGGACGCCCACGAGGGCCGCACGGTCTTCTCGAAGCCCGGCGGCGGCACCCGCGTCGGCGACCGGCTCACGGCGCTGCCGCTGACCCTGCGCGCCGACCCGCGCGAACCCGGCCTGGACGCCGCGCCGTTCGTCCTCACCCACGCCACCGGCGGCGACGTCTCGGTGTTCGACAACGGCCTGCCGATCACCGCCACCCACTGGATCCGCGAGGGCGTGCTGACCGACCTGGTCACCACCCGCCACGCGGCCGGCCTCACCGGCCTGCCGCTGCGCCCGCCCGTCGACAACCTGGTGCTGGAGACGGCCGACCAGGACGCGGCGCCCACGCTGGACGAGATGATCGCCCGCACCGAGCGCGGCCTGCTGCTCACCTGCCTCTGGTACATCCGCGAGGTGGACCCGGCGACGCTGCTGCTCACCGGCCTCACCCGGGACGGCGTCTACCTGGTCGAGAACGGCGAGGTGGTCGGCGCGGTCAACAACTTCCGGTTCAACGAGTCCCCGGTCGACCTGCTCGGCCGGATCACCGAGGCGGGCCGCACCGAGCGCTGCCTGCCGCGCGAGTGGAGCGACTGGTTCACCCGCACCGCGATGCCACCCGTGCGTGTCGCGGACTTCAACATGAGTTCGGTCAGCCAGGCCTCATAGCCGCTGACCGACGGGGGGATACGAGAGACATGATGGACGAGAAGCGACTGGTCAAGACGAGCAAGATGCTGTCGCGCATCCTGCGGCACGAGCCGGAGCGGATCGGGATCACCCTCGACGAGGCCGGCTGGGTCCGGATCGACCTGCTCCTCGCCGCCCTGGCGGCGAAGGGCAACCGGCTGAGCAGGGCCGATCTGGACCACGTCGTGGCGACGAACAACAAGCGCCGGTTCGGTTACTCCGCCGACGGCCTCTCGATCCGCGCCAACCAGGGCCACACGGTGGCGGTCGACCTCGGCCTGGCCGCCGTCGTGCCGCCCCCGGTGCTCTACCACGGGACCGCCGACCGCCACCTGGCGGCGATCTTCCACGAGGGCCTGCGCCCGATGGCCCGCCAGGACGTCCACCTCTCCGCGGACACCGCGACGGCCACCGGGGTCGGCTCCCGGCACGGCCGCCCGGTCGTGCTCACCGTGAACGCCGCCGCGATGGTGGCGGACGGCCACGTGTTCCGGCTCAGCGAGAACGGCGTCTGGCTCACCGCCGCCGTCCCCCCGCAGTACCTCTCCCGGCGGCCCTGACCGGGCCGCCCGCGCGTGTCCGCCCGCCCCGGTCTCGTCCTCGGCCGGGGCGCGGCGTACGGTGAATTGGCCGCGCGGCCGGAAGCGCGGGTGCTCGGACGAGGACGGTAGGACATGGGCAAGAGCGCGGGCGGTGGCCAGGTCCACCGGATCACGGGGGCGCGCAGCAGCCTCACCGAGGACGTCCGCGGGCGGCAGCGCCGCTACGTGGCCTCGATGCTGCTGCGGACGGTCTGCGTGCTGCTGGCCGTGGTGCTGTGGGACGTGCAGCGCTGGCTGGCGGTCGGCGCGCTCGCGGGCGGCGTGCTGCTGCCGTACTTCGCGGTGCTGATCGCCAATGCCGGGCGGGAGCGGGCGCCGGGTCTGCCGAGCACCTTCGACATCCCCGTCGACACCCCCCTGATGCTCGGCCCCGGTGGTACGGGTGGGGCGGGTGCGGCGGCCGGTACAGGAGAGGCAAAGAAGCCTCCCACCGATTCTTCACAGAGCGGGAGCTGAGTGTCCGGCTCCTCCACCTTCGCGGCGATTTGACTCGGCGAAAGCTCAAAAGAAGCTCAGATTAATCATGCAGGACCTCCCCAAACCGAGGTCTCGGCGTGACATACTGCGTACGCGCTCCGCATCCCCCGTCGGAGCGACGGACCGACGCCGGGCAGCTCCCCCCGTGGCTGCCCGGCGTCGCCATGCCCGCACCCTGTCGCGCCGGGATCCCCGGCCGCCGGCGCGCGGAGGAGCCCGTGAAAGACTGGCGGTGAAGACCCCCGCCGAGCACCGAGGACGGCCCCCGATGGACACCCCGCAGACGCCGATCTGCTCCGCCAAGGGCTGCCGGGCGGACGCCGGCTGGGTGCTGGTGTGGAACAACCCCAAGCTGCACACCCCGGACCGCCGCAAGACCTGGCTCGCGTGCGACGAGCACCGCGAGCACCTGTCCCAGTTCCTGGGGGTGCGCGGCTTCCTCAAGGAGGTCGTCGCCTTCGCCGACCACCCCGGGACTCCCGAGGGGCCCGGAGCGGGCTAGCCCCCGATCGCCGACATCGGCCGGTCGGGCTGGTGGAACTCCGGGTCGTCGATCCCCGCGCCCGCCTTCTTGCCCCACATCGCCGCCCGCCACAGGGAGCCGATCTCTGCGTCGTCGGCGCCCGTGCGCAGGGCGGTGCGCAGGTCCGTCTCCCCCGTCGCGAACAGGCAGTCGCGCACCTGCCCGTCGGCGGTGAGCCGGGTGCGGTCGCAGGCGCGGCAGAAGGGGCGCGTCACCGAGGCGATCACGCCGACGCGGGCCGGGCCGCCGTCGACCAGCCAGCGTTCGGCCGGCGCGGCGCCGCGGCGCGCGGAGGGCTCCGGGGTGAGCGCGAAGCGCGCGGCGAGCCGCTCCAGGATCTCCCCGGCGGTGATCATCGACGATCGGTCCCAGCCGTGCTGGGCGTCCAGCGGCATCTGCTCGATGAACCGCAGCTCGTAGCCGCGCTCCAGGCACCAGGCGAGCAGGTCCGGCGCCTCGTGGTCGTTGACCCCGCGCATCAGCACGGCGTTCAGCTTCACCGGGGCCAGCCCGGCGGCCTCGGCGGCGGCCAGCCCGTCCAGGACGTCCTGGTGGCGCCGGCGGCGGGTGAGCGTGAAGAACACCTCGGGGTCGAGGGTGTCCAGGGAGACGTTGACGCGGTCGAGCCCGGCCTCGCGCAGCGCCGTCGCGGTACGGGCCAGGCCTATCCCGTTGGTCGTGAGCGAGATCTCCGGGCGCGGTTCCAGCTCGCCGCACGCGGCGACGATCGCGACCAGCCCGGGGCGCAGCAGCGGTTCGCCGCCGGTGAAGCGCACCTCGCGCACGCCGAGGTCGCGCACCGCGATCGTGACCAGCCGGACGATCTCCTCGTCGGTGAGCAGGTCGGGCTTGCCGAGCCACTGCAGCCCCTCCTCGGGCATGCAGTACGTGCAGCGCAGGTTGCACCGGTCAGTGAGGGAGACGCGCAGGTCGACGGCCTGTCGTCCGAAGGTGTCGAGCAGCACGGCGGTCCCTTCACCAGTAATGCGGCCGGCCCGGCCCACCGTCGTGGCGGGGCCGGGCCAGCATAGTCATCGCGTGGTGATCAGTGGGCGCCCAGTCCGGTCAGCGAGCGGACCTCCAGTTCAGCGTACTTCGCCGGGTCGGGACGTTCCTTGGACAGCAGGGTGGCGATCCAGCCGGCCAGGAAGCCGATCGGGATGGAGACCAGGCCGGGGTTCTCCAGGGGGAACCAGTGGAAGTCCGAGTCCGGGAAGAGCGAGGTCTTCGCCCCGGAGACGACGGGCGAGAAGACAACCAGCAGCACCGAGCTGATCAGGCCCGCGTAGACGGAGGCGACGGCACCGGAGGTGGTGAAGCGCTTCCAGAACAGCGAGTAGAGCAGCGTCGGCAGGTTCGCCGAGGCGGCCACCGCGAAGGCCAGGGCGACCAGGGCCGCGGTGTTGAGCTTGCCGGCGAACAGGCTGAGCACGATGGCCACCGCGCCGATCGCGACGGCGGCCCACTTCGCCGAGAGCACTTCCTCCTTCTCGGTGGCCCGGCCGCGCCGGATCACGTTGGCGTAGAGGTCGTGCGCGAAGGAGGCCGAGGACGCCAGGGTGAGGCCGGCGACGACGGCGAGGATGGTGGCGAAGGCGACCGCGGAGATCACCGCGAGCAGGATCGCCCCGCCGGTGGAGCCCGCGCCGCCGCCGAGCGACTCGGCCAGCTGCGGCGCCGCTGTGTTGCCCGCCGCGTTGGCCGCCTTGATCGCCTTGGGCCCGACCAGCGCCGCCGCGCCGAAGCCGAGCGCCAGGGTCATCAGGTAGAAGACGCCGATGATGCCGATCGCCCAGAGCACCGACTTCCGCGCCGCCTTGGCGGTGGGCACGGTGTAGAAGCGCACGAGGATGTGCGGCAGGCCGGCGGTGCCGAGCACGAGCGCGATCCCGAGGCTGATGAAGTCGAGCTTGCTGGTGCCGCTGACGCCGTACTTCAGCCCGGGTTCGAGGAAGGCCGCGCCCTTGCCGCTCGCGCTCGCCGCCGCGCCGAGCAGCTCGGAGGGGTTGAAGTGGTACTTCGCGAGCACCAGGACGGTCATCAGCGCGGTGCCCGCGATCAGCAACACGGCCTTGACGATCTGCACCCAGGTGGTGCCCTTCATGCCCCCTATCACCACGTAGACGACCATCAGGGCGCCGACCGCGACGATGGTCCAGCGCTTGGCGCCCTCCCCGCTGACGCCGAGCAGCAGGGCGACCAGCGACCCGGCGCCGACCATCTGGGCGAGCAGGTAGAAGATCGACACGATGATCGTGGAGACGCCCGCGGCGGTGCGCACCGGGCGCTGCTTCATCCGGAACGCGAGCACGTCCGCCATGGTGTAGCGGCCGGAGTTGCGCAGCGGCTCGGCGATCAGGAGCAGGGCGACCAGCCAGGCCACCAGGAACCCGATCGAGTACAGGAAGCCGTCGTACCCGGAGAGGGCGATGGCGCCGGCGATGCCGAGGAAGGACGCGGCGGACATGTAGTCGCCGGAGATGGCCAGGCCGTTCTGGAAACCGGTGAACCCCCGGCCGCCGGCGTAGAAGTCGGCGGCGTCCTTGGTCTGCCGCCCGGCCCAGACGGTGATGCCGAGCGTGAGCAGCACGAAGAACCCGAACAGGGTCATCGTGAGGCCGCGGTGCTCGGTGGCGGAGCTGGCGAGCAGGATCATTCGGCGGACTCCCGGGGAGCGTGGACGACGGCACCGTGGGCCTCGCGGATCGCGGCGGCGGGCGGGTCGATCCGCCGGTCCGCGTAGCGGGCGTACCACGCGGCGATGGCGAAGGTGGTGACGAACTGCAGCAGCCCCAGCACCAGTGCGACGTTGATGTGCCCGACGACCTTGGTGCCCATCAGACCGGGCGCGTAGCTGGAGAGCAGGACGTAGAGCAGGTACCACAGCACGAAGCCGATGGTGACCGGGAAGGCGAAGTTCCGGAACGAGCTCCGCAGGGTCCGGAACTCCTGGCTCTCGTCGATGAGTTGGACATCCGTAGGGGCAGTGGTGATCGGCGGCGATTCCACGCTGTACTCCTCACTCCTTCGGCGTAGCGGTCGCACAAGGGAGACGATCGGACGTGAGGGGCGTCACAATCCGCATGCGCGCCGCGCAATGCTAGGAGCGTGGTGCCCACCCCGGAAGGGGTTGACTGCGATCGGCCGGCTGTTCACCCCCTCGCACTATCCAATTGGCCGAAAACCGCCACTGCCGTCACTTCGAAACCACCCCGCCCCATGCACGAGGGGCGCCACCCTCCAATGGTGGCGCCCCTCGTGACGATCTATCAGGTGCGATCGGGTCCGTCAGAAAGCGATCCGCACCTTCAGCGCCGAGCGGTCGTCCATCGCCCGGTACCCGTCCGGCACCTCCTCCAGTCCGACCGTCCGGTCGAACACCAGGCCCGGCTCGATGGCGCCGGAGAGGACATCGGGCAACAACTCGGGGATGTACGCGCGGGCCGGCGCCACGCCGCCGTTCAGCGAAACGTTGCGACCGAACATCTGGCCGATGTCGACACCGGCGCTCCCGCCGTGCGGCACGCCGACGTAGCCCACCGCGCCGCCGTCGCGCGCGATCGAGAGGGCCGTGCGCATCGACTCCTCGGTGCCCACCGCCTCCAGCACCGCGTGCGCGCCCAGCCCGCCGGTCAGCTCCTTCACGGCCGCCACGGCCGCGTCGCCGCGCTCGGCCACCACGTCCGTCGCGCCGAAGCGCCGGGCGAGGTCGGTGCGGGCGGGGTGCCGGCCGAGCGCGATGATCCGGCCCGCGCCCAGCCGGTGCGCCGCCAGCACGCCGCACAGGCCCACCGCGCCGTCGCCGACCACGGCGACCGTCGCGCCCGGACGCACCCGCGCCGAGACGGCCGCGTGGTGCCCGGTGGACATCACGTCCGACAGCGCCAGCAGGCCGGGCAGCAGTTTCTCGTCACCGGCCGCCTCCTTCGGCAGCTTGACCAGCGTCCCGTCCGCGAACGGCACCCGGACCGCCTCGCCCTGGCCGCCGTCCGAGCCCACCTGGCCCCAGAAGCCGCCGTGCGGACAGGAGGTCTGGAGGCCTTCGAGACAGAACTCACAGGTGCCGTCCGACCAGACGAACGGCGCCACGACGAGGTCGCCCTTCGCGCAGCCCCGCACGTCGGCGCCGGTCTCCTCGACGACGCCCAGGAACTCGTGGCCGATCCGCTGCCCGGCCACGCGCTGCGCGACCCCGCGGTAGGCCCAGAGGTCGCTGCCGCAGATGCAGGCGTTCAGGACCCGCACCACGGCGTCCGTCGGCTGCTGGACCACCGGGTCGGGGACCTCTTCGATCCGGATGTCACTGGGGCCGTGAATGACGGTGGCGCGCATGGATGTTCGTCCTTGTCTACGGAGGTCGGCCGCATGTACGACGCCTACGCGGAACACTCTATTCCGCCCGTCCCACCTCAACATTTCGGCCGGACACCATCCGATCGGCGCTTATCCTGTTGGACCATGCAACCGATCCAGCCCGAGACGCGCGGTGCGCAGCTCCCCGCCCAGCGCACCGCCGCCGCCCCCGCCGGGGGCTTCGCCGTGGTGGACGTCGAGACCACCGGCCTCGGCCGCTCGGACCGCGTCATCTCCGCGGGCGTCTACCAGCTGGACCCGGACGGCGAGATCACCGACCACTGGTACACCCTGGTCAACCCCGAGCGGGACCCCGGCCCGGTCTGGATCCACGGCCTCACCGCCCAGCTGCTCTCCGGCGCCCCGACCTTCCCGGAGATCGCCGACGAGTTCGCCACCCGCCTGGCGGACCGCGTCCTGGTCGCCCACAACGCGCTCTTCGACTGGAACATGATCTCCCGCGAGTTCTCCCGGGCCGGCCGCCGCGCCCCGGTCGACCAGCGGATCTGCACCATGGTCCTCTCCCGCGACCTGCGCCTGCCGCTGCCCAACGGCAAGCTCTCCTCGCTCGCTGCGCACTTCGGCGTCCAGCAGCGCCAGGCCCACAACGCCCTGGACGACGCCCGCGTGCTCGCCGAGGCCTTCCGGCCCAGCCTGCAGCTGGCGCGCCTGGGCGGCGTCCCGCTGCCCCTGCAGACCTGCGTCGCGGTCACCGACCTCGGCGAGGACGAGCCCGTCGCCCCCGGCCGCGGCAGCTGGACCGGCGCCGCCTACCGCCAGGCCAAGAAGCGCCCGCCGTGCCCGTACCCGAACCCGGGCCGCTGGGAGGACGGCAAGCCGCTGGTCCAGGGCATGCGGGTGGCCTTCACCGGCGACACCGCCACCGACCGCGAGCTGCTGGAGGACCGCGCCGCCGAGGCCGGCCTGCACATCGCCACCTCGGTGAGCCGGCTCACCAGCCTCCTCGTCACCAACGAGCCGAACAGCTGGAGCGGCAAGGCGCGCAAGGCCCGCGAGGTCGGCACCCCGGTCGTCGGCGAGGACGCCTTCCTCCAGCTGCTGCGCGAGGTCGCCCCGCACCCCGGTGCGTGAGGCGTCCGTGAGGTCGGCGTACGGTTCCCGTGTGTACCGTTTTCTGCTGACCCGGCAATGGCTGATCACCCTGCTGATCGCGCTGCTGCTGATCCCCACGACGATCAAGCTGGGTTTCTGGCAGCTGCACCGCCACGAAGCGCGGGTGGCCCGCAACGAGCTGATCGCCAAGGCCCTCACCGCCAAGCCGGAGCCGTTCGACAGCCTGTCTCCGGCCCCGGGCTTCGCCGTCCCTTCGGACCTCACCTGGCGCGCGGTGACGGCCACCGGCCAGTACGACCCGGCGCACGAGTTCGTGGTCCGCAAGCGGACCGACTCCAACGGCACCATCGGCTACTTCGTCGTGACCCCGCTGAAGCTCTCCGACGGCAAGGGCACCGTCCTGGTCAACCGCGGCTGGGTCGCCCCCGGTGACACCGCCACCGAGTACCCGCCCGTCCCGGCGGCCCCGAGCGGCGACGTCACCGTCACCGGCCGGATGCGCGCCGACGAGACCGTCAAGGGCAGCGGCGGCTTCGTCAAGGACCGGGCCGGCCTGCCCGACCGCCAGTTCAACCTGATCAACACCGAGCAGCAGGCCAAGGAGACCGGCGTCCCCCTGCTCGGCGGCTACCTGGAGCTCACCGGCACCACCCCGGCCCCGGCCGCCCAGCCCGCACTGGTCCCCGACCCGGACCACTCCGACATCGGCCCGCACATGGCCTACGCGATCCAGTGGTGGCTGTTCACCTCGATGATCCCCGTCGGTGTGTGGATCCTGATCCGCCGCGAGGCCAAGGACCGCGCCAAACAGCAGGCCGAACCCGAGGCCGCCGCGGAGGCCGTCCCCGTCTGAGGGCGCCCGCCCCGCGCCGGACGCCCCCGACCCGGCAAGATGTCCCCCATGGATCTCGGACTGAAGGACAAGGCTTACGTCGTCACCGGCGCCACCCGCGGCCTCGGCCTCGCCGCCGCCCGCGAGCTCGCCGCCGACGGCGCCCGTGTGCTGGTGACCGGCCGGACCAAGGAGGCCGTGGACGCGGCCGTCGCCGAACTCGCCGGCCTCCCCGGCACCGTCCACGGCGTGACCGCCGACAACGCCGACCCGCGCACCGCCGAACGGCTCGTCGCCGAGGCGAGGGCCGCCTTCGGCCGCCTGGACGGCGTGCTGATCAGCGTCGGCGGCCCCCAGGCCGGCCCGGTCGAGACGACCCCGGAGGAGGCCTGGCGGGACGCCTTCGAGTCGGTGTTCCTCGGCGCCCTGCGCATCGCCCGCACCGCCGCCGCGGCCCTCGGCGAGGGCGGAGTGATCGGCTTCGTGCTCTCGTCCTCCGTGCGCCAGCCGATCCCGGGCCTCGGCATCTCCAACGGCCTGCGCCCCGGCCTCGCGATGGCCGCCAAGTCGCTCGCCGACGAACTCGGCCCGCGCGGCATCCGGGTGGTCGGCCTGCTCCCCGCCCGGATCGACACCGACCGGGTCCGCGAGCTCGACGCCCTCGGCGGCGACCCGGACGGTGCCCGCGCCCACCACAGCGCCGGCATCCCGCTCGGCCGCTACGGCACCCCGGAGGAGTTCGGCAAGGTCGCCGCCTTCCTGCTCTCCCCCGCCGCCTCCTACCTGACCGGCCTGATGCTCCCCGTGGACGGCGGAGCCCTCCGCACCCTCTGAGGCCCGCACCTCCTTTGAACCCCGGGCCGGTCACTCCACCCGCGGAGGCCTCCGCCGCTGCCGCCGTCGGCGCCGCGGACCGGCGGGGGCCTCCTGGAGCACCCGGATCCGCAGGTCGGCGGGCAGCTCCGGCACTCCCAGGCTCCCGAGCGCGTCGGAGCGCGGTCCCCTCTCGAAGTGCTCCACCAGCGCGGCCGGGTCCCCGCCGGGGGTGAGCCGGACGGCCCCCCGCAGCCGCGGGTGCCCGGGCGCGCGGACCAGCCGCACGTCCGCCCGCTCGACCTCGGGCAGCACCACGGTCCCCGACTCCAGCGCCGATTCCAGGGCCCGCGCGCTCACCCGCGTCCTGAGCCCGGCCACTCCGGGCGTCGGCACCGCGATGCTGGACAGGCCGGTGCGCCGCAGCTGCGCCACGAGCCACCACGCCGTAGCCACGACCAACACCGACAGCCCGCCGATGACGGTCGGCCACCACCAGGAGCCCGCCACCCACCGGGTGCGCGACCGCGCGCTCACCACGGGCTGGTGGGGCGACGTCAGCGGCCACCCCTCGGGCGGGTGCACCCCGAGCCGCCCGTACAGGTCGAGCCCGCCGGCCAGCACCAGCACCCCGGCCACCACGAGCACCGCCCCGACCAGTCCGATCAGCACCCGGTTGACGGTCCCCCGGTTCATCCCGCCGCTCCTCCCGCGCCACCCGCGTTCGCCGCCGACTGCGACTCCGACTCCGTCCTCGCCCCCGCTTCCGCCTCCGCCTCCGCCTGGCCGGCCCCCTCACTCGGCACCGTCCGCACGTCCAGCCGCAACGGCCGCGCCAGCGTCACCCGTGCGAGCTCGTCCCGCAGCTGCCGCTGCAGCGACGCCGGGTCGGACGGCCCGTGCAGGTGCACCCGCACCCGCCGCCGCCCGATCTGGACCCGGACCCGCTCGACGCCCGGCAGCCCGACCGCCCGGTCGGTCAGCAGGTGCCCGATCCCGGACCGGTTGATCACCGCGTCGGTACCCCCGTGCGGGCGCAGCGCCAGCCACCGGCGCATCCCCGGCGCGAACGCCAGCCAGAGCAGCAGCGCACCCAACCCGGTTGCCACCCCCGCCCCGACCAGGACCCACGGGTCGTCCAGGTGACGGGTCGCCAGCTCGTCCGCGAGCTCCGCCCGCCACCGCCGGACGGAGTGCCCCGTCCGCACCGACACCACGTCGTAGAGCAGCGCGCCCGCGATCACCAGCACGCCCGCCGCCACCAGCACCGCCTCGGGCGTCCGCGCCGCTCGGGGCCGCCGCACCTTCTCCTCGCCCACCCCCGCCCCCGCCTCCCCCTGCGCCGGAGCCGTCACGACCGCCCTCCCGTCACCAGCCGCTCCACGACCACGACCACCTCCGAGACCCGCGTCCCCGTCAGCCCCTTGACTTGCGCCCCGACGCGGTCCCGCACGGCCCGGGCGAGCGCGGCCAGATCGGCGGGGAACGGCAGCTCGACCTCCACCCGCACCCGGACGGCGCTGCCGGGGACGGACACCGACACCGCGGGCGGCGCGCCCCTGACCGACCGTCCGGCCCACGCTGCGGCCAGGGCCTCCGCGGCCGCGCGGGCCGCGATGCGCGCGTACGCGCGGTCGGAGATCCGGATCCGGCCGCGCGCCGCCGCCGGGGCGGCCGGGCGCGCCATCAGCCGCGCCGGTCGCGGCCGCGGAGCAGGTCGCCCAGGTCCCGGAGTTCGATGTCGCCCTCCAGCAGCCGCCCGAGCACGAAGCCGACCAGCCCCAGCGCCGCCACCAGCAGGAAGGCCGCGAACCCGCCGAAGTACCCGGCGAAGCCGAGGGCCATCCCCGCCACAAGGCCGACCACGGCCAGGTTCATCCGCTACTCCCTCGTCCTGCGCCCGGGATCGCGCGCGCCCGGGCCGTCACTTGAGCTTGGGCCGCTGCCCGGACGACACCATCTGCTCCTCTTCCTCCTCGAACTCCGGCTCGTCCGGCAGGTGCACGTCGTTGACCGCGATGTTGACCTCGACGACCTCCAGGCCGGTCATCCGCTCGACCGCGTTGATGATGTTCTCCCGGACCTGGCGGGCGAGTTCGGGGATGACGACGCCGTACTCGACGACCAGCGCGATGTCGATCGCGGTCTGTTTCTCGCCGACCTCGGCCTTGATGCCGCGTCCGACGCTGGACTTGCCGCCGGGCACCCGGTCCCGCATGGCGCCGAACGTCCGGGCGAGCCCGGAGCCGAGGGCGTGGATGCCGGAGACCTCACGGGCCGCCATGCCGGCGATCTTCTCGACCACTCCGACGGCCAGTGCCGTCCGCCCGCGCTCGCTGACCGGCTTGGGCGCGGCGGCGGCTCCGCCGGACGGGCCGGCCCCGCCGGAGGAGCCGGACGTGCCGGACAGATGGGAAGGCGCGGAGGCCGGGGCGTTGGCGGGGTTCTTGTGCATGCTCGCGGGCGTCGGAGTGTCAGGCATGGGGCGGGTCTCCCGTCGTACGGCTCCAGCTATATCGCAGATCTCCACAACTCTGGCATTTCGCCACGTTTCGCGCCCGCCGAGCGGCGCTCCGGCAACCCCCGGGAACGACGGAGGCCCGACCCCGGGGAGCAATCCCGGGGCCGGGCCCACCGAGCGGGCACGGGCGTCAGTCGCCGATGCCCGCCAGGTCCCGCAGCCGTCGGGCCTGCGCGACCCGTTCGGCGGAACGCTGCTCGTCGAACGACCGGCCCGAGGCCCCCTGCAGCAGGGCCTTCGTCTCGATCGCGGCGTTGCGCGGCGCGGCCAGCAGCGCGGCGGCCAGGTCGCGCGCGGCACCGTCGAGCTCCGCACCCGGGACCTCGATGTTGGCCAGGCCGATCGCCACGGCCTCCGCGGCGCCGACCCAGCGGCCGGTCACGCAGATCTCCAGCGCCCGTGCGTAGCCCACGAGTTCGGTGAGCGGCTTGGTGCCGGCGAGGTCGGGGACGAGCCCGAGCGACGTCTCCTTCATGGAGAACTGGACGTCCTCCGCGACGACCCGCAGGTCGCAGCCGAGCGCGAGCTGGAATCCGGCGCCGACGGCGTGCCCCTGGACGGCCGCGATCGAGATCAGGTCGGGCCGGCGCCACCAGGTGAAGGCCTCCTGGTAGGTCGCGATGGTGTCGTCCAGCTCCTTGTCCCCGGCCGCCGCGAGCTGCAGGAAGCTGGGCTCGCCGGGGATGCCCTCGGGGGTGAACATGGCCCGGTCGAGGCCCGCGGAGAAGGAGACGCCCTCCGCGCGGAGCAGCACGACGCGGACGGTGCCGGGCAGGTCGCGGCCGACGGCGGCGAGGGCGCGCCACATGGCGGGCGACTGGGCGTTGCGCCGCTTGGGCTGACACAGGGTGACGACGGCGAGGTCGCCGTCGATCTCCAGGCGGACGCCGTCCTGCTCCCCGCTCGGGGTCTGCGGGTCGGTGGCGGGGGCGGTCATGCGGAGACCTCCGGTGGCGAGGGACTTGGCTACCGGAGAGTAACAAACCCGGGCGCGCAGCGGCAGACCCACCGGCCCGGGAGTATCGGGGAATTCGTCGAAAAGGAAATGCGGACATGACGATCGGCGGCCGGTCCGCTCGATCCGAGGGGGGACGAATCGGCTGGTCGACTCACGATCAGCCCACGATCGTCGGACAATCAGCGACGATCGCCACTCGTCTTCCCGGTCGGCACCCTGCCGCCGCGCCATCCAGCCTTGAGCCGACGGACCGTCAGGAACCGGCCCCGGCAGTCGCCTTGCTCTTGCCCCGCGTGGCACCGCCGCGGCCCCGGAGGATCACTCCGGATTCGCTCAGCATCCGGTGCACGAAGCCGTACGAGCGACCGGTCTCCTCCGCGAGAGCGCGAATGCTCGCCCCGGAGTCGTACTTCTTCTTGAGATCGGCCGCGAGCTTCTCACGCGCGGCACCGGTCACCCGGCTGCCCTTTTTCAGAGTCTCGGCCACCCGTGCCTCCTCGTAGCGTTGCTCGGTCAGATTCCCATGATCACCCATCCACCGCGTCCTGGCCACCCATTCGACAAGGTCGATGTCGGGAATGCGCCGTCCTACGGTGGTGATCCGAGCGCACCAGGGCGCTCACGCAGAGTGCACGCCCCCGGGCGAATTGTGCCGGCTGCCGGAAAAGAGCTGATCAGCAGCGTCGGCCCGACCACGATCGAGTGGCGGGCCGACGGGAGCTCCTTAAACGGAATCCAGGACTGCTTCATTCCCGGACACGCCGTAAGGACTAGGTTTTCTGGTCCGAAAAGGGGAGGAGGCGTCTACTTCCGGTCAGGCCAGCGAGACCAGATCGGCGTAGGACGGGTTCCAGAGGTCCTCCACGCCGTCCGGCAGCAGGATGATCCGCTCCGGGTCGAGCGCCTCGACCGCGCCCTCGTCGTGGGTGACCAGCACGACCGCCCCGGAGAACTCGCGCAGCGCGCCCAGGATCTCCTCGCGGCTGGCCGGGTCGAGGTTGTTGGTGGGCTCGTCCAGCAACAGCACGTTGGCGGAGGAGACCACCAGGGTGGCCAGTGCCAGACGGGTCTTCTCACCGCCGGAGAGCACCCCGGCCGGCTTGTCCACGTCGTCGCCGGAGAAGAGGAACGAGCCGAGGATCTTGCGGATCTGCACCAGGTCGGTGTCCGGCGCCGACGAGCGCATGTTCTCCAGGACGCTGCGGTCCGGGTCGAGCGTCTCGTGCTCCTGGGCGTAGTAGCCGATCTTCAGGCCGTGGCCCGGGATGACCTCGCCGGTGTCCGGCGCCTCCACCCCGGCGAGCATCCGCAGCAGGGTGGTCTTGCCGGCGCCGTTGAAGCCCAGCACGACGACGCGCGAGCCCCGGTCGATCGCCAGGTCGACGTCGGTGAAGATCTCCAGCGAGCCGTAGGACTTGGACAGGCCGCTGGCGGTCAGCGGGGTCTTGCCGCACGGGGCCGGCTCGGGGAAGCGCAGCTTGGCGACCTTGTCGCTCGCCCGGACCTGCTCCAGACCGGCGAGCAGCTTGTCGGCGCGGCGGGCCATGTTCTGCGCGGCCACCGTCTTGGTGGCCTTGGCGCGCATCTTGTCGGCCTGCGCGTTCAGCGTCGCGGCCTTCTTCTCGGCGTTGGCGCGCTCGCGCTTGCGGCGCTTCTCGTCGTCCTCGCGCTGCTGCTGGTACTGCTTCCAGCCCATGTTGTAGACGTCGATGCAGGAGCGGTTGGCGTCCAGGTAGAAGACCTTGTTGACGACCGTCTCGACCAGGTCGACGTCGTGCGAGATGACGATGAAGCCGCCCTTGTACGTCTTCAGGAAGTCCCGCAGCCAGACGATGGAGTCCGCGTCCAGGTGGTTGGTGGGCTCGTCGAGGAGCAGCACGTCGGAGTCGGAGAAGAGGATCCGGGCGAGCTCGACGCGGCGGCGCTGACCACCGGAGAGGGTGTGCAGCGGCTGGCCGAGGATGCGGTCCGGCAGGCCAAGCGCGGCGGCGATCGTCGCGGCCTCGGCCTCGGCGGCGTACCCGCCCTTGGTGAGGAACTCGGTCTCCAGCCGGGCGTACTTCTTCATCGCGGTGTCCCGGGTGGCGCCCTTGCCGTTGGCCATCCGGTCCTCGTTCTCGCGCATCTTCTTGAGCACGGTGTCGAGGCCGCGGGCGGAGAGGATGCGGTCCTTGGCGAGGACGTCGAGGTCGCCGGTGCGCGGGTCCTGCGGGAGGTAGCCGACCTCGCCGGAGCGGGTCACCGTACCGGCGGCGGGCAGGCCCTCGCCGGCCAGCACCTTGGTGAGCGTGGTCTTGCCGGCGCCGTTGCGCCCGACCAGACCGATCCGGTCGCCGGCGGCGACCTTGAAGCTCGCGGACTCGATCAGAATGCGGGCGCCGGCGCGCAGCTCAAGGGCGTTCGCGGAAATCATGGCCGGGTACTACTCCTGGGACGTGGGCGGGCAGCCTGGGCGGTGCACAGGGCCGGGCGGCGGGAAGGGGGCTCGTCGGCGGTCGGCACGGCGCACGGGGCGCCGCCGCTCGCGCGCTATTGCCCGGAGAGAACAGCCATGACGGCAAGTCTACCGGGCCGCGCGGCAACCCCCCGGGGGGATTACCGCCCTGGGGTACCGGCGGCCCGTGCGGGACGGCCCGGACGCTACTGCTGCGGCGTCGCGGAGGCCTGGTCGGTGGCGGCGGCGGTCGGCTGGCCGGTGGCGGTCGACTGGTCGCCGACCGCGGGCGTCGCCGGGTCGGTGGCAGCCGGCGCCGGCCGGCCGGCCGCCGGGTCGGGTGCCTGGGCGGGCGGCACGTCCGTCGGCGCGGCCGACGGCTCGGCGCAGGCGATCGGCGAGCGGACGGCGGCGAACGGCGCGGCCGAGCTCTCGCACGGGACGACGGGCGCCGCGGCCTTGGTGTCGAACACCTTGGCCGGGACGATCGGGCCGTCCGTGATCAGCACCCGGGTCCGGTCCAGCACCTTGACCTGCGCGGCCGGGCCGGCGCTGAGCTCCCACCCGGTGCTGTCCAGCCGGTAGCCGGTGATGCCGCCGGAGACGGGCTGCCCGCTGTTCCCGAGGCAGCTGCGCGGGACGAGCACCGCGTAGTCGGTGTCGACCGTACGCATCGGGTCGTAGAGGCAGGTGCCCGGCGGCTTGCCGTTGTAGCGCAGGTCGCCGTCGGCGTCGCGCAGGCCCATGGTCAGGTTCGGGGTGACGATCGCCACCCACGGGGACGCCTTCTGGACGGTGTGCAGCGCCGCCGCGGCCCGCTCCTGGGCGAGTTGCTTGCGCTGCTCGTCGGTCCGCTTGTCGGCGCCCGGCTCGCCGTCGCCGCGCAGCCAGTCGGCCAGGCCGGGCACGGCGCGGTGCCAGCGCACCTCGTGGTCGCCCGGGCGCACCGAGGTGATCAGGCCGTCGTCCCAGACGACGATGGCGTTGTCGCCGGCCATCGCCAGGTACAGCGCGTTGGCGCCCTCGCGGCGGTAGGACCAGGCCTGTTCGCCGGTGTCGCGGTGGACCGCCTCCAGGCCGGGGCCGACGACCTTCAGCTCCAGGTCGGCCGCGCTCAGCGACTGGGAGTTCACCGGCGTGGCCTCCGCGTCGCCCGGCCCCGCCACCCGGTCGCCGAACGGCACCGGCTTGTTGGCGTGCGCCGCCGCTCCGGCCGCGAGGACCAGCATCACGGCGACGGCGGGCAGGATCGAGCGGGGGGTCAGTACACGCAGCGGCTTCCAGGACACGTTGCGGAGGGTACCTTTCGGCGGGCACACGAGTCAGCCGGGAATCGTCGTGGTCCCGCGGTGCGGACCCCGCGCCGGAGCGCGCGAGGCGGCCGCGCGCACCCCGCCGCCGACCTGCGCCGTCGGTGCCGACCGGGTCCGGAGCCGCGCCGCACGGCTCGCCGGGGGCGGGCTCCGGGGCCGGTCCGGACTGTTACAGACCCGATACACGACGGGCGCCCGGGGCGCCGTTGCGGCAGACGGCGTTCGAATATCGCCCACTTTAGGGTGACATTCGGCTTTTCCGACGCCCGACGGGCCTACTGTCGGCGAGCGGAGCGCCACGGTCCGTCCGCGCTCCCCCACCCCGCCCCACCCGTGACGCCCGGGAGAGACCATGCGCATCGGCCGCCTGACGCTGGCCGCCGCCGCCCTGCTGCTGATGGCCACCGCCAGCGTCCCGGCCGGGACGCCGCTCAGCCAGGGCGACCGGCACGCCCTCTCGTCCGACGCCTTCGAGCCCCGCGGCGCCGCACCCCGCCCGGCCGTGCAGCGGCCCCGGCACGAACCGCCCTTCGGCGCGTTCGTCGGCTCGTGGGACACCTACATCCCGCAGATCGGGCGGTACGCGCAGTGGCTCGGCGACGCCAACCTCCAGGTCGGCCACACCTACCTGGCGGGCGACAGCTGGGCGGACGTCGAGGGCGAGCCGGTGGTGCTCGGCATGTGGTCGCAGTGGCGGCTCGCCGACCCGTCCCGGGTGCTCGTGCTCGGCGTGCCGATGCTGGTGCCCAACGAGGGGAACGTGCCGGACGCCCAGGTGGCCAAGCTGCTCGGCCAGGGCGCGCGCGGCGACTTCGACCGGCACTTCCTCAAACTCGCCCACCGGCTGGTCGCCCTCGGCGGCGCCGACACCGTGCTGACCCCCGGGTGGGAGATGAACGGCGTCACCTACACCCACCGCTGCAAGCCCGACCCGGCCGCGTGGAAGGCGTACTGGCGGCGGATCGTCACGGTCATGCGCTCGGTGCCCGGGCAGCACTTCCGCTTCGACTTCGCGCCCAACCGCGGGCTGGACGCGATCCCGTGGACCAAGTGCTACCCCGGCGACGACGTCGTCGACATCATCGGCATGGACAGCTACGACCAGCCCGCCGGGGCCACCTTCGACGACTACGTGCGCGAGCCGTACGGGCTCCAGGACCAGGTGGAGTTCGCCGCCAGGCGCGGCAAGCAGGTCTCGTACCCGGAGTGGGGCCTGTTCCGCAACGGCGACAACCCGGACTTCGTGCAGCGCATGGTCGAGTGGATGCGCACCCACGACACCGCCTACCAGACCGTCACGGACTACTGCCCGCACGGCTTCTTCGGATGCGACCGCAACCCGCGCTCCAGCGCGCGGTTCAAGCAGCTGATGGCGGGCTCGAAGGGAGCGCCGGCGGTCGTCCCGACGGCGCCCCCGGTCCCGACCCCGCCGGGCACCCCGGCCAGCCAGAGCCCGTCGGTCGGAGCGTCGCCCCACGGCTCCCCCTCCGCCTCCCCCTCCGCTTCCCCGTCCGGCTCCCCGTCGCCCTCGCCGAGCGGACACCCGGCCCGACGGCAGGAGCAGTAGGACGCGGCCTTGGGGGGCTCAGCAGCGGCGGCGGGCCAGCAACGCCTCCTTGAGGCGCGGGAAGCGGGTCCGCAGGACGTGCGCCGCCGCCTGTCGGACCCGGATCGCACCGGCCCTGGCGGTCACCGCCGGGGCCGGCCCCTTCGGGCCGAACAGCAGCCGCTGGTTGGGCAGTCGGTCCGGCCGCCAGCGCTGCTTGTACGGCTCCTGGCCGCGCAGCAGGCTCAGCACCGGGATCCCGGCGCCGACCGTCTCGTCCAGCGCCGCGGCGAACAGCAGCCCGGCGATGTCCAGCCGCTCGCGCAGCTGAGGGTGGGCGCCGTACAGGTACAGGCCGCCGAAGGACGGGCAGAGCAGCAACAGGTTCACCGCCATCAGCTCGCCGTCGAGGCGGAACTGGTGCACGACCGCCCGGCCGGAGGCGACCATCCCGGTCGTGGACTCGGCCACGTGCCGGGCGAAGCGCTCGGTGCGGTGCTCCCGCGTCACGCCGCGCTCCTGCCACTGCAGGAAGTGCAGCCGCAGCAGCTCCTCCAGCGCCGCCGGCACCTCCGCCACCGGCGTCGAGCGGACCTCCACCCCCGCCTCGGCGATCTTGCGCAGCTTCACCCGGCTGCGCTGCGCGGTCTTTCCGGGCACCCGCTTGAGCAGCTGTTCCATCGAGACGGCCGGCAGGTACTGGCAGAGCGAGTCGGCGAACCGGCGGCGCCGGCCGCGCCAGTGCTCGAACACCTTCTGCACGGCCGCCTCGGGGTGGACCTCGCGCAGCTCCAGCGTGTGCCACGGCCGGGTGAGCGGGAGCGCGGCGGCGAACTCGGCGGCGGCCCGGTCGGCGCAGTCGTCGTCGAACAGGACGTCGGTGAAGTCGACCAGCCCCCCGCCGAGGGCGGTCAGCCCGCCGAGCGGACCGCCGCGCCGCCGGAAGGCGCCCGCGCCGACCAGCAGGCCGTCCCGGCGGACGGTCACCACCAGCAGGCCGCCCGGGGTGCCGTAGTGCCGCCACCACGAGCGCTGCCAGTCGGCGGCCTGGAAGAAGGTGGCGGTCCGGCAGCGGGCGGCCAGGTCGTCCCACTCCTCCGCGAGGGTGTCGAGGGTGTCATCCTCACGGCTCAGCTCGGCGGTCCAGACCGGGCCCGGCTCCGGGTCGGGTCCGGCACCGGACGGCGGGGCGGCCTGGGCGGGCAGACCGGCGGCCCGGGCCGCGGACCTCATCGCGCGCTCCCGGTCGCGGCCTTCTGCTTGGCAGGGAGCTCCCCTTCGGCTCCGGCACCGCCGGTGGGCTTGCCGGCCGCCTTCTCGGCCACGGCAGGCTTCTCGGCCGGCTTCCCGGCGTTCCTGTCGCCGGGCCCGGCGGCCGTCCGGGCGGGGGCCTCCTCCGTCCGCGGGCGCGGGGTGCCCGGAGCGGGGTCCGCCGGAGCCTCGGGGACGGCGGGTGCCGCGGCGTCGCCGCGGCGGCGGGTCATCATCACGAGCGCGCCCAGCAGCAGCCCGGCCGAACCGCCGACCGCGACGTCCAGGCTGCCGGACGGCGTCGTCGGCTTGTCCGGAGCGGCGGCCGGCGCCAGCGTGACCAGCCGGACGTTGGTGTCCCGGCTGCTGGTGTTGGCGAAGGAGACCAGCGAGCGGGCCACCGCGTCGGCGGTGCGGGCGGCCTCCCGGGCCTGGGTGCCGGTCCCGGTGATCTCGATCATCGGGGCGTCCGGGGAGGTGGTCCCGTGCACCAGGTTCCCCAGCTCGGTGAGGGTGTGCCCGGTGTCGGCGGCAGCCGCCGCGAGCACCTGCGGCTGGCCGGCCAGCCGCCCGTACGCCTGGGCGAAGTTGGTCGCGGTGGCGGCCTCCCCCGTGTTCTGCGGCACCACGAGCACATAGGCGCTGGCCGAGTACGAGGGGTGCGAGACGACGGCGTACCCGGCGCCGGCCGCGGCGCCCAGCGGCACCGCGAGCGCCACCGGCCACCAGCGGCGGACCAGGCGGCGGGCGCTTCGGCGCGGTGTGGTCATGGGTGTGACTCCTTGGATATCAGAGCCGCGCGGGCGGCCCTTCGGTGAGAACGGGGGGCGGTCAAGCGCGCGCCAGGCGGTCGTAGAGGGCGCCCAGGTCGGCGGCGACGCGGACGATGTCGTAGTGGCCGACCGCCGGGGGGTGCGGCAGCGGGTCGGCGGTGTGGTCGTTCAGGTGCCGCAGCTCGCGCAGCGCGGTCGCGTACGCGGCGGGCTCGGACGGGATGCGGCGGGCCTGCGGGGCCGCGCCGGGCGGCAGTTCGTCGAGCGCGGGGCAGGCGCTGTGCCGCACCGGCAGGCCCGCCGCGAGCCCCTCCAGGACGCCGAGGCCGAAGGTCTCCTCGGTCGAGGGGGCGGCCAGCACGTCCAGCGCGGTCAGCAGCTCCGGCACGTCGTCGCGCTCGCCGGTGAGCACCAGCCGTTCCCGGACGCCGAGTTCGGCGGCCCGGCGCTCCAGGGCGGCGCGCTCCGGGCCTTCGCCGATCAGCACCAGCCGGGCGTCCGGGTCGAGTGCGGCGAGCGCCTCCAGCAGGACGCCGAAGCGCTTGCCCGGCACCAGGCGGCCGATCCCGCCGACCACCCAACTCCCGTCCGGCAGGCCGAGTTCGGCGCGCAGCCGGCGCCGGGCAGCGGCCCGTTCGCCGTCCGGCCGGCGGAAGCGGGCGACGTCGATGCCGTTCGGGATCAGCTCCACCCGGGCCGGCGGGACGCCCCACGCGTGCAGCGTCTGGGCGACCTGGCGGGAGACCGCGACCGTGGTGGTCCCGAGCCGCTCGGCCGCCAGGTAGAGGCCCTTGACGCCCGGGGTGACCGGGCGGCCCTCGATCACCCCGGCGTGCAGCGAGTGCTCGGTGGACACCACCGCGCGGACCCCGGCCAGGCGCGCCGCCAGCCGGCCGTACAGCTGCGCGCGGTAGAGGTGGGTGTGCACGAGGTCGTAGCGGCCGCTGCGCACCAGCCGGACCAGCCGGGGCAGCGCCCCGAGGTCACGGTTGCCGCGCATGTCCAGGTGGTGAACGGTGAAGCCCTCGGCGCGCAGGGCCGTCGCGACCGTGCCGGGGTTGGTGAGGGCGAGCACCTCGCACTGCTGGTGCGGCGGCAAGTGCCTCAGCAGCAGCTGGAGTTGGCGCTCGGCACCACCGGAGGCGAGGCCGGTGACGATGTGCAGGACCCTCACCGCGCCGCCCTCCGGCGGGCCACCCGGGCGCGGCGCAGCTCGGTGACGGTGTCGCGCAGACGGTGCCGGCCGCGCTTGGCGCGCAGCCGCCAGGCGCCGTCGCGGTCGCCGACGTAGCAGCGGGGCAGCGCGAAGCGGCCGGTGAGCGGGGAGTGGGCGATCGCGACGGCGTAGTCGTAGCCGGCGTCGCGGACGGCCAGGGCGGCGGGCAGGTCGACGTCGCCGTACGGGTAGCAGAAGCCGGTGACCGGACCGCCGACGACCTCCTCCAGGAGCCGGCGGCTCTCCCTGGTCTGGGTCGTGAGGACGTCGGCGGGCAGGCCGGGCAGCGACTGGTGACCCAGGCCGTGCGAGCCGATCTCCCAGCCGGCGGCGGCGAGTTCGGTGACCTCCTGGACGGTGAGGAGCTTCTTGCGCGGGCCCTTCGCGTCCCAGTCGTTGGCCTGGCCCAGCAGGTCGGCGACGACGTAGGCGGTGGCGGTGAAGCCGTACGCCTGCAGGATCGGCACGGCGTGCCGCGCGAAGTCGGCGTAGCCGTCGTCGAAGGTGAGTCCCACGAGCCGTTCGTCCCGCCCGGCGGCCCGGGCCCGCATCAGCTCGCGGACCGAGACGCCGCGTCGGCCGCGCCGGTGCAGCCAGGCGATCTGTTCGGCGAAGCGCTGGGGGCTGACGGTGAGCTGGTAGGGGTCCTCCTCCTCGACCGCCACGGAGTGGTACATCAGGATCCACGGCGAGGTGGAGCCGGGGCCGGGCGGTTCTCCGACCGGGCGGCGGCTGCGGGGCAGGCGGGCCCGGTGCGGTGGGGCGTCGGTGACGCCCGCCTGGGCGGCCGAACGGACGGTTCCCCGTTCAGTGTCCATGGGGAAGCTTCCCTTCATCGGCGACGGTTGGCGGGTTCAGGACCCGGACGGCGGCGAGGACCGGCCCGCGGACCTCCCTGGCGCCGAGGCCGGTGCCGAGGGCGGCGAAGGCCAGCGCCACGGCCAGGCCCCCGGACACGGTCGAGAGCAGGGGGTCGGCGGTGAGGCCGGCCGCGCAGGTGCCGAGCGCGGTGGCGCCGGCGGCGGCGGCCAGCAGCCGGCCGTGGCCGCCCAGCACCAGGCGCAGCCGCAGCGGGATGCCCCGCAGGACGAGGCCGCGCAGCAGCAGGGCCGCGGTGGTGGTGATGCCGGACGCGTTCCCGGCGGCGAGGCCGAGGGCGCCGAAGTGCGGCGTGGCGAGCAGGCCGACGGCCACGGTGACGGCGAGGCCGAGCAGCATCGCGGCGACCGGGTACCAGTCGAGCAGGCGCCGCCCGCCGTCGTCGGTGCCCGGCTCGTCGGCCCGGCGCACGACGGGGCGCAGCGAGAAGTACGGGCGGATCATCACGCCGATCAGTGCCTGGGCGGGCAGGCCGAAGCTGTAGACCCGGATGACGGCGGCGGTGGCGGCGGTGTCCCGCGGGCCGAAGGCACCGCGCTGGAAGAGCAGCGAGACCACCGAGGGCGCGCAGGCCATCAGGAACGCGGTGCCGAGCAGGACGACGGCGGCGGCCTGCCCGAGGTCCTTCTCGACCCGGTCGCGGGCGGTGGTGAGGTCGCCCGCCGCGAGCGCGCGGGCGACCAGCGGGAAGGTGACGGTACAGATCAGGATGCCCGCCGTCATGGCGAGTTGGGAGACC
This sequence comes from Streptomyces sp. SP17BM10, assembly GCF_036322405.1. Classification (NCBI taxonomy): domain Bacteria; kingdom Bacillati; phylum Actinomycetota; class Actinomycetes; order Kitasatosporales; family Streptomycetaceae; genus Streptomyces; species Streptomyces sp. SP17BM10. The sequence goes on along the minus strand of NZ_JAQYXB010000516.1, from coordinate 49,435 downwards.
TTGGCGGCGTAGTTGAGGTGCGAGATGGTGCCGGGCGGCAGCGCGGAGCCGAGGTAGCGCTCGACGAACACCTGGGACTGCCGGGTCAGGGTGAAGGCGGCGACCGGCAGCAGGGCGAACGGCATCAGGACCAGCGCGGGGCGCGAGCGGCGGGAACGGGCGGCACGGCCCGTCCGCAGCCGGCGGGCGAACGGGCCGACGAGCAGGGCGGCCATCAGGACGCTGCCGATCGCGACGCCGACGGCGGCCGAGCGGACGCCGAGGAAGGCCTGACAGCTCAGCATCACGGCCAGGATGCCGACGTTGTAGGCGACGTAGATGCCGGCCGGCGCGGTGAAGCGGTGGTGGGCGCGCAGCGCGGCGGCGAGGTAGCCGGCCACGCCGAAGGGCAGCACGGTGATCGCGGTGATCCGGGTGCAGGAGACGGCGAGGGCGGGGTCGCCGAGGCCGGGCGCGAGCAGTTCGACGAGCCGGGGCGCGCCGATCGCGGTGCCGAGGGCGAGGGCGCCGAGCGCGAGCAGCAGCCACGGCAGGGTGGCGCGGACGAGCTGGCGGACCGGGTCCGGGCGGTCCGGACGCTCTTCGCGCAGCACCAGGGCGAGGGCGAACGCGGGCACCATGAGGAAGGACATGGCGTCCTCGATCAGCAGCGGCGCGGCCGTCTCCGGCACCGTCCAGGAGACCAGGAAGGCGTCGGTGCCCTGGTTGGCGCCGAAGTAGCGGGCCAGCAGGAGGTCGCGCAGGAGCCCGAGGCCGGAGCCGGCGGCGCTGAGGAGGGCGGTGATGCCGAAGGCCTTGACGAGGAAGCCGCGCCGGGGGGCCGGGTCGGGGCCGCCGGGCGCCTCCCCGGCGGGCGGGGCGTGGCGCGGCGCGGGCAGCGTCGGGGCGAGCGCGGGCCGGTCCGTCGTCATGTCAGGCCTCCGGGGTCGCGGCGCGGGCGGCGAGGCCGAGGACGACGGAGGTCAGCACGGTGGTGGTGCCGCCGATGTCGGCGTAGAGGAAGTCGACGAGCACCCAGGTCAGCAGAGCCAGGGCGGCGAGGCCGGGGCCGCGGGTGCGGCGCAGGCAGCCGAGCAGGAGGCCGAGGAAGAGCGCGGCGTAGGCGACGATGCCGATCAGTCCCTGTTCGCTGAGCACCAGGAAGTACATGTTGTGCGGGGAGAGCAGCGGCTCGCGCTGGAAGCCGATGGTGGGGTCGGCGGCGTCGCTGCCCGAGGACAGGCGCAGCGGGGCGTGGCTGTCGCGCAACTGCTGGAAGGCCTTGGGGCCGGCGCCGTGGACGGGGTGGTCCTGCCAGATCCGGGTGGCGGTCGACCACAGGTCGTAACGGTCGGAGACGGACTGGTCGGGGGCGGCCTCGACGGAGCCGATCGAGCTGAGCCGCTCGGTGACCCCGGAGGCACCGAGGCCGAGTCCGCCGACGAGGACGACGGCGGCCGCCGCGCCGAGCACGACGCCCCGCACGAGCAGCCGGGCGTCGGTGCGCAGGAGCAGGACGGTGACGGCGACGGCGACGGCGATCCAGCTGCCGCGGCTGAAGGAGACGGCGAGGGGGAAGGCGAGGAACGCGGCGCAGGCGTACATCGCGCGCCGCAGCCGGACGCTGCCGCCGGGGCCTGGCGTCGCCACGCGGGCGGGAGTTCGAGGCCGGGCCCCGGGGGCGCGCTCGCCGAGGGCGAGGGCCAGGGCGGCCAGCAGGCCGTAGCTGACGACGGTGGACATCGCCATGATGTCGAGCGCGCCGAACGTGCCGACGGCGCGGATCGGCTGGCCGGTGTACGAGGCGCCGGTGCGGGTCAGGTACTGGTTCGCGCCGACGGCGCCCTCGACGAGCGCGGCGGCCACGAAGGAGCCGAGGACGAGCCGCTGGTCGGTGCGGTCGCGCAGCGAGCAGAGCACCGCGGCCGGGACGAGGACGAAGACCTGGACGAGCCGGACGAAGCCGGTGACGCTGCTGGCCGGGTCGATCGAGCCGACGGTGGCGACCGCGGCGGCGAACACGACCGCGGCGAACTGCGCACAGGTGGTGCGGCCGACGGCGGGCAGCCGCCCGCGCAGCAGGTTGTAGGCGGTGAGGGCGACCAGCGCGAGCGAGGCGAGGTCGGCGGCGGTGATGTGGACGGCGGCGGTGACGTCCTTCTCGCCGGTGGGCACGCACACCAGGAGCACGGTCGCCGCGGCGAGCAGGCTCGGCCGGTCGGCGAGCGCGGGCAGTGCCCTGCGTAAGGCCGGCCGGGGCGCGGCCCCGAGGACGGTGGAGAGGGTGAGGGCCACGAAGGGTCAGCTCCCGTCCGGGTGGAGCATCAGGGCCGCGGTGCGGCACAGGATCTTGATGTCCTGCCAGAGGCTCCAGCTCTCGATGTAGCGGTTGTCGAAGCGGGCCCGGTCCTCGATCGAGGTGTCCCCGCGCAGACCGTTGACCTGGGCGAGGCCGGTGAGGCCGACCGGGACGCGGTGGCGGTCCGCGTACTCCGGGTAGGCCTGGCTGAACCGCATGACGAAGTAGGGACGCTCGGGGCGCGGGCCGACGAGGCTCATGTCGCCGCGCAGGACGTTCCACAGCTGCGGCAGCTCGTCCAGCGAGCTCTTGCGCAGCAGTCGGCCGACGGCGCCCATCCGGTGGTCCTGGGAGATGTTCCAGCGGGTGGCCGACTCGTGCTCGTTGCTGGGGCGCAGGGTGCGGAACTTGAGGACCGTGAAGACCCGGCCGTCCAGCCCGGTGCGCTGCTGGCGGAAGAGCACGCCGGGGCCGGTGTCGAAGCGGACGGCGAGCGCGCACAGCGCGAGGACCGGGGCGAGCAGCAGCAGGCCGAGGCCGGCGGCGGCGACGTCCAGGGCGCGCTTGGCGGCCCAGCCGGGGCGGCGCATCGCGGGGCGCCCGACCTGGAGGCAGGGGAAGCCCCACAGGTGGTCGCCGGCGGCCAGCGGCGCGGTGGGCAGCGAGCCGTACTCGCGCAGGGCGGGCACCAGCCAGACCTGGCAGCCGAGCCGGGCGGCGTCGCGCAGGGTGGCGGCGGTCTCGGCCTCGTCGGCGGCGCCGGCGGTGGCGACGACGTGCTGCACGCGGTGGCGGCGGACCTCGCGCTCCAGGACCTCGCGGCCGCCGAGGACGGGCAGGTCGGTGTCGCCGGCCAACCGCGGCGGGTCGGCGTCGAGGAAGCCGACCGGGCGCATCCCGTACTCGCCGCGCGTGCTGAGGGCGGCGGCGACCCGGCGGCCGAGCCGGCCGGCGCCGAGCACCAGGACGGGGCTGGGGCGGCTGCGGCGGATCCGGCGGACGAGGTGGTAGAGGACGGCGCGACCGACGACGGCGATCAGCAGCTGGGTGGCGAGCAGCGCGGTGAGCCGGGCCGGGGTGGCCGGACCGCAGTCGGGCCACCGGCCCTCCAGGCAGCCGGTGAGGGTGACGGCGAAGGCGGTGGCGACCACGGCGCGCACGGCCAGGGCGGGCAGTTCGTCCAGGACGGACAGGGTGAGCCGGGTGCGGTAGAGGCCGCCGGCCAGGTTGAGCACGAGCAGGAGGGGCAGGACCGCGGCGACGCCGAGCAGCGGGGCGACTCGCTCCGCGGAGTCGAGGAACCGGTTGGCGATGCCCGCGGCGGCGCACAGCGCGATCGCGTCGACCTGGACCAGCGCGAGCGGCAGGGCGAGCCGGGAGCGGACCGCCCTGCGGTGCCGGCGCCCCGGCGCCACGGCGTGGGCCTGCACCGCCCCGGCCGGCCGGTCGAGCAGCCCGGTGCCGGGCCGCCGAGGGCCGGACAGGGGCCGACCGGATCGCGGCACACTGTCGTGGTCAATGGTCATCAGCGCACGAACTCCCCTGCTGTGTGCCCGGGGTGACGGCGCCCCGGCGCCGGTTGGCGCGGGGCGGCCGCCCGGGCCCGGTGGGCGCGGTCCTGACAGCACCTGCTGCCGCCGGCGACTCTCGGTTCCCTCGCGAATTCCCGGCGCAAAATCGAAACGAAGCAGGCGAAATCAGACAATACCGAACCGGGACTTACGGGCCGGAAGATGACTTGCCATTTCATTCCAGCCGCCCATTAATAGGTATTTCCGATTTGACGCCTCGCCTTATCCGGCTGAGGGTGCGAATACGGCAACGCCTGAGCGGCGGGCATTCACGGCATGTGAAACGATCAGATCCGTTCTGGGACACGGGTGCGGCGGCGTCCGGACGCCGGACCGGCACCCAGTAGATGGCGGTACAGGGCGTCCACCTGTTCGACCACCGTGCGGACGTCATGACGGGCGACCACGTGGTCGCGCAGCCCGGCGCCGCGGCGCTCGCACTCGATCGGATCGGACAGGGCTTCGGCCATTCGGGTGGCCAGCTCCGCCGTGTCCTCCGGCGGGACGACGGCCTGCCCGTGCGCGGCGGGCGGCAGGCACTCGCGGGCCCCCGGCACGTCGGTCAGCAGCACCGGACGGCCCGCCGCCATCGCCTCCAGCGGGGCCAGCGCCATCCCCTCCCAGCGGGAGGGCAGCACCACGAGATCGGCCGCCGCGAGCCACGGTCGCGGATCCGGCACGTCCCCCGCCATCCGCACCCGGGACGGCTCCGCCGACGCCCGCACCGCCTCCGCGAGCGCCTGCCCGTCCGGCCCGCCGCCGACCAGCGCCAGCCGGGCCCGCGGCACCCGCCGGAGCACCTCGGGCCAGGCCGCCAGCAGCACGTCCTGCCCCTTCTGCCGGCACAGCCGCCCCACGCAGACGGCCAGCGGGGCGTCCAGGTCCAGGCCGAGGGCGATCCGGGCGGCCCGGCGGTCGGCGGGCGCGTAGTGGCGGACGTCCACCCCGTTGGGCACCACCGCCCAGTCGGCGTGCAGGCCCGCGGCGACGCCGTCCGCCCGCTCCTGGACGCTGACGCACAGCAGGCGGTCCGCCCAGCGGGTCGCGAAGCGCTCCCAGCGCAGGGTGGCGGCGGCCAGCGCGCCGTCCACGGCGGCGAAGGACCAGGCGTGCGGCTGGAAGACGGTCGGCACCGCGCCGCGCACGGCCAGCCGGCCGGCCAGCCCGGCCTTGGCGCTGTGCAGGTGGACCACGTCGGGCGCGGCGGCCCGGACGATCCGGCGCAGCCGCCAGGCCTCCTTGACCGTCCCCGGCCCGGGCGAGCGCTCGGCGGGCCAGTCCTGGACCAGCGCGCCCACGGCGGCGGCCTCCTCGGCCAGCCGGCCGCCGCGCGGACAGGCCACCAGCACCCGGTGGCCGGCCTCCCGCTGGCCCCGGACCAGGTCGACGACGACGCGGGCCACCCCGCCGTCCACCGGCTGCGAAATGTGAAGGATCGTCATATGCACGGCGGCGAGCCTAGGGTGGCACCGCCGCGCCGGGCGGTCCCCGTCACCCGCAGGTGGCGGGCCGTCCACCCGTACGGCCCGCGGCTCGTACGGGTGGACGGACCCCTCGAAATCCCGGGCGATTTCCCGGGCCCCCTGGGGCGGTTCAGCGGACCTCGGCCGCCAAGTTCGCGAGCACCTCGTCGTGGATGCGGTTCAGGCCCTTCGGGGCGAAGGTGCGCTCGAAGAAGCCGCCGATGCCGCCGGCGCCCTGCCAGGTGGCCGAGACCGTCACCTTCGAGCGGCCCTCGCCCGCCGCCGCGACGGTCCAGGTGATCACCATGCTGGAGTTGGCGTCCTTCTCCACCAGCTGGTCCGGCTTCGGGGCCGAGACGGTGAACAGGCAGTCCCGCACGCGCTTCTCGGTGGCCTGGAGCTTCCAGTGCACCTGGGTGCCGGCCCCGGTGCCGCCGGCCCGGACCTCGTACTCGCTGTACTGCGCGGGCAGCAGCTTCGGGCGGGTCACCTGGTAGTCGGCCAGCGCCTCGTACACCCGCTCCGGGGCGGCGTCGTAGACCCGCTCGGTGGTGGCCAGCACCTGTCCCATGACCTGTACTCCTCGTGTGGTGGTTCCGATCTCAGCGGCAAGCCAACCACAGGGCCGCGGACCGGGCCTTCCGGGGCTCGCGCCCGGGTGCGGAGGCCGTAGGGTGGCGGATGTGCTCGAACTGGTGACAGCAGTGCGCTACGTGGACCCGCTGCGGGCCGGCGGCTCCGTGCCCGGCGTCGTGGAGACCGACGACCTCGGCACCTACGTCGTGAAGTTCACCGGCGCCGCGCAGGGGCGCAAGGCGCTCGTCGCCGAGGTGATCGTCGGCGAGCTCGCCCGGCGGCTCGGCCTGCGCGTGCCGGAACTGAGGCTGGTGGACTTCGACCCCGCGGTCGCCGCGGACGAACCGGACACCGAGATCCAGGACATGCTCAAGGCCAGCGCCGGGCTCAACCTCGGGATGGACCTGCTGCCCGGCGCGCGCGACTACCGGCCGGACCTGGTCCCCGTCGGCTCCGCCGAGGCCGGCCGGGTGGTCTGGCTGGACGCCCTCACCGGCAACGTCGACCGCACCGTGCACAACCCCAACCTCGTGGTCTGGCACGGACGGCTCTGGCTCATCGACAACGGCGCCGCGCTGATCTTCCACCACCGCTGGTCCACCGCGGAGGCGGCCGTCGGCAAGCGCTACGACCTCAGCGCGCACGCGCTCGGCGGCTGCGCCCCGGACGTCCGGCTGGCCGACGAGGACCTGCGGCCCCTGGTGACCGTCGGGCTGCTCGAGGAGGTGCTGGCGCTCGTCCCGGACGAATGGCTGGCCGACGAGCCGGGGTTCGACTCGGTGGACGCGGTGCGGCACGCGTACGTCACGCACCTGGCCGCCCGCGCGGTGCTCTCCTCGGCGTGGCTGCCGGAGGGCTTCGCCACGCCCGATCAGCTGCGCGAGGCCGAACGGCGGCGCGCCGCCCGGACGAGGGCCGGACGCCCGGCCTGGCTCCAGGAGGTGCCGGACCTGCACGGCAAGCCTTCGGTCGAGACGGTGTGGGAGCACCACGCGGAGTAGCACTAGTGCAGCGCGGGGTGGATCCAGCCGAAGTACTCGACCGCGGTGCCGGCCAGCAGGCCGGCCATGAGCAGGGGGAAGACCGCGGCGCCGTTGCGCCGGCGGACCCGCGCCGGGATCAGGGCAGCGCCGAGGCCCGCCACGAGCAGTCCGGCGAGGGGGCCGGCGGCGAGCATCGCGATCAGGCCCGCCACCGCGCCGACGGACGAGCCGGCCGCGAGCCCCATCACGCCGGCCATCAGGCCGACGACCACGAACTGCGCCAGCATCGTGCCGGCGGCGAGGAATTCGGCCATGCCGAGGACCAGCCACGGCCAGCTGCGCGCACCGCCGGCCGGTCGGGCCGGGACCGCCTGCCAACCGGTGCTGGTGTGTGCCATGCCGCTCAACTCCCCTGATGCTTCCGTTCGGTACAGATCCATCCTGGCGAGCGGACCGTGGGTCGGGCCTGAGTACGGGTACTCAAAAAAGACCGGGGAGCGGGACCCAGTGGGCCCGCTCCCCGGTGCTCAGGTGCTGAGGTGCTCAGGTGCTGAGGTGCTCAGGTGCTCAGGTGGTCACCCGCGGTCGGCGCGTCAGCGCCACCACTGGACCGCCTTCTCGGCGTTGATGATGCCCGCACCGTAGAAGCCGTTGTCGTTCTCGTCGCCCTCGCAGGTCGCCTTCCACTGGCCGGCGCCGCCCGGGTTGAAGTCCCCGGTCGGGCAGGCGTGGGACTCGGCCTGGTTGGTCAGCAGCTCGGTCAGCTCCTCGGGGCTGGCCCACGGGAAGGTGCCGGCGAGCAGCGCGACGACGCCGGTCACGTGCGGGGTGGCCATCGAAGTGCCCTGCATGTAGCCGTACTTGTTGCCCGGGATGGTGGACAGGATCCGGCCGTCCTTGTCCGGGGTGTCCGGGATCTGGTAGCGGCGGTCGCCACCCGGCGCGGCGACGGTCACGACGCCCTTGCCGTAGCTGGAGTAGTACGACTTCTCACCCTTGACGCCGACGGCGGAGACGGCGACGACGCCCGGCAGCTCGGTCGGCAGCGACAGGCAGTCGTTGGTGACCGGGCGGGTGCCCGGGGTGGTGTCGTCCGGGCTGGAGACGTCGGTGGTCTTGTGGGCCAGGTCGATGTTCTCGTTACCGGCCGCGGCGACGTTGAGGACGCCCTTGCGCTGCGAGAACGCGACGGCCTTGCGGACGGCGGCGGTGATGGCCGCCTGGTCCTTGTCGTTCGGGCAGTTGAACATCCACGGGTCGACGTAGTAGCTGTTGTTGGTCACCTTGAAGCCGTGCTCGCCGGCCCACACGAAGCCGCAGACCGCGTTCTCCGGGTAGATGAAGCCGCCGTCGTCGACGACCTTGACCGCGGCCAGCTTCACGTTCGGCGCGATGCCGACGACGCCCTTGCCGTTCTTGGCGGCGGCGATGGTGCCGGCCACGTGGGTGCCGTGGTCGCTGGTGGTCGGCTGCCAGGCCTTCCAGTCGGTGTTCGGCTTGCCGTCGACGCAGGAGACCGACTGCGAGGCGTCCACGTTGGGGGCCAGGTCCTCGTGGGTGGCGTCGATGCCCGAGTCCAGCACGCCGACGGTGACGTTGCGGCTGCCCAGGGATATCTTGTGCGCCTTGTCGACGCCGATCTGGCGCATGTCCCACTGGTTGGCCTCGTACGGCTCCTGCCCGGCGGCGGGGGCCGCGGCGGGCTCGGCGGCGACGTCGGCCTTGCCCTGGTCGGCGGCGAGGATGCCCTTGGTGCGGCTCGCACCGACCGAGTCGACGCCCTTGACCTGACGCAGCTTGTCGGCGAACGCGGTGTCGTTCGAGCGGGCGACGACGACGCCGATCTGCTCGTAGGAGTACACCACCGTGCCGCCCAGGGTGGTGATCGCCTTCTCCACCTTCTGCACCTGGCCGTGGTTGGCCTTGGTGTTGACCACGTAGCTCAGCAGCGGACCGGTCGTCGACCCGGCCGCGGGGGCGGGAGCGGCGATGGCGGTACCGGCCGGGAGCGCGAGCGCGCCCGCGGTGGCGAGCACGAGGCCCACCGCCGCGTACCGGGTCCGGCTGATCCGAGAAACACGCATAGGGGTAGGCCCTCCCGAGTCGTCATGCAGCAACTGCGGCAGCAGATGCGATGGAGTGATCGGGACGCTAATGAATATTTACTGAGAAAAGCAAGAGGTAGTCATCTAATCGTCACATCTAGACCAACAGTGGAGCCCAGGAGTCCGCAGGTCAACGGGCAAACAGTCGGTCATAGTGTTAAAAAGTGATGACCCTCGGGCGGGTTGGGACGCATGCCACCTAAAGGGCGTACAACCGGCGCGCGTTGTCCGCGGCGACCATCCGGGCCAACCGCTCCGCGTCCGCCGCCGAGCAGGCGCCCGCGGCCCGCCACTGCCCGAGCAACTCGCCCAGTCCGTACCGGAACTGCGCGGCGCCGACCACGTACAGCTCGGGCAGGCCGTACGCGTCGGTGGAGAAGAGCAGCTTGCCGAACGGTGCCAGTTCCAGCATCTCGCCGAGCACCGCCGCCACCCGGGGGCCGGCGTAGGAGGCCGTCAGCCCGAGGTCGGCGTACACCGTGGGGAAGGCCTGCGCGAGGTACGCGGCCTGGCGGTGGTACGGGTAGCAGTGCAGCAGCACGAGCGGGACTCCGCTCGGCTCGGCGGCGCGGACGAACGGGGTGAGCAGGGCCGGATCGGCCAGGTGCAGGGTGAGGTCGGGGTCGCCGAAGCCGGTGTGGAGCTGGATCGGCAGGCCGAGCCCGGCGCACACGTCGACGGCCGTCCACAGCAGGTGGTGCAGGAGCACCGGATCCGTCAGCCGACCGCCGCCGGTGCGTCGCCAGGCGCCCGCCGCAGCCACCACGGCGGGCCGGGCGGGCCGTTCGGGCGGGACGGCGAGGCCGTGCCGGTAGGCGATGACGGACTTGACGGCGACGGCCCCGGCGGCGGCCCCGGCCAGGGCGTCGCGGACGGCCTCCGGCCAGCCCCCGGCCGTCGCGGACACCGCTTCGGCGACCGTCTCCAGCCGGATCACCTCGCGCACCCGGGCGCGGGCGGCCGCGGCGAACTCGGTGAGCGGGAGCAGCGACCGGCCCGCGGCGGCGGTGAGCCCGGTGTCGATGAGGCAGGTGTCGAGCCCGGCGGCGGACAGCAGCCGGCCGGTGGCCTCAGTGGCGCCCAACTCCCGCCTGCGGGCGAGGTATTCGGCGGCCGACGGGTGGGCGGGCAGGCCGAGCGCGGGCGGGCACCAGCGCCGGACGGCGAGACCGAGGGCGCTGTCGAAGGGCGTGGTGCCGGGCGCGGGCGGGCGGTCCGACTCGGTGAGCAGCCCGGCGAGGTCGTCGTCCGGGAGGTCGGCCGCCACCACGCTGTGGCAGTGGTGATCGACCAGCGCGGGGACGTCCAGGAGGGGCACCGGTCAGTACCGCCAGCGGGTGGCGGCCACCATGCGCTCGGGGGCGGTGTCGGCGTACTGCACGGCCTCGGCCCGGCGGACCGCGAGCACGGCCTGGTACAGCGGCTCGCCGAGCGCCTCGCGGAGCACCGCCGAGCGCTCGTAGGCGGCGATCGCCTCGGCCGGGCGGGCCGGCAACCGGGGCACCGTACCGGGCGCGGCGGCGGCCGGATCGCCGTTGAACTCCGGCGGCAGGGCGAGGCGTTGGTCCAGCCCGGCGAGCCCGGCGGCGAGCACCGCGCCGACCGCGAGGTAGGGGTTGGCGCTGGCGTCGAAGCACTTGACCTCGGCGTTGGCCGCCGCGGAGCGCTCCCCCGCCGAGCCGGTGACCAGGCGCAGCGCGGCCTCGCGGTTCTCCAGGCCCCAGCACTGGTAGGCGCCGGCCCAGTGCGAGGGCACGAGCCGCAGGTACCCGGCGGGGCTGGAGCAGCCGAGCACGAGCAGTTCGGGCAGCGCGGCGAGCACGCCGGCCAGGAAGCCCTCGGCCTCGGCGGTCAGGCCGTGCGGGCCGGAGCCGCCGCGGCCGAGGTTGCGGTCCTCGCGCCAGAGGCTCAGGTGGAGGTGGGCGCCGTTGCCGACCGTGCCGGCCTCGACCACGGGGGCGAAGGAGACCCGCAGGCCGTGCCGGGCGGAGACGGCGCGGACGGTGTGCCGGACGAGGACGGCGGTGTCGGCGGCGGCGACCGGGCCCTCGGGGGCGACCGAGACCTCGAACTGGCCCGGCGCGTACTCGGGGTGGATCTGCAGGACCTCGAGTCCTTGCTCGCCGAGGGCGCGCAGGACGTCCCGCAGGTAGTCGGAGAGGTCGGTGAGGCGGTGCATCCCGTACGCGGGGCCGTGGGTGGGGTACTGCGGCTCGTCGGCCGGGGCGCCGGCGAGGGCGGCCACCCACTCGACCTCGATGCCGGCCTTGAGGGCGAGCCCGCGGGCGGCTGCCGTGGCCTCCATGCGGCGGGCGAACAGCCGCTGGCAGCCGGGGTGCGGCGTGCCGGCCTGGGTGTGCCGGTCCCCCGGGGCCCAGGCCCAGCCGGGCTGGGCGGCGAGCGGGACGACCCGGCCGAGGTCGGGGTACAGGCGCAGGTCCCCGGTGGGGCCGCCGATGATCGGGCTGGTCGTGATCGCGTCGTCGGCGAGGAACACGTCGAAGCAGGGGGCCGCGCCGAGGCCCCACTGGGCGGCGTGCACGAGGCCGTCGAGCGGCACGGCCTTGACCCGGGTGATGCCGGCGTTGTCCACCCAGGTGACGGCGACCGCCTCGACCCCGGCCGCGCGGAGCCGGTCGGCGGCGGCCTCGGCCTGCCGGGCGCGCTCGGCGCGCGGGGGCAGCTCGACGGCGGCGTGGGCGTCCACGGCGACGGCGACGGTGTCAGCGGTCATGCCTTCATGCTGCCCCTCGGGGCGGGCCCGCGTAACTCCTCGATCGGGTGGTCGGAACGGACGCGCATCCTCCCGTTCACCCGTTCGGGGCAGGGCGGTTTTGCCGCCGTCCGACCCCTTCCTACTCGGCAGTAGCTTCGCTACAGTGGCCGCACGCACCGCCGTCGGGCTTCGGGAGCCGCACCGACGGGTGCCGTGCGTCCTTCACCGGCCGGTGCCGCGAACCGCGGCCGACCGGGTTTCCCTCCTCGTGTCAGCGCCGCTCCGTTCAGCTCCGAGCGCCTGAGCACCACGGCACACCCCGCGGTTCGGCCGGAGCGGACCGGCCACTGCGCGGGTGGGCCTCACCCGTCATCCCTCCAGCCCCCGCGCACGGACCCTCCTCCGGCGGGCTGCCGCCCCCTGTTCACGCACGGGCGCGGCGGCGCGCCCGCCGGAGCGCGCGCGGGCCCTTCATGACTAGGAGTCAGGACCATGCAGCGTCCCTTTCCCACGGTCGCCGTGGTCGGCCTCGGCACGATGGGTGCCGGCGTCGCGGTGGCGGTCGCCAAGAGCGGCCGCCGGGTGATCGGCATCGAGGCCACCGAGGACTCGGCCGCCCGGGCGCTGGCCCGGATCGAGGAGGCCACCGCGCACGCCGTCGAGCGCGCGCGGATCACCGCCGAGGAGCGCGCGGCCCTGCTCGCGCTGATCTCCGTCGGCCACGAACTCCCCGCCGCCGCCGGTGCCGACCTCGTGATCGAGGAGGTGCCCGAACAGCTGGAGCTCAAGCGCGAGGTCTTCGCCGAGCTGGACCGGATCTGTCCGCCGGAGACGGTGCTCGCCACCGGCACCACCGCGCTCTCGGTGACCCGGATCGCCGCCGCGACCGCCCGCCCGGACCGGGTGCTGGGCCTGCACTTCTTCAACCCGGTCCACACCATGAAGCTGGTCGAGGTGGTCCGCACGGTGCTGACCGCCCCGCAGGTCGCCGAGGACGCCGCCGGGTTCGCCCGGGACCTCGGCAAGGAGCCGGTCGCGGCTGGCGACCGGGCCGGTTTCGTCGTCAACGGCCTGCTGTTCGCCTACCTGAACCAGGCCGCCGCGATGTACGAGTCCAAGTACGCCTCGCGCGAGGACATCGACGCCGCGATGCGACTCGGCTGCGGCCTGCCGATGGGCCCGCTGGCGCTGCTCGACCTGATCGGCGTGGACACCGCGCGGACCGTCCTGGAGGCGATGTACGAGCAGTCCAGGGACCGCCTGCACGCGCCCGCCCCGATCCTCGGCCAGCTGGTGTCGGCCGGGCTGCTGGGCCGCAAGACCGGCCGCGGCTTCTACACCTACGAGGCACCGGGCTCCTCCAGGGCCGTCGACGCGGCCACCGGGCCGGCTCGGCCGAAGGTGGCGGGCCGCGAGGTGCGCACGGTCGGCGTGTGCGGCTCGGGCACGATGGCGACCGGCATCGCCGAGGTGTTCGCCAAGTCCGGGTACGCCGTGCTGCTGGCCGCGCGCAGCCAGGAGAAGGCGGACCGGGCCAAGGCGCAGCTGGCGAAGTCGCTGGAGCGCTCGGTGACCAAGGGCCGGATGAGCGCCGAGCAGCGGGACGCGGCGCTCGCCCTGGTGACGCCGGTCGGGCAGTACGCGGAGCTGGCCGAGGTCGACCTGGTGGTCGAGGCGGTGGCCGAGGACCTGGCGGTCAAGCGGGAGCTGTTCGCGGCCCTGGACAAGATCGTCCGGCCGGGCGCGGTGCTCGCCACCACCACCTCCTCGCTGCCGGTGATCAGCTGCGCGACCGCCACCTCGCGGCCGCAGGACGTCGTCGGCATGCACTTCTTCAACCCGGCGCCGGCGATGAAGCTGGTCGAGGTGGTCTCCACCGTGCTGACCGCGCCGGACGTCACCGCGACCGTCCTGGACCTGTGCGCCAAGGTGCGCAAGCACCCGGTGGAGTGCGGGGACCGGGCCGGGTTCATCGTCAACGCGCTGCTCTTCCCGTACCTGAACGACGCGGTGCGGATGCTCCAGGAGCACTACGCGACGGTGGACGACATCGACACCGCGATGAAGCTCGGCTGCGGCTACCCGATGGGCCCGTTCGAGCTGCTGGACGTGGTCGGCCTGGACGTCTCGCTGACCATCGAGCAGGTGCTGCACCAGGAGTTCCGCGAGCCGGGCCTGGCCGCCGCGCCGCTGCTGGAGCACCTGGTGGCGGCGGGCTGCCTGGGCCGCAAGACCGGCCGCGGGTTCCGCGACCACGCGCGCCGGTGACCGTGCCGCAGCCCGGCGGCGCCGCTCCCCACGGGGCGGCGCCGGCCGGGAGCGCCCCGGCGGCCGGGCAGCCGCGCTCGGCCTGGAACCCCGGAACGGTGTCCGCGCGCTGGCCGCGCCCGGCCGTGACCGGCCCGGTCGCGCCGGTCCGCCGGGGAAGGGCCGCCGGGGCGCCGCCGGGGCCGTGTAGCGTTCCGGACATGGATCGGGTTCAGTCAGCCACCCCGCAGCAGTCCGCCGCACCGCGCGCCGCCGACCGGCCGGCCACGTCGGCCGGGGGCACCGGCCCGGACGTCGGACCGGGCGGCCGCCGGGCCGCGGCGCAGCGCCTGCAGATGCGCCAGGACCTGGCCACGGCCGCCATGGACCTGTTCGCCTCGCAGGGCTACGAGGAGACCACCGTCGACCAGATCGCGGCGGCGGCCGGGGTCGCCCGGCGCACCTTCTTCCGGTACTTCCGGTCGAAGGAGGAGGCGATCTTCCCCGACCACGACGACACGCTCGTGCGGGTCGCGGACCTGCTGGCCAGCGCCGAGCCCGAGGAGCACCCGCTCGACGTCGTCTGCCGGGGCATCAAGGAGGTGCTGCGGATGTACGCCTCCACGCCGGGGGTGTCGGTCGCGCGGTACCAGCTGATCCGTCAGGTGCCGGCGCTGCGCGAGCGGGAGATCGCCGTGGTGGCCCGGTACGAGCGGCTGTTCACCCGGTACCTGCTGGGCCGCTTCGACACCGGCGAGGACATCCCGTCGGGCTGGCAGCGCGGCGGCGAGGACGACTCCATGCTGGCCGAGGTCTCGGCGGCGGCGGTGGTCGCGGCACACAACCACGTGCTGCGGCGCTGGCTGCGGGCCGGGGGCCGGGGTGACGTGGAGGCGCAGCTGGACCACTCCTTCGAGGTGATCCGGCGGACCTTCTGGGCGTCCAGCGCGCCCGGTGCCAGGCGCCGCGGGTCCCTGGTGGCACCCGGTGCCAGTGGGACACCCGGGGAGGTGCTCGCCGAGAGCGCACTGAGTGCCAGCCCCGGAGGTGAGGTACTCATCACAGTCGCCCGGACGGACGCTCCGCTGGACGTCGTGGTGGACAGCATCCGGGCCGCGCTGAGTGGCTCCGAACGCGCCTAACGGGAGCGTTTCCGCAGGTCACAGAGGAATCGAAGGTCAAAAAGGGCCCGCGCCGAGGAATCGGCGGCGGGCCCTTTTCGTCCCCGTTCGGGTGTCCATGACAGCCGGTGGAGGTCGGCCAAATTCCTGACACCCGGTGTCTTTACGACTGGCACAGGGTGCCACTACGTTGTTACCCACCAGTCGCGGCGCCGCGGCTCCCCACCTCGGCGCGCCGTCGTCCGGTGTTCCCACACCCCGGGAGCAGTGCCCGTACCACCCGGTCCCACGGCCGGGCCCCGCCTGACCCGCCCACCACCCACCTCAGCGAAGCCGGTGTCCGCTCCCGGCCTTCCCCAGACGCCCTGTGCGCCCTCACACAGGTACGCCTCCGGAGGCAGAGCCATGCAGCAAATCCTCGACGCGATCCTCAGCAACAACGCCACGGCGGAGGACTTCGCAGCGATCCAGCTCCCCGATTCCTACCGAGCGGTCACGCTCCACAAGGACGAGGAACAGATGTTCGCCGGCCTCGACAGCCGCGACAAGGACCCCCGCAAGTCCCTCCACCTCGACGACGTCGCCCTGCCGGAGCTCGGCCCCGGCGAGGCCCTGGTCGCCGTCATGGCCAGCTCGGTGAACTACAACACCGTGTGGAGCTCGATCTTCGAGCCGGTCTCCACCTTCGGCTTCCTCGAGCGCTACGGCCGGCTGTCGCCGCTCACCAAGCGCCACGACCTGCCCTACCACGTGCTCGGCTCCGACCTCGCGGGCGTGGTGCTGCGCACCGGCGCCGGGGTCAACTCCTGGAAGCCCGGCGACGAGGTCGTCGCCCACTGTCTCTCGGTCGAACTGGAGTCCCCGGACGGCCACAACGACACGATGATGGACCCGGAGCAGCGCATCTGGGGCTTCGAGACCAACTTCGGCGGTCTGGCCCAGATCGCGCTGGTGAAGACCAACCAGCTGCTGCCCAAGCCGAAGCACCTCACCTGGGAGGAGGCCGCCTCCCCCGGCCTGGTCAACTCCACCGCCTACCGCCAGTTGGTCTCGCGCAACGGCGCCGGTCTGAAGCAGGGCGACAACGTGCTGATCTGGGGCGCCAGCGGCGGCCTCGGCTCGTACGCCACCCAGTACGCGCTGGCCGGCGGCGCCACCCCGATCTGCGTGGTCTCCAGCGAGGCCAAGGCCGACATCTGCCGCGCCATGGGCGCCGAGGCGATCATCGACCGCTCGGCCGAGGGCTACAGGTTCTGGAAGGACGAGAACAACCAGGACCCGCGCGAGTGGAAGCGCCTGGGCGCCAAGATCCGCGAGTTCACCGGCGGCGAGGACGTCGACATCGTCTTCGAGCACCCGGGCCGGGAGACCTTCGGCGCCTCGGTCTACGTCACCCGCAAGGGCGGCACCATCGTCACCTGCGCCTCCACCTCCGGCTACATGCACCAGTACGACAACCGCTACCTGTGGATGTCGCTCAAGCGGATCGTCGGCTCGCACTTCGCCAACTACCGCGAGGCGTACGAGGCCAACCGGCTGGTCGCCAAGGGCAAGATCCACCCGACGCTGTCGAAGGTCTACTCCCTGGAGGAGACCGGCCAGGCCGCCCTCGATGTGCACCACAACAAGCACCAGGGCAAGGTCGGCGTGCTGTGCCTGGCGCCCGAGGAGGGCCTGGGCGTGCGCGACGAGGAGTTCCGCGCCCGGCACGTCGAGGCCATCAACCGCTTCCGCAACGTCTGAGGCCGGACCGATGACCGAGCCGCAGAAGCGCGACCGGCCCTGGCTGATGCGCACCTACGCCGGACACTCCACCGCGAGCGACTCCAACGCGCTCTACCGGCGGAACCTGGCGAAGGGCCAGACCGGCCTCTCCGTCGCCTTCGACCTGCCGACCCAGACCGGCTACGACTCCGACCACATCCTCGCCCGCGGCGAGGTCGGCCGGGTCGGCGTGCCGGTGGGCCACGTCGGCGACATGCGCACCCTGTTCGACGGCATCCCGCTCGAGCAGACCAACACCTCCATGACGATCAACGCCACCGCGATGTGGCTGCTGGCGCTCTACCAGGTGGTCGCCGAGGAGCAGGGCGCCGACATCGCCAAGCTCACCGGCACCACCCAGAACGACATCGTCAAGGAGTACCTGTCCCGCGGGACGCACGTCTTCCCGCCCGGCCCGTCGGTGCGCCTGATCACCGACATGATCGCCTACACCGTCGGCAGCATCCCCAAGTGGAACCCGATCAACATCTGCAGCTACCACCTGCAGGAGGCCGGGGCCACGCCCGTCCAGGAGATCGCCTACGCGATGTGCACCGCCATCTCGGTGCTCGACGCGGTGCGCGACTCCGGGCAGGTGCCGGCCGAGCGCATGGGCGACGTGGTCGCGCGGATCTCCTTCTTCGTGAACGCCGGCGTGCGCTTCGTCGAGGAGATGTGCAAGATGCGTGCCTTCGCCCGGCTGTGGGAGAAGGTCACGCGCGAGCGCTACGGCGTCGAGGACCCCAAGCAGCGCCGGTTCCGCTACGGCGTGCAGGTCAACTCGCTCGGCCTGACCGAGGCGCAGCCGGAGAACAACGTCCAGCGGATCGTCCTGGAGATGCTGGCCGTCACGCTCTCCAAGGACGCCCGCGCCCGCGCCGTCCAGCTCCCGGCCTGGAACGAGGCGCTGGGCCTGCCGCGGCCGTGGGACCAGCAGTGGTCGCTGCGGATCCAGCAGGTGCTCGCCTACGAGTCCGACCTGCTGGAGTACGGGGACATCTTCAACGGCTCCGAGGTCATCGAGGCCAAGACGGCCGACCTGCTGGCCGGCGCCGAGGCGGAGATCGCCAAGGTGCTGGAGATGGGCGGCGTCATCCCGGCCGTCGAGTCCGGCTACCTGAAGTCCAACCTGGTCGCCTCGCACGCCGCCCGCCGGGCCCGGATCGAGTCCGGCGAGGACAAGATCGTCGGGGTCAACTGCTTCGACACCACCGAGGAGAGCCCGCTCACGGCCGACCTCGACACCGCGATCATGGTCGTCGACCCGGCCTCCGAGCAGTCCGTCCTCGCCGCCCTGGAGGCCTGGCGCGGACAGCGCGACGAGGCCGTCGCCCAGGAGGCGCTGGCGGAGCTCAAGACCGTCGCCGCCACCGACGCCAACCTGATGCCGGCCACGCTCGCCTGCGCCCGGGCCGGCGTCACCACCGGGGAGTGGTCCTTCGCCCTGCGCGAGGTCTTCGGCGAGTACCGCGCCCCCACCGGCGTCGGCGGCGCCCCGGTCGCGGTCGCGGCCGAGCCCGGCGGCGAACTGACCGCCGTGCGCGCCGCGGTGGCCGCCACCGCCGAGGAGCTGGGCGCCGGCAAGCTGCGCCTGCTGGTCGGCAAGCCCGGCCTGGACGGGCACTCCAACGGCGCCGAGCAGATCGCCGTCCGGGCCCGCGACGCCGGGTTCGAGGTGGTCTACCAGGGCATCCGGCTCACGCCGGAGCAGATCGTCTCCGCGGCCGTCGCGGAGGACGTCCACTGCGTGGGCCTGTCGATCCTCTCCGGCGCGCACGGCGAGCTCGTGCCCGACGTGCTACAGCGCCTGCGGCGGGCCGGGGTGGAGGATGTCCCGGTGATCGTGGGTGGCATCATCCCGGCAGCGGACGGCGAGGCCCTCAAGGCCGCCGGCGTCGCCGCCGTGTTCACCCCGAAGGACTTCGGCATCACGACCATCATCGGCCGGATCGTGGACGAGATCCGGCTGGCCAACAAGCTCCAGCCGTGGACGCCCGCACCGACCCCGGCGACGAACTGACCAGCTGACCAGCTGACCACTGGGAAGGAACAGAACCACCCTCATGAGCAACGTCAACCGCCTGCGCCCGCGCCGCTCCTGCCTCGCCGTACCGGGCAGCAACCCGCGCTTCCTGGAGAAGGCCCAGGGCCTGCCCGCCGACCAGGTCTTCCTCGACCTGGAGGACGCCTGCGCCCCGCTGGTCAAGGAGAGCGCCCGCCACACCATCGTCGACGCCCTCAACAACGGCGACTGGGGCGGCAAGACCCGCGTCGTCCGCGTCAACGACTGGACCACCCACTGGACCTACCGCGACGTGATCACCGTCGTCGAGGGCGCCGGCCCCAACCTCGACTGCATCATGCTGCCGAAGGTCCAGGACGCCGAGCAGGTCAAGGCGCTCGACCTCCTGCTCACCCAGATCGAGAAGACCATGGGCTTCGAGGTCGGGAAGATCGGCATCGAGGCGCAGATCGAGAACGCCAAGGGCCTGATCAACGTCGACGCCATCGCCGAGGCCTCGCCCCGGCTGGAGACCATCATCTTCGGCCCCGCCGACTTCATGGCCTCGATCAACATGAAGTCCCTGGTGGTCGGCGAGCAGCCGCCCGGCTACAACGCCGACGCCTACCACTACATCCTGATGCGCATCCTGATGGCCGCCCGCGCCAACGACCTCCAGGCGATCGACGGCCCGTACCTGCAGATCCGCAACCAGGAGGGCTACCGCGAGGTCGCCGGCCGCTCCGCCGCCCTCGGCTTCGACGGCAAGTGGGTGCTGCACCCGGACCAGGTCGCCGCCGCGAACGAGATCTACTCGCCCTCGCAGGAGGACTACGACCACGCCGAGCTGATCCTCGACGCCTACGACTACTGCACCTCCGCGGCGGGCGGCGCCAAGGGCTCGGCGATGCTCGGCGACGAGATGATCGACGAGGCCAGCCGCAAGATGGCCCTGGTCATCGCCGGCAAGGGCCGGGCCGCCGGTATGGAGCGCACCACCAAGTTCGAGATCCCGGAGGCCTGAGGCCATGCAGTTCGGACGCACCTACGAGGAGTTCGAGGTCGGCGCGGTCTACAAGCACTGGCCCGGGAAGACCGTCACCGAGTACGACGACCACCTGTTCTGTCTGCTCACCATGAACCACCACCCGCTCCACATGGACACCAACTACGCGGAGAAGACGACCGACTTCGGCAAGAACGTCGTCGTGGGGAACTACGTCTACTCGCTGCTGCTCGGCATGTCCGTCCCGGACGTCTCGGGCAAGGCGATCGCCAACCTGGAGATCGAGTCGCTGCGGCACGTCGCGCCGACCTTCCACGGCGACACGATCTACGGCGAGACCACCGTCCTCGACAAGTGGCCCTCCAAGTCCAAGGACGACCGGGGCATCGTCTACGTCGAGACCAAGGGGTACAAGCAGGACGGCACGGTCGTCTGCATCTTCCGCCGCAAGGTGATGGTGCCGACCGAGACGTACATCAAGGAGCGCGGCGGGGAGCAGCCCGGCCGTCCCACCCCTCTTTCCTGAACCTGCTTTCCCTCTCCCATGCCCCGGAGGGGCAGGCCGCCGTCATCGGCCGACCCCCACCCGGAACGGGGGCCCTGCTGCCGCAGCCACGCCGGCAGGGCCCCCGGCAATTCCCCCCCCCCCGACTTTTCACGACAAATCGGAGCCGCACGATGGGACGCCTCGCACAGACCGACGGCCTCACCGAGATCCAGCGGGACATCCTCGCCACCGTGCGGGATTTCGTCGACAAGGAGATCATTCCGGTCGCGACCGAGCTGGAGCACAAGGACGAGTACCCGACCGCCATCGTCGAGGGGATGAAGCAGCTCGGCCTCTTCGGCCTCACCATCCCCGAGGAGTACGGCGGCCTCGGCGAGTCGCTGCTCACCTACGCCCTCGTGGTGGAGGAGATCGCCCGCGGCTGGATGTCCGTCTCCGGCATCGTCAACACGCACTTCATCGTGGCGCACATGATCAACGCCCACGGCACGCAGGAGCAGAAGGACTACTTCCTGCCGAAGATGGCGGCCGGCGAGATCCGCGGCGCGTTCTCGATGTCCGAGCCCGGCCTCGGCTCCGACGTCTCGGCCATCTCCACCAAGGGCGTCAAGGACGGCGACTTCTACGTCCTCAACGGCCAGAAGATGTGGCTGACCAACGGCGGCACCTCCACCCTCGTCGCGGTCCTGTGCAAGACCGACGAGGGCGGCAGCAGCCCGTACAAGAACATGACCACCTTCCTGGTCGAGAAGACGGCCGGATTCGGCCCGAACCCGACCGTCCCCGGCCTCACCGTGCCCGGGAAGATCGAGAAGATGGGCTACAAGGGCGTCGACACGACCGAGCTGGTCCTCCAGGACGTCCGGATCCCGGCCGACCGGATCCTCGGCGGCGTCCCCGGCCGCGGCTTCTACCAGATGATGGACGGCGTCGAGGTCGGCCGCGTCAACGTCGCCGCCCGCGGCTGCGGCGTCGCCCGCCGCGCCTTCGAGCTCGGCATCTCCTACGCGCAGCAGCGCTCCACCTTCGGCAAGAAGATCGCCGAGCACCAGGCGATCCAGTTCAAGCTCGCCGAGATGGCCACCAAGGTCGAGGCCGCGCACCAGATGATGGTCATGGCCGCCCGCAAGAAGGACAGCGGCGAGCGCAACGACCTCGAGGCCGGCATGGCCAAGTACCTCGCCTCCGAGTACTGCAAGGAGGTCGTGGAGGACGCCTTCCGCATCCACGGCGGCTACGGCTTCTCCAAGGAGTACGAGATCGAGCGCCTCTACCGCGAGGCCCCGATGCTGCTCATCGGTGAAGGAACTGCGGAGATCCAGAAGATGATCGTCGGGCGCCGGCTCCTGGAGGAGTACCGGATCGCCGAGTGATCGAGGGGTCACCCACCTCAACGGGTGGCCCCCGGAACGGCCGGTCGACGGGCGTGCGGGCCCGTCCCGGCATCCCGCCGTGCCACGCGGCCCCGGCCTGGTCCGCCTGGGGTCCGGCACGGCCCGGAAGCGGCCGCAGGGCGCAGAGCTGCAGCTACGCGCCCTGCGGCCGCTTCCGCACGCCGTGGTGGCGCCGTCGCGGGGCGTGCGGAAGCGGATGACGCGGACGCGCCGTCCCCCCGCGCGCCCGCTGAGACAAGAGTCACCAGGCCCGTGCGGGCCCTTGGGAACCGGACGGGGGCGAGCTACGGTCGTATGAGCGGGCACGACCACGGGCCCGCGCAACGAGCAGGCGGGTTGCCCACCCACCGTGTGCTCCCGATAGCATCCACCGGGACAGCAGCCGTCCCTCTCTTACCCGATCCCGCGGTGGCCCCCGTCCAGCGGCCATGATCCCCCGCGACAAAGGTCTTCGATGCCCATCAGCCCGTCCCCTCACACCTCCGTCACGGACCGCGATGCCCTCGCAGCCACGACGGCCGGTCGGCGACCCCGCGTGACCATCGCGCGCGGAGCCACCCCCTGGTTCGTCCCCACCCTCGCCACGGCCGCCGTGACCACCGCCCTCACCCGGCGCAGCGGCAAGTGGGCCCTGGCGGCGGTACCGGCCTGCGCGCTCGGCGCGGGCATGCTGTGGTTCTTCCGCGACCCCGAGCGTGAGATCGGCACGGGCAGAGTGATCTCCCCCGCCGACGGCGTGGTGCAGAGCATCGACGCCTGGCCGGACGGCCGCACCCGGGTCGCCATCTTCATGAGCCCGCTCAACGTCCACGTCAACCGCGCGCCGCTGCCCGGCACGGTGACGTCGGTCGAGCACGTCGCGGGCGGGTTCGTGCCCGCGTTCAACAAGGACAGCGACCAGAACGAGCGGGTCGTCTGGCACTTCGACACCGAGCTCGGCGACATCGAGATGGTGCAGATCGCG
Organism: Streptomyces sp. SP17BM10; assembly: GCF_036322405.1. Taxonomy (NCBI): domain Bacteria; kingdom Bacillati; phylum Actinomycetota; class Actinomycetes; order Kitasatosporales; family Streptomycetaceae; genus Streptomyces; species Streptomyces sp. SP17BM10. Next base: position 26,737 of record NZ_JAQYXB010000516.1, on the reverse strand, counting down.
GGGGCCGTGGCCCGCCGCATCGTGCCCTACGTCGACGCCGGCACCAAGGTCGCCCAAGGCGACCGGATCGGCCTGATCCGGTTCGGGTCGCGGGTCGACACCTACCTGCCGGCCGGCGTCGAGGTCGGCGTCGAGGTCGGCCAGAAGACCACAGCCGGGGTGACACGCCTTGACCGTGACTGATCCTGAGACGATCGTCGGCCTGGACGACGAGGAGACGGCGCTGCGCCGTCGCCGCTGGGCACGCGACCGCGAGCTCCGCGCGCCGCGCTCGCCGCAGCACCTGTCCACCGCCGACTTCCTGACCCTGGGGAACGCCGTCTGCGGCTTCCTGGCGATCTACTCGATCACCACCGGGGTCCTGATCCCGCACATCACCAACCCGGACGTCGCTCCGGACCGGCACAGCGCCGCCACCGCGGTCACGCTGCTGCTGATCGGCTCGATGTGCGACCTCTTCGACGGCCTGGTGGCGCGCAAGCTGCGCTCCTCCGCCCTGGGCGCCGAACTCGACAACCTGGCCGACCTGATCAGCTTCGGCATCGCGCCGGCCTACTTCGTCGCGGTCTGGGGCATGGTCTCGCAGGGCTCCAACCGGCCGCTGTCCGCGCTGATCGCGCTGACCGTGCTGCTCGCGGTGGTCCTGCGGCTGGCCCGCTTCTCGGCCGTGAAGATGCGGCCCGGGGTGTTCCAGGGCATGCCCTGCCCGATGGGCGCCATGACGGTCATCGCGATCGTGCTGCTCGACCCGCCGTTCCTGCCCGGTCTGGTGGCCATCTTCGGCGCCGCGTACCTGATGGTCAGCCGGATCGAGTACCCGAAGCCGCAGGGCCTGCTGGCCACGGCCACGCTGTGCTGGATCGTGGTCTCCATCGGCTGCCTGGCCGCCTGGGCCACCGGCCTGCCGGGCGGCAACGCGCTCCTGCACGTCGGCGCCTTCGCCCAGATCGCGCTCGCGGCCATGGCGCCGCTGCTGGTCATCCGGCGCAAGGTCGGCCAGAAGGTCGGCGACGTCCGCGCCCGGCGGGCGGAGTCGCGGCTCGGCTGAGCCTCCCGCGCACGACGAAGGGGCCCGGATCCACTGCGGATCCGGGCCCCTTCGTCGTTGTCGTCGTTGTCGTCGGTCTCGCCTGCGGCGGCCGCTCACGCCCCGCCGGTGTGGACGCTGAAGGCCGACCGGCGGGCCGCCCGGGCCACGCCCGGGTCCGGGTGCACGCCCGAGACCGCCGTCAGCACCGAGGCCGCCCGCGGGTGCCCCGACTGCCGGGCCCGGGCGAACAGCCGCACCGGGTCGCCCGCCGAGGCGCCCTCCACGTGGCCGACCAGCAGCTCCGTCTCGCCGTGGTCCAGGACCGCGGCCGCGGTGTCCACCCAGAGCCAGGCCGCGTCCTCGGCGCCCAGCACGTCGGCCGGGGACACGCCCTCGTCCGACTGCTCCGCGAGCCACAGCAGCGCGTAGGGGCGCAGCACCGGCTCGTCCACGGCCGCGCGCACCGCCTGCTCGGCCGTGCCGCCGGCCACCCGCAGCGCCTCGAAGGCCAGGCCGCGCACGAGCGCGTCGTCGCCCTGGGCGGCGTCCAGCAGCTCCGCCACGGCGCGGTCGGCCGGGCGGGCCGCCACCCAGGCCCGGTACTCGGCCCGGGCCGGGCCCGGCGAGTAGTCGGCGCAGGCGTTCAGCAGCTCGTAGGCGCTCTGCTCGATGTGGCCGGCCGCGGTCTGGGCGACCGTGCAGATCTCCTCCAGCTTGGCCCGCACCGCCCAGTGCCCGAGCGGTGACAGCTCGGCGGCGTCGTTCCTGCGCACGACGGCGCCGACGGCCGCGAGGCCGTCCAACATCCAGTCCAGGACGGCGGCGACGTCCGCGGGCGCGGCCGGGGTGTCGATCTGCGGCTCGCGGCAGGTGCCGCGGACGGCCGACACGGCGGAGGCGGCGTGCGGGACGGGCGACAGGCCCGCGCCCCCGCTGCCGCCGACCCGGCGCTCGTCCAGGCCGCGGCGCAGCAGCTCCAGGAGCTCGCTGTCGGCGACCGGGCCGGCCACCAGGTGCAGGAAGGAGAGCAGTTGCGGGGCCTGGTCCACGGCCTGGCCGGCCAGCACCGCGAAGACCCCGCGCAGGGCGGCCGGCGGGACCGGCGCGAGCAGCGTCCAGGCGTCGAACAGCGCGGACCAGCCGCGCACGACGGCCTCGTCGTCGTGCTCCCAGGCGTGCAGCCGCCAGCCCGGCCCGGCGCCGCCGTCGCGGGCCTCGACCAGGCCGACCAGCAGCGCCTGACCCCAGGCCTTGGCCGCGGCGCCGACCGTCATGGCCAGCGCGCGGCCCGCCGCGCGGGCGTCGTCGGGGAGCAGCTCGCCCCGCTTGTCGACCTCGCCGAGCTCCCCGGCCCAGCGGGCGATGCGGACGGCGTCCACCAGCATCCGGCGGGCCAGCGGGGCCAGCTCGGCGGGGGCGGGGAAGCCGTCCGGCACGGGGACCCGGCCGCGGCCGGGGGCGGGTGCGGGGCCTCGTCGGCGGGGTACGCCGCCCCCGCCCGGCCTGGCCCCGACGGGCCGGTGGGCCGTACCGGGGAGGCGGGTCACCGTCGCACCGGTACCGATCGTCGGTGGGAGCGGGGCATCACGGTCGCGCGGGTTCCGAGACGTCACGTCGAGCAGTCTTCCCCTTGTACCGGCCTTCTGTCACATCCGGTTGGTTGTACGGACGGGCGGGTTGTGGCAGCACCTCCGCAAGATCGGGCAACAGCGGCAAACCGCCTGGCCAAAATCGTGTGGCGGGCTCATGCCAGGCCCGTTTGCGATGGTCACGGGCGGTGTTCGAACGGATACGGAAAAGGCTGCGGCGAGCGCCGAACGGCCGACTCGCGCGGTGCGGCCGACGGGTCGGGGCACGAGGGCGACCGCCGGGCACGTCCGCCGGAAGCGCTCCCGGTGGATGCGGATCGGCCAGGTCGGCGAGAGCGGGAGCGGTGGCGGAAATCGACCGCGCCGACGTCCCGTTCCGGCGGAATCGGCTTCCGGTGCCCGGGGGGCGCGCGATGACGGGTGGGGGGAATTGCGAGAAGGGGGGACGTGGAGGCAGCGCGCAGGAATGACCGGTCGGAATGCCCCGGATAACGGCCTCCGGACCGCTTCAGAGGAGGGGGGTGAGCCAGCGCCGGAGGAGTTCCGAGTAGTGCGCGGGGTCGGAGTTCCAGAGGGCCGTGTGGTCCGCACCCGGGAAGGTCTGGAGGCTGACGACGTCGGGGCGGGCCGCGGCGAGGCGCCGGGCGGCCCGGATCGGCGCGATCGGGTCGTCCGGGCTGTGCAGGACGAGGGTCGGCACGCGCAGGTCGGCGCCCTCGGCGAGGCGGGAGAAGTCGGCCAGGTCGACCCCGGTGCGGCCCTCGGCGGCCAGCGCGCCGAGCTCGGCGACCGGCTCGGTGTAGCCGGCCCGGACCGCGCCGCGGCGGGCGGTGGCGGGCAGGTCGAGCACCGGCGAGTCCAGGACGATCCCGGCGATCGCCCCCGACCAGGCCGAGCGGGCCGCGGCCTGCAGGCACATCGTGGCGCCCACCGACCAGCCGTAGAGGATCACCCGGCCGGCGCCGCTGTCGAGGGCGAGCCGCACGGCCGACTCCACGTCGCGCCACTCGGTCTCGCCGAAGTGGCTGAGCCCGTCCGGCGAGGCGGGGGCGCCCTGGTCGCCGCGGTAGGTGACGGCGAGGGCGGGCAGCGCGAGGCGCTGGAGGACGGGCAGCACGGGGAGCGTCTGGGCGCGGTCGGCGCCGGGGCCGTGCACGAGGACCACCCAGGTGCCGCGCTTGCCGTCCAGGCGCCAGGCGGGCAGCGCGCCCAGCTCGCCGGCGGCGGCGGTCTCGGTGAAGGGGAGGCCGAGGGAGGTGGTCGGGTCGCCGAGGTGGACGCGCGGGGTGAAGCGGACCTCGGTGCCGGGGGTCAGGGTGCCCCGGTCGGCGCGGACCAGGCGGCGGGTGACGCCCTGTTCGTCGCTGTGCAGGACCTCGTCGACGACGGCGTGGCCGTCGCCGTCCCACTCCAGCGCCCAGCGGCCGGGGTGCAGGGCCGCCGGGGTGCGGTTGAAGGTGATCCGGCCGGCGGCGAGGTTCTGCACCAGGACGGGGCCGGACTCCAGCACGACGGTCTCCGGCCGCACGAGCCGCTCGGACGCACGCCGGCCGACGACCAGCACGGCGACCCCGGTGCCGACTGCGGCTGCCGCCACGACGGCTGCGGTTCCCCATCGCATATCGTTCCCCGCTCTGTGAGTCTGCTGGGGACAAGTTCACCGGCGGGTGGGGGCGGCGGCCAGTGGGATGGGCTGTACGGGGGACCGGAGAGCGGGTGCCGGACGGGTCAGACGGGGATCTCGGGGTGGGTCCCGGCCAGGAGTTCCCAGAAACGGGAGTGAGACGGCCGGTACGAACGGGCCCCCAGCCGCCGAACGCACGAAGCGCCGGGGTGGCCGCGCGCGGCCCGCTGGAGGATCCCACAGGATGTCATGCCCCTGCGGCCGCAGGGATCGGAGGTAGCGACGGCGGCGCGGACCGGCCACCGGCTGTGACCAACCCCTCCGCGACCTCGGTTGACTCCCGGTTCGGCCGCGTGATGGGATCCCAGGGCCAAACGGAGGCATGCAGAGGAAGCCGGTGCGAATCCGGCGCGGTCCCGCCACTGTCACCGGGGAGCACGCTCGAATTCGCCACGGCGGGTCAAGTGCCGCTGGAAGGCCCGAGGGTGCGTCCGACCCGGAAGCCAGGAGACTCTCGCCCCCGGTACGTCGACCCAGGGCGCGGACCCTGAGTGAGGACTCGCACGCGATGCAGGCTGCCCCGACCCGCCGAGCCCTCCCCTGTCCCCCTCCGTCGTGCGTCCGCTGACCCGCGCCGCCGCGTTCGCGCTCGGCGCCGTCGCGGGCTACCTGGCGGACGCCCGCTACGCCGATCCGCGCCGCGGTCACCCGGTGGCCGTCTTCGGCGGTGCCGCGACCCGCCTGGAGCGCCGGATGTGGCGCGACGACCGGGCCGCCGGCACCGCGTACACGGCGCTCTGCGTGGGCGCCGTCGCGGCCGGGGCGGTGGCCCTGGACCGGACGGTCGGCCGCCGACCGCTCGGGCGGGCCGCGCTGGCCGCCGCCGCGACCTGGACGGTACTCGGGGGCACGTCGCTGACCCGGGAGGCGCGCACGATCGGCCGGTCGCTGGCCGCGGGCGACCTGACCGCCGCCCGCGAACGGCTGCCGCACCTGTGCGGACGCGACCCGAGCGCGCTGGACGAGCAGCAGATCGCCCGCGCCGTCGTCGAGTCGGTGGCCGAGAACACCGCGGACGCCGTCGTGAACGCGCTGGCCTGGGGCGCCCTCGCCGGCACGCCCGGCCTGCTGGCCTTCCGCGCCGTCAACACGCTGGACGCGATGGTGGGCCACCGCTCGCCGCGCCACGCCCGGTTCGGCTGGGCCTCGGCCCGGCTGGACGACGCGGCGGGCTGGCCGGGCGCCCGGCTGACGGCGCTGCTGACGGTGGCCGCCGCGCCTCAGCCGCGGACGGCCTGGCGGGTGTGGCGGCGGGACGGTTCGGCGCACCCGAGCCCGAACGCGGGGCAGGCCGAGTCGGCGTTCGCGGGCGCCGTGGGCGTGCGGCTGGGCGGCACGCTGCGGTACGGCGAGCGCGTCGAGCACCGGCCGGTGCTGGGCGCGGAGCTGCGCCCGGTGACGGTGGACGACATCGAGCGGGCCTGCGCGCTGTCGCGGCGGGTGGGCGCGCTGGCGCTGGGTACGACGGTCGCGGGGCACATGCTGCTGCGATCGGTACTGAGGAGGGGAAGGGCATGAGCGAGCGCGGCGAGCTCATCATCGATAGGTGCGCATCGTGCGAAGCGCCTGCCGAGCGGAGCGAGGTGGGAGCATGAGCAACGCGCTGCTGGTCGCGGGGACGACCTCGGACGCGGGCAAGAGCGTCGTCACGGCGGGCATCTGCCGCTGGCTGGCCCGGCAGGGCGTCCGGGTGGCGCCCTTCAAGGCGCAGAACATGTCGTTGAACTCCTTCGTGACGGCCGACGGCGCCGAGATCGGCCGCGCCCAGGCGATGCAGGCCCAGGCCGCCCGGGTGGAGCCGGAGGCCGCGATGAACCCGGTGCTGCTCAAGCCCGGCGCGGACGGCCGCAGCCAGGTGGTGCTGCTCGGCCGGCCGGTCGCCGAGGTGGGCGCGCTGGACTACCGCGAGCGCAAGCCCGTCCTGCTGGAGCGCGCCCTAGAGTGCCTGGCGGATCTGCGCCGCCGGTACGAGGTGGTGGTGTGCGAGGGCGCGGGCTCGCCCGCCGAGATCAACCTGCGCGACCGGGACATCGCCAACATGGGCCTGGCGACGGCCGCCCGGCTGCCCGTCGTGGTGGTCGGCGACATCGACCGCGGCGGCGTGTTCGCCGCGATGTACGGGACGCTGGCGCTGCTGTCCGAGGAGGACCAGCGGCACGTGGCCGGCTGGTTCGTCAACAAGTTCCGCGGGGACGCCCGACTGCTGGCGCCCGGCCTGGAGATGCTGCACGGCCTGACCGGCCGTCCGGTGCTCGGCACGCTGCCGATGCTGCCGGGCCTGTGGCTGGACGCCGAGGACTCGCTGGACCTGTCGACGGTCGTCGACCGGGTCGACGGCCGCGGGCCGCTCGGCGCGGACGTGCTGCGGGTGGCCGTGGTGCGCTTCCCCCGGCTGTCGAACTTCACCGACCTGGACGCGCTGGCGCAGGAGCCCGGCGTGCTCGTCCGCTGGGCGACCCGGCCGGAGGAGCTCGCCGACGCCGACCTCGTCGTGCTGCCCGGCACCCGGGCCACCGTGGCCGACCTCGCCTGGCTGCGCGAGCGCGGGCTGGAGCCGGCGCTGAAGGCGCGGGCGGCGGCCGGGCGGCCGGTCCTCGGGGTGTGCGGCGGCTACCAGATGCTCGCGGGCTCGATCGTCGACGACGTCGAGTCCAGGGCCGGTGCCGTCGACGCGCTCGGGCTGCTGCCGACGCACGTGCGGTTCGGCGTGGAGAAGGTGCTCGCGCGGCCGGTCGGCGAGGCGTACGGGCAGCGGGTCGAGGGCTACGAGATCCACCACGGGGTGGTGACCGCGGAAGGCGGGGAGCCGTTCCTGGACGGCTGCCGGGTGGGCTCCGTCTGGGGCACGACCTGGCACGGCGCGCTGGAGAACGACGGGTTCCGCCGCGAGTTCCTGCGCGAGGTGGCCGCGCTGGCGGGCCGGGCGTTCGTCCCGGCACCGGACACCTCGTTCGCCGAGGCGCGCGAAGCCCGGCTGGACCGCCTGGGGGACCTGATCGAGGAGCACGCGGACACCGACGCGCTGTGGAAGCTGATCGAGGGCGGGGTGCCGGCGGCCGGATCGCTGCCGTTCCTGCCGCCCGGTGCGCCTGAGGAGGCTGGCAAGGCATGAGTGACGTCCGCTACCCGTTCACCGCGGTCGTCGGGATGGCCGACCTGCGGCTCGGACTGCTGCTGAACGCGGTCTCCCCGGCCGTGGGCGGCGTGCTGGTGCGCGGCGAGAAGGGCACCGCCAAGTCGACGATGGTCCGCGCGCTGGCCGGCCTGCTGCCGTCCATCGCCACCGTCGACGGCTGCCGCTTCGCCTGCGACCCGGCCGCGCCCGACCCGCAGTGCCCGGACGGGCCGCACGCCGGCGCCACGAGCGGTGAACGGCCTTCCCAGCTGGTCGAGTTGCCGGTCGGCGTGGCCGAGGACCGGATCGTCGGCTCGCTCGACCTGGAGCGCGCGCTCGCCGAGGGCGTCAAGGCGTACGAGCCCGGACTGCTCGCCAAGGCGCACCGCGGGGTGCTCTACATCGACGAGGTGAACCTGCTCCAGGACCACGTCGTCGACCTGCTGCTGGACGCCGCCGCGATGGGCCGCTCCTACGTCGAGCGCGAGGGCGTCTCGGTGCGGCACGCGGCCCGGTTCCTGCTGGTCGGCACGATGAACCCGGAGGAGGGCGAGCTGCGGCCGCAGCTGCTCGACCGCTTCGGCCTGACCGTGGAGATCGCCGCCACGCGCGACCCGGCCGAGCGCGCCGAGGTCGTCCGGCGGCGGCTCGCCTACGACGCGGATCCGGCCGGCTTCGCCGCACGGTTCGCCGACGAGGAGCGGGCACTCGCCGAACGGATCACCGCTGCAAGGGAGTTGCTGCCCAAGGTCGAGCTCACCGACGTCGCGCTCCGGCAGATCACCGCGGTGTGCGCCGCGTTCGAGGTGGACGGACTGCGCGCCGACATCGTCATGGCGCGGACGGCCGTCGCGCTGGCCGCGTGGGACGGGCGCACGGAGGTGCTGGAGGAGGACGTCCGCAAGGCCGCCCAGCTGGCGCTGCCGCACCGGCGCCGCCGCAACCCGTTCGACGCGCCGGGGCTGGACGAAGAGCAGCTGGACCGGACGCTGGAGGAGCACGCGCAGCCCGAGGACGCGCCGGAGGACGGGTCTCCTGGGCCCGACGGCGACGGACCGGGCCCCGACGACGACGGCGGCCCCGGCCCGGACGGCGGCGGCGGGGCGCCCGAGCCCGAGAGCGGTCCGCAGGCCCCGGAGGCCGCCGCCTCGGACGCCGCCGCCCCCGAGCCCGCCGAGCAGCAGCCCGTCCCGGCCCAACACCCCTCCCCCGCACGGGAGTCGGCGCCGGTCGCGGCCGGCGACCCGTACCGCACCCGGCTGTTCGCCGTGCGCGGCACCGGCCGCGGGGCCCAGGGCCGCCGCTCCCCCGCCGAGACCGACAGCGGGTACACCGTGCGCGCCCGGCGCCCCCAGGGCGCCCTCAGCCGGCTGCACCTGACCGCCACCCTCCAGGCCGCCGCGCCGCACCAGGTGGCGCGCGGGCGCTCCGGCGCCGCGCTCGTGCTGCGCAAGGACGACTTCCGCGAGCAGGTGCGCAAGGGCCGCGAGTCCAACCTGGTGCTGTTCGTCGTCGACGCCTCCGGCTCGATGGCCGCCCGGCAGCGGATGACGGCCGTCAAGGGCGCCGTGCTGTCGCTGCTGATGGACGCCTACCAGCGGCGCGACAAGATCGGCATGATCACCTTCCGCGGCGCGGGCGCCGAGCTGGCGCTCCCGCCCACCTCGTCGGTCGAGGTCGGCGCGGCCCGGCTGGAGTCGCTGCCCACCGGCGGGCGGACCCCACTGGCCGCCGGCCTGCTGCGCGCCCACGAGGTGCTGCGGATCGAGCGGCTGCGTGATCCGGCCCGCCGCCCGCTGGTCGTCGTCGTCACCGACGGACGGGCCACCGGCGGCCGCGACGCGCTCGCGCAGTCCCGCCGCGCGGCCGGGCTGTTCGCCGCGCAGGGCGTCGCGAGCGTCGTCCTGGACTGCGAGTCCGGCCCCGTCCGGCTCGGCCTCGCCCGCACCCTGGCCGGGCACCTCGGCGGCACCGCCGTCACCCTGGACGAGCTGCGCGCCGAGGGCGTCGCCTCGCTCGTCCGCGACAGTCGCGACGGTCGCGACAACCGTGCAACCACCATGCGAAAGGCGGCCTGAGCAGCCATGCCCAAGGGTGTTCCCGAGAGCGTTCCCGACGACGGCCTGACGACCCGCCAGCGCCGCACGCAGCCGATCACCGCCGTCCACACCGGCCCCGGCAAGGGCAAGTCGACGGCCGCGTTCGGCATGGCCTTGCGGGCCTGGAACCAGGGTTGGTCCGTCGGGGTGTTCCAGTTCGTGAAGTCCGCCAAGTGGAAGGTCGGCGAGGAGAACGCGCTGCGCGTCCTCGGCGCCTCCGGCGAGGGCGGCACCGTCGACTGGCACAAGATGGGCTCCGGCTGGTCGTGGATCCAGCGCTCCAGCGAGATGGAGCTGGACAGCGAGGCCGCCGCCAAGGAGGGCTGGGAGCAGGTCAAGCGCGACCTCGCGGCCGAGACCTACCGCTTCTACGTGCTCGACGAGTTCACCTACCCGATGCACTGGGGCTGGGTCGACCCGGAGGAGGTCGTGTCCGTGCTCAAGGACCGGCCGGGCAGCCAGCACGTCGTCATCACCGGCCGGTACGCCCCCGAGGCGCTCACCGGCTTCGCCGACCTCGTCACCGAGATGACCAAGGTCAAGCACCCCATGGACGCCGGCCGCAAGGGCCAGCGCGGCATCGAGTGGTGACTCCTTGAGCATCCCGCGCCTCGTCGTCGCCGCACCCTCCTCGGGCGCGGGCAAGACCACCGTCGCCACCGGCCTGATCGCCGCGCTCGCCGCGCGCGGGCTCGCGGTCTCCCCGCACAAGGTCGGACCGGACTACATCGACCCCGGCTACCACGCGCTCGCCGCCGGGCGGCCGGGCCGCAACCTGGACGCCTTCCTGTGCGGGCCGGAGCGGATCGCGCCGCTGTTCCTGCACGGCGCGGCCGGGGCCGACGTCGCCGTCGTCGAGGGCGTCATGGGGCTGTTCGACGGGGCGTCGGGGCGCGGGGAGCTCGCGTCCACCGCGCACGTCGGCAAGCTGCTGCGCGCGCCGGTGGTGCTCGTCGTGGACGGCAGCTCGCAGTCCCGCTCGGTGGCCGCGCTGGTGCACGGCTTCGCCTCCTGGGACCCGGAGGTGAGGCTCGCCGGGGTGATCCTCAACCGGGTCGCCTCCGACCGCCACGAGCAGTTGCTGCGCGAGGCCCTGGAGGAGGGCTCCGGCGTGCCCGTGCTGGGCGCGCTGCGCCGCTCCGCGGCCGTCGCGACGCCCTCGCGCCACCTCGGGCTGATCCCGGCCGTGGAGCGGTCGGCGGAGGCCCTGAAGGCCGTCGCGGACATGGGCGACCTCGTCGCCGCCTCGGTGGACCTCGACGCCGTCCTCGAACTCGCCCGGACGGCACCGGCCCTGGACGCCGAACCGTGGGACCCGGCGGCCGAGGTCGTGCCGGTCGCGGGCCGGCCCCGGATCGCCGTCGCGGGCGGCGCCGCGTTCTCCTTCTCGTACGCCGAGAACGCCGAACTCCTCGCCGCCGCCGGGGCGGAGGTCGTCCCGTTCGACCCGCTGCACGCCTGCGGGCTGCCCGAGCGCACCGCCGGGCTCGTCATCGGCGGCGGCTTCCCCGAGCTGTACGTCCGGGAGTTGAGCGGCAACGCGCAACTGCGCTCGGCGATCCGCGAGTTCGCCGCCGCCGGCGGCCCGATCGCGGCCGAGTGCGCCGGACTGCTCTACCTCGGACGGGAGCTGGACGGGAAGCCGATGTGCGGCGTGCTCGACACCGCCGCCCGGATGACCGAACGGCTCACCCTCGGCTACCGGGAGGCCGTCGCGCTGCACGACTCCCCGCTCGGCCCGGCCGGCACCCGGCTGCGCGGCCACGAGTTCCACCGCACGGTCTGCGAGCCGGCCGCGGGCGAGGAACCGGCCTGGGGCTGGCGCCTGCCCACCGGCCCCCGCACCGAGGGCTTCGCGGGCGGCAACGTCCACGCCTCCTACCTGCACCTGCACTGGGCCGGCACTCCGGAGCTCGCCGCGTCCTTCGCCTCCGCCGCCGCGGCGTTCCGGGCCCCGGCGGTGCCGGCGTGAACGTCATCGTCCTCGACGGGGGCTCCGGCTCCGGCAAGTCGAGCATCGCGCGCCGGCTCCAGGAGCTGCTGCCGGAGCCGTGGCTGCACCTCGGCACGGACACCCTGGTCGACGCGCTGCCGCCGCGGCTGCGCGAGGGCGCCGAGGGGATCGGCGGCATCGGCGGCCCGGACGGCGGTTCCGGAGCGGCCGGCGACTGACGTCCTGCGGTCGACCGTTCCGCAGGTTCCGGTACGAGGAAGGGCACAGGCATGGCCAGGCTGCACACGTACACCACCGAGATCACCTGGACCGGCAACCGGGGCACCGGCACCGGCGACTACCGCTCCTACGGCCGCGAGCACGACGTCGCCGCCGACGGCCGGCCGACCATCCCCGGCTCGTCCGACCCCGCCTTCCGCGGCGACCCCGCCCGCTGGAACCCCGAACAGCTGCTCCTCGCGTCGATCTCGCAGTGCCACCTGCTCTGGTACCTGCACCTGTGCGCCGTCAACGGCGTCGTCGTGACCTCGTACGTCGACAACCCGGTCGGCACGATGGCCGAGACGCCCGAGGGCGGGCACTTCACCGCGGCGGTGCTGCACCCGCGGATCGAGGTCGCGTCCGAGGGCATGGTCGAGAAGGCGCTGGCGCTGCACGCGGACGCGCACCGGGCCTGCTTCATCGCGAGTTCGGTCAACTTCCCGGTCTCGCACGAGCCGGTGGTGACGGCGGCGGCATAGCCGTCAGAGCGCCAGGGTCTGCCAGCCCCGGGTGATCTGGTCGTGGACGGCCGCCGGGTCCGGGGCCGCCTGCCGGGCCGCCGCGAGCGCGGCCAGCAGGGCCGCCCCGTCCGCCGGGCGCTGCGCCGGGTCGATGGCCAGGGCTTGGGTGACGACGGCGGCGAGCCCCGGGTCGAGGTCCCGGACCGCCGTCACCGCGGCCGCGTCCGGCCCGGTCTCCACGATCCGGCGGATCACCGCGCCCGTGCTGGTCGCCGCGAACGGGCTCGCGCCGTGCGCCGCGCACACCACGCAGCACGCCCACGCCCACACGTCGGCGGCCGTGCCGACCCGCTCGTCGCCGAACTGCTCCGGCGCCATGTAGGTGAGGGTGCCGGGCCCGCCGCCGGTCATGGTGAGCCGGGTGCCGTCCACGATCGCCGCGATGCCGAAATCCAGCAGCCGCGGACCGGCTGTCGTCAGCATGATGTTCGCCGGCTTGAGGTCCCGGTGCACCAGTCCCAGCCGGTGCACCCCGGACAGCGCCACGGCCAGCGCGAGCGCCAGGGCGCGCAGCGCCTCGGCGGAGCGGATCGGCCCCTGCTCGCGCAGGTGGACGTCGAGCGGGCGGCCGTCCAGCAGTTCCATGGCGAGGTACGGGCGGCCCTGGTCCACGCCCGAGTCGAGCACCCGGGCGGTGTACGCGCCCGGGACCATCGCCAGCACCTCGGACTCGCGCTGGAAGCGGCGCAGGAGCTCGCCGTCGTCGAGGAGTTCGAGGTTGATGGTCTTGAGGGCGACCTGCGTCGCGGAGCCCTGCCGCTGGGCGAGGTACACCGTGCCCATGCCTCCGGAGCCGATCCGGCCGAGGAGCTGGTAGCCGCCGAGGACGCGGGGCTCGTGCGAGCCGAGTGGCTGTCCGAGGGACGGGGTGGGCCGGGCGGGCGGCGTCGCGGGGGCGGGCGGGGCGAGCTGGGTGGGGACGTACCCCTGCTGCGGCGGCACGGTGGCCGCGTACGGGCTGAGCGGCGGCTGCTGCGCCGCCCCGGGCCCGACCGTCTTGGGCCGCAGGCTCGTGATCAGGGCGACGACCTGGAAGACCAGCGCGGCCGGAACCAGGATGACCGGCAGGACGAACACGGCGAGCACCGCGCGCAGGACGAGCAGTGCGAGGACCCGCAGCCGGGTCGGCGTGGACCGCCACGCCTGCCGGGGCATGCCGGTGGCCAGCACGTTGCGCTGGGTCAGGTAGGAGAGCCCCAGCCAGAGCACCAGGCACACGACGAAGGCCGTGACGTACCAGGTCCGGGCCATGTGGAGGGCCAGGTGCGACTCGAAGGAGATGTAGCGCGCATTGACCGGGTCGAACGGCTTCGCGAACAGCCTGTCGCCGAAATGGGAGAGCGTGGGGACGATGACGACCGCCCCGACCGCGGTCAGCACGACCACGGCCGCTTCGCCGACCGTCGCCCCGATGCCGCCCGGGGCACCCGCGCCCGCGTCCTCCCCGAGGGCCGTCAACGCCCTTCTGCGCGCCGCCGTCTGAGCGCGCACCAGCACCGGAAGCGTCGCCAGTCGGATCACCAGCACCGCGCCGAGCACGGCCAGCAGAGCCCAACCGATACCGATCATCATGCTTCCCCCCGCCTCATCGAGCACAGGGAGTATAGGGGGCCCGATTCCGCCGCGGCACGCTACGGGCGGCGGGCGGCGAAGGTGCCGTGGACGGGGTCGGCCAGGTAGCAGGTGGGGCAGCGGAGACGGGTGTAGATCGCCACGGGGCCCATGCAGACGTCCTCGCGGCCGTCGGCGGGGGAGGTGGAGGCGGCGGGGCGGCCGCATTCGAGGCAGGGGCGGGTGGGGCGTTCGGCGGTGGAGCAGGCGCGGCAGAGCATCCGTTCCGGGGTCTCGGCGTGGACGACGACGGGTTGGGGGCCGCCCGCGCAGAGGTGTTCGCAGAAGGTCCAGGTGTCGTCGGCCTCGGCCGCGAGCATCCGGGCGCGGGCCTCCTGCTGCCAGCGGGCCGCCTGCTGGATCGGGATCGTCACGGGCGGGCCCCAGCCGGCGGCGATGAGCCACTCCCTGCCCTCGGCGCCGGCGGCCCGGAGCTGGTCGTCGACGGCGATGTCCCTGGGGGTCCTGTCCTTCATCGGCGTTCTCCTCCGGCACGGTTGTGCCGGGTCTAACGCGGCCGGGGATCGGTTGGATACGCGAACCACCGCGGCGCGGGAGGCCCGTCCCGGCTACAGCCGCTCGACGTCCCCGTGGGCGACGAGCAGCTTCTTCAGCAGCGCGTCCAGCTGGGTGCGCTCGGCCCGGTCGAGGGGGGCGAGGAGGCGCTCCTCGTTCCGGACGTGGCCGAGCAGCAGCGCGTCGACGAGGTCCTTGCCCTCCGGGGTGAGCCGGACCAGCACCGCCCGGCGGTCGCTCGGACAGGGGTGCCGCTCGACGAGGCCCTTCGCGGACAGCCGGTCGACGCGGTTGGTGATCGCGCCCGACGTCACCATCGCGGACTTGAGCAGCGCGCGGGCGTTCAGCTCGTACGGCTCGCCGGACCGGCGGAGCGTCGCGAGGACGTCGAACTCCGAGGTGTCCAGGCCGTGCCGGGTGAAGTACTCGCGCAGGGCGGAGTCGACGCGGACGTTGAGGCGCCGCAGCCGGCCGATCAGGGCCATCGGGCCGCTGTCGATCTCGGGTCGGGCTCGGGCCCACTGATCGACGATGTCGTCCACGGTGTCCCGCCGCCGCTCCTGACCCTGCCCCTGCTCCCGCATGGCTTCCGCCTCCCTGGTCCGCTGTCCCTACCGGTTTATCTTAACCTTCACATACTTGACGTTCGCAGATCTCCGGCGCACTATTTATCTCAACGTTCAGATAGTCAACGTTGAGGGGAACGTCATGGATCGGAACCGCCTGGGGGTCGCCGCCACCGCCGCCCTCGCCCCGGCCGCGTGGGGCACGACCTACCTCGTCACCACGCAGCTCCTGCCCGAGGGCCGCCCCCTGCTGCTCGCCGTCGTCCGCGCCCTCCCGGCGGGGCTGCTCCTGCTGCTCA
Source organism: Streptomyces sp. SP17BM10 (assembly GCF_036322405.1). Classification (NCBI taxonomy): domain Bacteria; kingdom Bacillati; phylum Actinomycetota; class Actinomycetes; order Kitasatosporales; family Streptomycetaceae; genus Streptomyces; species Streptomyces sp. SP17BM10. The sequence goes on along the minus strand of NZ_JAQYXB010000516.1, from coordinate 11,492 downwards.
TGGGCCGCCGGCTGCCGAGGGGCCGCTGGTGGGGGCGCGCGGCCGTGCTCGGGATGCTCAACATCGGGCTGTTCTTCCCGCTGGTCTTCGTCGGCGCCTACCGCCTGCCCGGCGGCGTCGCGGCGACCATCGGGGCGATCCAGCCGCTGCTGGTCGCCGGGTTCTCGGTCGGTGTGCTCGGCCTCCGGCCCGGGCGGCGGACGGTCCTGGCCGGACTGGCCGGGGTCGGCGGCGTCGCGCTCCTCGTCCTCAAGAGCGGAGCGCGGCTGGACGGCGTCGGCATCGCGGCGATGGTCGCGGGGATCGCGCTGATGGCGATGGGCACGGTCCTCACCCGCCGGTGGGGGCGCCCCGAGGGCGCGACCCTGCTCGACCTCACCGCGTGGCAGCTCCTGGCCGGCTCGGTCTTCCTCGTCCCGCTCGCGGCCGTGGTCGAGGGCGCGCCGCCCGCGCTGAGCGCCACCAACCTGGCCGGGTTCGCCTACCTCGGGCTGTTCGGCACGGCGATCGGCTATGTCCTCTGGTTCCGCGGGATCGAGCGCCTGGGCGCCGGCCCGGCGTCCTTCCTCGGGCTGATCAACCCCGTCGTCGCGACGGTGGGCGGCCTGGTCGTCCTCGGGCAGACCCTCACCCCGTGGCAGGTCCTGGGCCTGGTGATCGCCCTGGGCGCCCTGGTGGCCGGGCAGTCCCCGGCCCGTGCCCCGAAGCCGGTGGCGCCGACCCCCGCGCCCACCCCGGCTCCCGAGCGGGCGACCGCCGCCCGCTGACGCCGATCGCCCCCGCTGCCGAGCCCACTCGCCGGCGGGGGCGCGGCGTCGGGGCGGGAGGAGTCCGCGTCAGCCGGTGGCGCGGACGTAGATGTCGGCGGCGCCGGGCAGGCCTCCGGGGATGGTGGAGACGTAGATGCGGCGGCCGGCGGTCGTGGCGGGGGTGGGCGTGGGGATGGGGATGGCCGAAACGGTCGGGGTGGCCGGGGGACTCACCGTCACCGTCACCGTCGCGGTCGGGGCGGGCGACGGCGAGGTGTCGTCGTCCTCGTCATCGTCCGGGTCGGCGGCGGGCGCCGGGCCCACCGGGGTGACGTCGGCGGGCGCCGCGTCCGTGGTCACCACCGGGGACGGCACGGGGGTCCCGGATGCCGAGGGGGACGGCTCGGGGAGCTCCGGGGCCGTCGTGGGTTCGTTGCCGCCGAGGGCCGTGGCGAGGTCGGGCGGCAGCGGTGCGGCGGGGCCCGGGTCGGGGAGGTCGTAGGCGCGCAGGAAGTCGGCGAGGCCGACGTCCTTGCCGCCGGCGACGCGGTAGTGCAGGTACGCGACGGCCATGCCGTCGGGCGCGTGGGTGTAGACGGAGCCGACGGGTACGAAGGCCCGGCCCGCGCCCGGGTGCTGGGAGGGGTGGAGGCCGGCCAGGCGTTCGGCGCGGTCGCGGTCCGTCTCCCGGCCGCCGCCGCCCAGGGTGAGGGTGTTGACGCCCCGGACGAGCAGGGCCGCCGCGACGGACACGAGCAGCACGAGGCTCACGGCGACGGTGCGGCGCAGCACCGGCCGGCCGTGCAGGGCGGGCCAGGAGTCGGTGACCACGCGCTCGGGTGGGATGCCGTCCACCGTTGTCGCTCCCCCGTTCGATCGAGTCGTCACCGTGCTCGACGAGGGACCGCGGCCGAGAGTTCCTCGGCCGGCACGACCGGGCCGCACGACCCGCCCCCGCGACCCGCCGTACGACCGGCCCGCACGGCCCACCCGGCAGTCCGGCGGTCTCACCCCACGTACGCGGGGGCGACCGCCGCCGTGGTGACCCGCCGGGCGGCGCCGGTGCCGTCGGCCGGGACGGTCCACAGGTCGGCGCCGTAGTCGCCGGGGAGGGCGTAGAGGAGGGTGCCGGTGTCGCTCCAGACGGCCTGGTCGTCGATGTTGCGCTGCTCGGCGGTGGCGGTCTCGGTCATGGTGGCGAGGTCGAGGACGTAGAGCCGCCAGGGCGAGTCGGCGGGCAGGCCGGGCACGCGCTTCTTGTAGGCGACGCGGGTGCCGTCCGGGGAGAGCGAGGGGCACTCGACGTCGTCGTGGAGGGTGGTGAGGGTGCGGGCGGCGAGGTCGCCGCGGACGAGGTGGGTGGTGCCGCCGGAGGCGAGGGTCGCGTAGAAGGTGTCGTCGTCGGCGAAGGTGACGCCCCAGATGTTGATGTCGTGGGCTCGGAACGGCTGTCCGTCCTTGATGACGTCGAAGGTCTCCAGGTTCTCGCGGAGGTTCCCGTCGCGGACGTCGACGATCGAGGTGCGGGTGGAGAAGTCGGTGCCGGCGTAGGAGTCGCCGCTGACGAAGACGGTCCAGGCGGCGAAATGCCCGGAGGGCGAGACGCGGGCGCGCGTGGGGATGCCGGCGGCGGGGAAGGAGCGCTTCTCCTGGAGGTGGTCGTCGAGGACGACGGCGCGGTAGGTGTCCTCCAGGGCGCCGTGCTCGGCCTGGAGGCAGATGCCGGTGCCGCCGGCGGCGTGGAAGCGCAGGCACGTGACGCCGGAGGCGGTGCGGGGGCCGTCGGCGCGGTCGGCGGGGACGGTGGTGAGCTCGTCGCGGTGCGGGCCCCAGGCCATGTTGCGGAACACCAGTCGCCGGCCGCCGGGGGCGGCCGCGAGGGACACCGTCCCGGACGAGACGGCCGGGCCGCCCGCCTGCGTCCGGTCGCGGCGGGCGGTGCGGTCGGAGGCGTGGAGGACGGCGCCGGTGCCGACCGATCCGAGCAGGAGGACGGCGACCAGCAGGATGAGCACCCTGGCCCGGTTCCCGAGGGTCCGGCCGTGGACGGGCCGGTCCGTCACGGGCTCGTCGAGCAGGGGCTGGTTCTGGAGCGGCTGGTTCACGAGGACACCTCACGAGCGGGTTCGCGGAGCACGACGGCCGCGCCGACGACGCACAGGGCGAGCGCGCCCGCCGACCACGCGAGCGCGGTGGAGCCGCCGATCGCGCTCCACAGCGCGCCGAACAGCAGCGAGCAGGCGAACCGGGCGAGCGCCTGCCCGGTGCCGACGAGGGCGAGCCCGGCGCCGCGCTGCTCGGCGGGCACGGCGTCGGCCGCGGCGGCGGCGAGCACGCCGTCGGTGGCGGCGTAGAAGGAGCCGTGCAGGACGAGGACGCAGATCACCGCGGGCAGTCCGCGCAGCGGCGAGAGCAGCAGGCCGTACGCGAGGAGCAACAGCCCGTGCCCCGCGAGGAAGAGGGTGCGGCGGCCGATCCGGTCGGCGAGCAGGCCCAGGGGAACGGCGAGCAGGAGGAAGGCGGCGGCGGTGCCGAGCGGCAGCAGCGGGAACAGGTTGATGGACAGGCCGAGGCGGCGCTGCACGAGAAGGTAGACGAACGAGTCGCTGACGGTGGTGAGTCCGAGCAGGACGGCGCACGCGGTGAGCCGCCGCAGCCCCGGTAGCCGCAGCAGCCGCAGGCCGTCGCGCAGCGAGGGGGCGGCGCTCGACGGCTCGTCACAGGTGAGCCGGTTCGGCACAAACAGCAGCAGAACCAGCACGCCGAACACCGCGACGCACGCGCTGACGGTGAACACCGCGTCGTAGCCGTGCCGTTCGCCGCCGTCGGCGAGCATCGGGCCGCCGGCCAGGCGCAGCACCAGGAACGCGCTGAGCGGCCCGAGCAGCGCGCCCGCGGTGTCCATCGCGCGGTGCACGCCGAACGCCCGGCCGCGGTGGGCGGGGTCGGTGGCGAGCGAGATCATCGCGTCGCGCGGGGCGGTGCGCAGGCCCTTGCCGGTGCGGTCGACTGCGATGACGGCGCCGATCAGGGGCACGGTGTGGGCGAACAGCAGCAGCGGCTTGCACAGCGCCGACAGGCCGTAGCCGACGGCCGCGACGGCCTTGTGCCGGGCCGCGCCGTCGGCGCCGCGCCGGTCGGCGAGGTGGCCGCCGGCGAGGCGGACGAGCGCGCTGAAGCCGTTCTGGATGCCGTCCAGCAGTCCGAAGCCGAGCGGCGAGAGGCCGAGTCCGGTCAGCAGGTAGAGCGGGAGGACGGCGCTGACCATCTCGGAGGAGATGTCGGTGACCAGGCTGACGGTGCCGAGGGCGAGGACGGCCCCGGGCACGGCGCGCAGGGCGGCGGCCCGCCGCCCCGGCGTGGTTGCCGGGGCGGCGGGGGCCTTCGAGCTGCGGGATTCCGCGACGTACACGGGCGTCAGTTCCAGATGCCGGTGATGTCGTTCGCACCCGCGGAGTTGCCGGCGTGCGCGTTGACGCCCGCGAGGTCCTCCAGCGTGTGCAACACGTCGTAGTGGTTGTAGCTGGTGGAGGTGGTGCTGCCCGGGGCGACGTGCGCGCCGTAGACCACGGTGGGGATGCGGTTGCCGGAGAGCTTGTTGTCCTCGTCGAAGGTCATGACGAGGAGGCTGTTGTGGCTCCTGGCCCAGTCCGCGTAGGCGGCGAGGTTGGTCCGGATCCAGGAGTCGCCGGTGCCGACCGAACAGTCGTGCATGTCGTCGCAGAGGTCCGGGACGACGAACGACACCTTGGGCAGGGTGGTGAAGTCGGTCGGGAAGGCGTCCATGCCGTAGGCGGTGGAGGTCGGGACGTTGCCGAAGCCGAACCAGGGGTTGTGCTTCTGGGCGTAGTTGTCGACGCGGCAGTCGGTGGCGCCGACGGCGGGGATGCCCTCGTTGTAGCTGGCGAACGTCTGGCCGGTGGCCAGCAGTTCGGAGGCCAGGTTGGGCGCCTGCATGGTGCCGACGTCGACACAGCTGTCGTCGACGACGTCCTGGGAGCTGCCCGAGAACAGCATGTAGTAGTTGGGCTGGCTGGGGTGCGTGAGCGCGTAGGACTGGGTCAGTGTCGCGCCGCCGGCCACCAGGGTGTTGTTGACGTAGGGCGCCTTGGAGCTGCCGATCACCTGCGAGTAGGCGTGGTTCTCCATGACGACGACCACGATGTGGTCGGGTGTCGGGAGGGCGGCGGCGGTGTCGGCCGCGGCGTCGCCGGTGGCGGCCCACAGGCCGAGCGAGCCGGCCGAGAGGCCGAGGGCCGCGGCGAGCGCGGTCAGGGCGCGGTGGCGGGGAGCGCCGGGCGTGCGGAGTCGTGCGAAGGCCATGGGGGTCCTCCGTGCGTCGGATGTGCCTCGGGCTTGATGGGGGTTGAGCGCCGAAAACAGTAGGATCGCCGTGGTGACGTGTACCGCACAAGACAGGTGAAGAACAGACGAACAACTGCCGCCCCCGCAGCCCACGTCACATCCGCCGGCGATTGACCCGTTCCGGCCGGGCGTGGTGGGATCACCTGGGCTTTTGCCCGTCCGGGCGGGGCCGGACGGGGTCGGCCCGAGGCCGGGTCAAACCCTGGTCAAGGAGCGAGCCGAGGAGCTGGACGTGATCGGGCTGATCGCCGCCAACGGGTCGGTCCGGCCGCTCGCCGCCGAACTGCACGCCGCCTGGCCGGACAGCAGCAAGGTCTACCGGCCGTCGACCGGCAGTTGCTTCGGCCTGCCCGAGGCGATCGGACTGGCGCTGCACGAGTGTGAGTTCGTGATCTGCTTCGCGCCCCTGCCCGGGGCCGTCCGCCTGGCCGAGTACGCGGGCCCGCGCGGTACCGAGGGCAAGGGCCTGCTCTGCGTGGACCCCCGGCGCCGGTACGTGATCCCGCTGACCGGCGACGCCGGCACCACCGAGCTGGCCTGGGAGGTGGCGGCCGTCCTCGGCGTCCAGCCGGTGCTCACCGGCCCGCCGTCCCAGCGCGAGAGCGCGCTCGCCGAGCTGACCCGGCGGGCCGCGCCCGTGGCGGGACCCGACGGCCCCGCCACGGCGGCCCCCGCGGAGGAGCCGGTCCTGCGGATCCCCGACCCGGAGGACCCGGACGACCCCGACAGCGACCTCGCCGTCCTCCCCCGCACCCTCGTCCTCGGCGTCGGCGCGGGCAGCGGCACCGAGCAGACCGAGGTGATGCGGCTGCTCATGGACGTCCTGCGGGAGACCGGCCTGTCCCGCCAGTCCGTCGCGCGCATCGCCACCGTGGCCGGCAAGGGCGAGCACCCCGCCGTGACCTGGGCCCGGTGGTGCCTCGGCCGCCCCCCGGTGGACGAGCACCCGGCGGACGCGCTCGCGGCCGTCCCGGTGCCGAACCCGTCCGCCGACGTCGCCACCGCCGTCGGCACCGCGAGCGTCGCCGAGGCGGCGGCGCTGGCGAGCGCGCCGGGCGGCGAACTCGTCGTCGCCAAGCGGAAGTCGGCGCACGCGACGATCGCGATCGCGCGGACGGCGCTGCGCGGACGGCTGACGCTGGTCGGCCTCGGCCCCGGACCGCACGACCTGCTCGTGCCGCGCGCGCTGGAGGCGCTGCGGCGCGTCTCCGCAGTCGTCGGCCCGCCGGACGCGCTCGCGGCCGTCGCCGGACTGCTGCGCCCGGCCACGCGCAGGATCGCGCCGGAGGACAGCGCCGGGGCCGCCACCACGCTGGCCTCGCACGGCCACGACGTCGCCCTCGTGGCCCTCGGCGACGGCGCCGGACTGAGCGTGCCGCCCGGCGCGTACGACGTCCTCCGCGTCCCCGGCCTGCCCCTCGAACACCGGGAAGAAAGCGAAGGAGACCCCGCGTGACCCCAGCCGAACCCGACCTCCGCCACCACGGCGACGCCGAGGTGCGCGCCGACGGGCTCGGCCTGGTCGACCTCGCCGTCAACGTCCGCACCGGCACGCCCCCGACCTGGCTGCGCGAGCGCCTCGCCGCCACGCTCGGCGACCTCGCCGCCTATCCGGACCAGACGGCCGCGCGGGCGGCCGTCGCCGCGCGGCACGGGCGGCCGGTGGACGAGGTGCTGCTCACCTCGGGCGCCGCCGAGGCCTTCGTCCTGCTCGCACGCGTCCTGACTCCCCGTCACATTACCGTCGTCCACCCGCAGTTCACCGAGCCCGAGGCAGCCCTGCGCGACGCCGGGCACACGGTGCACCGCTCGCTCCTGTCGCCCTCGGACGGCTTCCGGCTCACCCCGGGCGCCGTCCCAGAGGAGGCCGACCTGGTCGTCCTCGGCAACCCGACCAACCCGACCTCCGTCCTGCACCCCGCCGACGCCGTCGCCGCCCTGGCCCGCCCCGGGCGCACCCTGGTGGTGGACGAGGCCTTCATGGACACCGTGCCCGGCGAGCGCGAGTCCCTCGCCGCCGCCCGCGACCTGCCCGGCCGGGTGGTCGTGCTGCGCAGCCTCACCAAGACCTGGGGCCTCGCCGGACTGCGGATCGGCTACGTGCTCGGGCCCGCGCCGCTGATCGCGGAGCTCGGCGCCGCGCAGCCGCTGTGGCCGGTCTCCACCCCGGCGCTGGCCGCCGCCGAGGCGTGCAGCACGCCGGCCGCGCTGGCCGAGGCGGAGGAGGCTGCCGCCGAGCTCGCCCTGTGGCGCGCCAACCTGCTCAAGGGGCTGGCCGGTTTCCCGTCCGTCCGGGTGCACGGGGCACCGGCCGCCTCCTTCCTCCTGGTCCGGCTGCCGGGCGCGGCCGCCGTCCGGGAGCGGCTTCGGGCGCGCGGCTTCGCCGTTCGCCGCGGGGACACCTTCCCGGGGCTGGGCGAGGAGTGGCTGCGGATCGCCGTCCGGGACGAGCCGACCACCGCACGCTTCCTGGACGCGCTGGCGGCCGTGCTCGACGAGACCTGACCGGTCCCGGCCTCAGCGCAGCGTGACCACGTCCCCGACCGCGATCGGCCCCGGCTCCAGCACCTGCGCGTACACGCCGGCGCAGGGCAGCTCGGGCATGCCCTCCAGCGGCACCAGGCGGTTCTCCGCGGCGAGCACCCGCAGGGCGTCCGCGCTGCGCGGCAGCGGTCCGTGGCGCAGCGTCGGTACGGCGCAGCGCGGCGTGGGCACCAGGACGCGCAGGCGCAGGAGCGGTCCGACGCGCAGTTCCCGCCCCACCCAGTCGTTCTCGACGTAGCCGGTGCCGGCGGTGCGGATCACGGCGTTCGGCCGGTAGCGCTCGGCCTGCGCGCCGGCGGCGGCGAGCGTCGAGGTCGTCAGGAGGTGCAGCGGCGCGAAGTCGAAGAACGTCCCGTCCGGTGCGGCCCGGCCCAGCTCGTTGACGGTGAAGCCGACCTCCACGTCGATCCCGCGGGCCAGCACCTCCTCCGGCACGGCCCGCTCGACCGCCGCCCCGGGCGGGCGTTCGGCGATCAGCGTCACCTTGCGGCCGAGCGCCTCGGACAGCCCCTCCTCGTCCACGCCCCGCTCGTCCGGGCCGGTGATCGCCACCGTGCCGTCCGCCGCGGTCCGGGCGGTGAAGCCCAGCAGGTCGGCCCAGAGCCGCGGGTGCTTGGCGCTGGCGATCCGGCCCGTCCCGACGTCGAGCAGGGCGCGCGCCCGGTCGCCGGCGAGGCCGCGCCCGGTGACCTCCGCGCGCGGCAGCTCCTCCCCCAGCAGCGACTTCACCGGGTAGCGGCGCACGCGCTCGACCGTCCCGACGACCAGACCTCCGGCGTCCCCGCTCACTGCCCGTCCTCCGCCGACTCCTCGTCCTGCGCACGCTCCTCGTCCTGCACCCACTCGCGGAGCGCCGCGAAGTGCAGTTCCCCGAGTCCCGCCCGGGGGTCGACCCAGAGCGGCAGGGCCGGGCCCGGGTGGTGGGCGGCGATCCACTCGATGTCCTGCGGCCCGAGTTCGTCGTCCAGCCAGACGAAGGGGCGGCCGGCCGCCCAGGCGACGAGGTCCCGGGTCTTCCAGTGCAGACCGTCCGGGTCCTCGCGGAACACCTCCGTCCACCGGATGTACGGGAGCTCGGGCAGGCCGATGCGGGGGCCTATGAAGGTGTTCGCCTCGTCCATCCAGGTGGTCGCCCACACCAGCTCGTACGGCAGGGACAGCAACTCGGGCCCGTGCAGCGGGTTGAGCCACACCCGCAGCGGCTCGACCCGCTCGCCCGGCGCCGGGCGGCGGCGCGCCACCCAGGAGTCGGGCAGGACGTGGTGGGTGTCGTAGCCGTCCGGGCGCTGCTCCCCCGGGGCGGCGTAGGGGTTCAGGGGACCGTCGACGTCGATGAGCAGAAGGGGCGTCATACCTGCTCATCCTGGCCGCCGTCGGCCGGGTTGACTACCGGGTTTCCGGTCCCGGGATGCTAGCGTCGCGGCGGCCCGGAACAATCTCCCGGGACCTCCACCGGACAGAGCGTAAGGTCGGCAGACTCCGTTGATTTCCATACCGAGAGCGGCACAGCGCCCGCTCGCCCCGCACGGTCGGCGCGCCCTCGGCGCCGCCGTGGCCACCGTGCTGGCCGGCGCGGCCCTCGGGTTCGCCCCGGCGGCCGCCGCCGCGCCCGCGCAGGGCTCGCTGCAGGAACAGTTCCGGGCCGCGGCCGCCGAGTTCCAGGTGCCGGAGGGCGTGCTGCTCGCGCTCTCCTACCAGGAGACCCGCTGGGACTCCCACCAGGGCGCGCCGAGCACGACCGGCAACTACAACGTCATGGGCCTGACCCAGGTCGACGTCGCCGCGGTCCGCGCGGCGCTGGCCGCCGGTCCGGGGCCCGACACGGCCGACGGCCGCGGCGACGACGCTCCGCCGCGGCCGGTCTCCGGCACGCCCACCGCGCCCTCCGTCGAGGACGGCCCGGAGCTGCACACGCTCGACGCGGCGGCGGCGCTGATCCACCGCCCGGCGGAGGACCTCAAGCGGGACCCCGCGCAGAGCGTCCGCGGCGGCGCGGCGCTGCTGGCCGAGTACCAGAGGGAGTCCCTGGAGCAGAGCGGCCGGGCCGCCTCGGCGGACCCGAGCGCCTGGTACCAGGCGGTGGCCCGGTTCAGCCGGTCCGGGGACGCGGGCGCGGCGAACCCGTTCGCCGACCGGGTCTTCGACACGCTGCGCAAGGGCGTCTCCCGGCGGACCGCCGAGGGCGAGACCCTCACCCTCGCGCCGATCCGGGTCCTGAACGTCCCGTCCACGGCGGCCCGCTCCGCCGCACCGGCCCCGCGCACGGCGACCCGCGCCGCGTACGTCACGCCGGCGGCCGACACCACGGCCACCGGCACCACGGTCACCCCTGCCGCTGCCACCGCCGCGGTCGCCGACGGCAGCGTCGAGTGCCCGGCCTCCCTCGGCTGCGACTTCCAGCCCGCCGCGTACGCGCTCACCAACCCGAGCGACCCGACGTCCTACGGCAACTACACCAAGGCCAACCGCCCGGACGACGGCGACCGGATCCAGTACATCGTCATCCACGACACCGAGGGCGGCTTCGCCGGCTCGATCGCGGCGTTCCAGAACCCGAGCAACCAGGCCAGCGCCCACTACATGGTGCGCTCCTCCGACGGTCACGTCACCCAGCTGGTCAACACGAACAACGTGGCCTGGCACGCGGGCAACAAGACCGTCAACATGCACAGCATCGGCGTCGAGCACGAGGGCTACGCCTTCCCGACCGACCGCCCGACCTGGTACTCGGAGCAGCTCTACCAGTCGTCGGCCGCGCTGGTCGGCTACCTGGCGAACCGGTTCGGCGTCCCGCTGGACCGTCAGCACGTCATCGGCCACGACGACGTCCCCGGCCCGGTCCAGGCGAACGTCGCCGGGATGCACTGGGACCCGGGCACGTTCTGGGACTGGTCGCACTACATGGACCTGCTCGGCGCCCCGCTCAAGGCGGGCATCGGCGGCCAGCCGTCGGTGGGCGGCGAGATCACGATCACCCCGGCCTTCGACACCACCAACCAGCCCCCGGTGAGCGGCACCGCCGACCGTCCGGAGAACTTCGTCTACCTGCGCACCAGCCCGGACCCGAACGCCCCGCTGCTCAACGGCGGTTCCACCCGGGCCTCCGACTGGAGCGACAAGGCCGTCACCGGCGCCTCCTACGTCGTCGCCGACCTGAGCGGCGACTGGACGGCCATCTGGTACGACGGCCAGAAGGCCTGGTTCTACAACCCCGGCGGCCAGAGCGCGACCGCCGACAACCGGCCCGGCCGGACCCTGCTGACCCCGAAGTCCGGCGCCGCCTCCGTCCCGGTGTACGGGCGCAGCTACCCCGAGGCCTCCGCCTACCTCCCGTACCCCGCGATCACCGCGCAGGCCGTCACCCCGCTGAACGCCACCGTGCCGGCCGGGCAGTCCTACGTCGCGGCGAGCGCGGCCCCGGTGCAGTCCGACTTCTACTACGGCCAGAACATCGACGGCAGCGCGCCCAACGACCGCACGCTGGTGGTCGGTTGCGACACCTACTACCCGATCCGCTACAACCACCGGCTGGCCTTCCTGAAGGCCTCCGACGTCGCGGGCGCCCCGGCCGCCGGACCGTGCACCCAGCCGCCCACGCCGAGCGCGGGCGTGCTGCGCGGGGCGGGCTCCGGCCGCTGCCTGGACGTCCCCTTCGCGAGCCAGGCCAACGGCACCCAGCCCGACATCTGGGACTGCAACGGCGGCGCCAACCAGCAGTGGACCTACACCCCGGCCGGCCAGCTGACCGTCTACGGCGGCACCAAGTGCCTGGACGCCTACAACAACCAGACCGCCCCGGGCACCAAGATCGACATCTACGACTGCAACGGCGGC
>NZ_JAQYXB010000515.1:0-8947 GCF_036322405.1 Streptomyces sp. SP17BM10 | reverse complement strand
GGGGCACTCGATCGGTGAGGTCGCGGCGGCGCACGTGGCGGGGGTGTTCTCGCTGGAGGACGCCTGCACGCTGGTCGCGGCCCGGGCGCGGCTGATGTCGCAACTCCCCGGTGGGGGAGCGATGGTGTCCGTCGAGGCGACAGAGGAGGAGGTGCTGCCGCTGCTGACGGACGGCGTCTCCATCGCCGCCGTCAACGGGCCCACGTCGGTGGTGATCGCCGGCGACGAGGACGAAGTCCTGCGCATCGCCGCGCAGTTCGGCGGGCGGCGCACCAAGCGGCTGCGCGTCTCGCACGCCTTCCACTCGCCGCACATGGAGCCGATGCTCGACGCCTACACCCGCGTCGCCGCCACGCTCACCTACGACGCCCCGGCGATCCCCCTCATCTCCACCGTCATCGGCGCGCCCGCCACCGCCGACGAGCTCGCCGCGCCCGAGTACTGGGCCCGGCAGGTGCGCGGCACCGTCCGCTTCGCCGACGCCGTCCAGGCCCTCGCGGGCCACGGCGCCGCCGCCTTCCTCGAACTCGGCCCCGACGGCGTCCTCACCGCCGCCGCCCGCGCCACGCTCGGCGACGGCGCCCGCCTCACCGGCGTGCCCGCGCTGCGCCGCGGCCGCCCCGGCGTCGCGGCCCTCACGGCCGCGCTCGCCCGCCTCGCCGTCGGCGGCCTGCGCCCGGACTGGGCGGCGGTCTTCGCCGACACCGGCGCCCGCCGCGCCGACCTGCCCACCTACCCGTTCCAGCGGGAGCGCTACTGGCCGGAGGGGCGGCCCGCCGCGGCCGCCGGCACCGACCCGGTGGACGCCGAGTTCTGGGCCGCCGTCGACCGCGGCGACCTCGCGGCGCTCGGCGCCGGGCTCGACCTCGACACCGACACCGTGACCGCCCTCTCCACCTGGCGCCGCGCCCGCCGCGAGCGCTCCACCGTGGACGCCTGGCGCTACCGCGCCTCCTGGACGCCGCTCGACGCCACGGGCGCCGCCGCGGCCCGGCCGTCCGGCCGCTGGCTGGTGCTCGCGTCGGACGGCGCGCCGTGGGTGGAGGGGCCGGTCGACGGGGTGACCCTGCGCGTCTCCGGTGACCGGGCCGCGCTCGCCTCGGAACTGCGTTCGTCCGCAGGCGAGTTCACCGGCGTCCTGTCCCTGCTCGCCCTCGGGGACGAGCCGCTCGCCGCCACCGTCACCGCCGTCCAGGCCCTCGGCGACGCGGGCGTCGAGGCGCCGCTGTGGTGCCTCACCCGCGGCGCCGTCGCCACCGGCCGCTCCGACCGACCCGCCGACCCCCGGCAGGCCGCCGTCTGGGGCCTCGGCCGCTCGGCCGCCCTCGAACTGCCCACCCGGTGGGGCGGGCTGATCGACCTGCCGGAGCAGCTCGACGACACCGCGCTGCGCCGCCTGGCCGCCGCGCTCGCCCGCACCGACGGCGAGGACCAGCTCGCCGTCCGCGCCTGCGGCACCTTCGCCCGGCGTCTGGTGCGCCGGCCGTCGGGCGAGCGCGCTGCCGCCCGGCCGTACGTGCCCGCCGGCACCGTCCTGATCACCGGCGGCACCGGCGGCCTCGGTGGGCAGCTCGCCCGCCGCCTCGCCGCCCAGGGCGCCGAACACCTGCTGCTGCTCAGCCGCCGCGGCGCGGACGCCCCCGGGGCCGAGCGGCTGCGCGCCGACCTCGCCGCCCTCGGCGCCGACGTCACCCTGGCCGCCTGCGACGCCGCCGACCGGGACGCCCTCGCGGCCGTCCTCGCCGCCGTCCCCGCCGACCGGCCGCTCACCGCCGTCTTCCACACCGCCGGCGTCGTCGCCGACGGCACCCTCGACACCCTGACCGCCGAGCACTTCGCCGAGGTGTTCCGCCCCAAGGTCGACGCCGCACACCACCTCGACGAGCTGACCCGCGACACCGACCTCGCCGCCTTCGTCCTCTTCACCTCCACGGCCGGCACCCTCGGCGCCGCCGGCCAGGCCAACTACGCCGCCGCCAACGCCCACCTCGACGCCCTCGCCGAGCAGCGCCGCTCCCGCGGCCTGCGCGCCACCGCCATCGCGTGGGGCCCCTGGGCCGGCGACGGCATGGCCGGAGCCGGCGTCGAACAGCGGGTGCGCCGCGGCGGATACGCCCCGATGGCGCCCGAGCGGGCCCTGACCGCCCTCGGCCACGCCCTCGACCACGACGACACCGCGCTCACCGTCGCCGACATCGACTGGCAGCGCTTCGCCGCCGTCTTCACCGCGCAGCGGCCCGTCCCACTGATCGCCGCGCTGGCCGGGGCGACGGGCCGTCCTGCGGCCACCGCCCCGGAGACCGGGCTGCGCCGGCGCCTCGCCGAACTGTCCGAGCAGGCCAGGGAGCGCTTCGTCCTCGACTTCGTGCGCACCCGCGTCGCGGCCGTCCTCGGCCACGCGGGCGGCGAGCGCGTGGGCGCCGACCAGCCCTTCACCGACCTCGGCATGGACTCCCTCACCACCGTCGAACTGCGCAACGCCCTCACCGCCGCCACCGGCCTCACCCTGCCCGCCACCCTCGTCTACGACCACCCGACCCCGGCCGACCTGGCCGCCCACCTCCTCGTCGAACTCCTCGGCACCCTCCCGGAACCCGACCGGGCCCCGGCCGCGCGCGACGTCGCCGACGACCCCGTCGTGATCGTCGGCATGGCCTGCCGCTTCCCCGGCGGCATCGAGACGCCGGAGGACCTCTGGCGGCTGCTCGGCGACGGCGCCGACGCCATCCGCCCGTTCCCCGCCGACCGCGGCTGGGACCTCGACGCCCTCGGCCGCGGGGGCTCCGCCACCCTCCACGGAGGTTTCCTCGACGGCGTCGGCCGCTTCGACGCCCGCTTCTTCGGCATCTCGCCCCGCGAGGCCCTCGCGATGGACCCCCAGCAGCGCCTGCTGCTGGAGACCTCCTGGGAGGCCCTGGAGCGCTCCGGCATCGCCCCCGACCGCTTGCGCGGCAGCGACACCGGCGTCTTCGTCGGCACCAACGGCCAGGACTACCTGACCGTGCTGCGCCGCGGCACCGCTGACGTGCGGGGCCACGCCGCCACCGGCAACACGGCGAGCGTCCTGTCCGGCCGCCTCTCCTACACCCTCGGGCTGGAGGGCCCGGCCGTCACCGTCGACACCGCGTGCTCCTCCGCGCTCGTCTCCCTCCACCTGGCCGCCCGCGCGCTGCGCGCCGGGGAGTGCTCGCTGGCCCTGGCCGGCGGCGCCTCGGTGATGTCGAGCCCGGACGCCTTCGTCGAGTTCACCGCGCAGGGCGGACTGGCCGCCGACGGCCGCTGCAAGCCCTTCGCCGACGGCGCCGACGGCACGGCGTGGTCCGAGGGCGCGGGCGTCCTGGTGCTGGAGCGGCTCTCGGACGCGCGGCGCAACGGGCACCCGGTGCTCGCCGTCGTGCGCGGCTCCGCCGTCAACCAGGACGGCGCCTCGAACGGGCTGACGGCCCCCAACGGCCGGGCCCAGCAGCGGGTGATCCGCGCGGCCCTCGCCGACGCGGGCCTGACCGCCGCCGAGGTCGACGCCGTCGAGGCGCACGGCACCGGCACCGCCCTCGGCGATCCGATCGAGGCGCACGCCCTGCTGGCCGCCTACGGGCGGGAGCGCGAACTGCCGCTCCTGCTCGGCTCGGTGAAGTCGAACCTCGGCCACACCCAGGCCGCCGCCGGCGCCGCCGGCGTGATCAAGACGGTGCTCGCCATGCAGCACGGCGCACTGCCGAAGTCGCTGCACGTCGATGCGCCCTCCCGGCACGTCGACTGGACGGCCGGCGCGGTGGAGCTCCTGACGCAGGCCCGCGACTGGCCGCGGACCGGCCGCCCGCGCCGGGCCGGCGTCTCCGCCTTCGGCGTCAGCGGCACCAACGCGCACGTGCTGCTGGAGCAGGCGCCCGCGGCTCCCGAGCCGGAGGGTCCGGTGTCGGCGGTGGGCGCGGCGCCGTGGGTGGTCTCGGCCAAGTCCGAGGCCGCGCTGGACGCTTCGCTCGGTCGGCTGGCCGGGCTGGACGGGCCGTCCGCGCCGTCCGCGCCGGACGTGGCGTACTCGCTGGCCGTCGGGCGGGCCTCGCTCGGGCACCGCGCGGTGCTGCTGGACGGTGCGGAGGTCGCGCGCGGGGTGGCGGGGGAGCGGTCGACCGCGTTCCTGTTCTCCGGACAGGGCTCGCAGCGGCTCGGCATGGGACGGGAGTCGTACGCCCGCTTCCCGGTGTTCGCCGAGGCCTTCGACGGCGTCTGCGCACGGCTGGACCAGTTGCTGGAGCTGCCGCTCCGGGACGTGGTCTGGGGGGCGGACGCCGGGCTGCTGAACCGGACGGAGTACGCCCAGGCCGGGCTGTTCGCCGTCGAGGTGGCGTTGTACCGGCTCGTCGAATCCCTGGGCGTGCGACCGGAGTTCGTGGCCGGTCACTCGATCGGTGAGATCGCCGCCGCGCACGTGGCCGGGGTGTTCTCCCTGGAGGACGCGTGCACGCTGGTCGCGGCGCGCGGCCGGCTGATGCAGGCGCTTCCGGAGGGCGGCGCGATGCTCGCCGTGGAGGCCTCGGAGGACGAAGTCCTGCCGCTGCTGGACGAGTCGGTGTCGATCGCCGCCGTGAACGGCGCGACGTCGGTGGTCGTTTCGGGGGCGGCGCGGGCCGTCGCGGCGATCGAGGCGCACTTCGCCGACCGGCGGACCACGCGGCTCAACGTCTCGCACGCCTTCCACTCGCCGCTCATGGAGCCGATGCTCGACGACTTCCGGGCCGTCCTCGACGGGCTCGCGTTCGCGGCGCCGTCGATCCCGCTGGTCTCCAACCTGACGGGCGCGCTCGCCGACGGTGTCGAGTCGCCCGAGTACTGGGTGCGCCACGTCCGCGAGACCGTCCGCTTCGCCGACGGCGTCCGGGCGCTGGAGGAGGCGGGAGCCACCGCCTTCCTGGAGCTCGGCCCGGACGGCGTCCTCGCCGCCCTCGCCGAGCGCGGCCTCGGCGCGAGGAGCGTGACGGCTTCCACCCTTCGGCGGGACCGGCCGGAGGAGCACTCGCTGGTCACGGCGCTGGCCCGACTGCACGTCGTGGGCGTGCCGGTCGACTGGGCGCGCCTCTTCGACGGCACCGGCGCCCGCCGGGCCGACCTGCCCACCTACCCGTTCCAGCGCGAGCTGTACTGGCCCGAGCGCGCACCCGAGCCCGTGGGCGCGCAGGACCCGGCGGACGCCGCGTTCTGGTCCGCCGTCGAGCGTGCCGACACGGCTGCGCTGGGCACGACCCTGGGCCTGGACGACGAGTCGTCGCTCGGCGCGCTGCTGCCCGCCCTCTCGGCCTGGCGCCGCCGCCGGAGCGAGCGGACGGACGCGGACCGGCTGCGCTACCGGGCGGTCTGGAAGCCGTACGCGGTGTCTGGCGGGCCGGAAGCCCTGCCGGGGACGTGGCTGGCGCTCGTGGCGGAGGGGCAAGACGACTCCTGGACGTCCGCGGTGCTCGCGGGTCTCGGTGCGGAGGCCGTACGGGTGGCGGATGACGCCGTGGACCTGCCTCCGATCGCCGGGCCGATCACCGGTGTGGTGTCCCTGCTCGTCGCCGCCGGTGGTGTGCCCGCCGGACTCGCCCGGCCGGACCGCCTGCTCGCCGCCCTCGGCGAGGCCGGCGTCGAGGCCCCGCTGTGGTGCCTCACCCGGGGCGCCGTCGCCGTCGGCGACACCGAGGCCCCGCAGGACGCCGCGCAGGCGGCGGTGTGGGGCATCGGCAGGGTGGCCGCGCTCGAACAGCCCCGGCGCTGGGGCGGGCTGATCGACCTGCCCGAGGCCCCCGACGCCCGTACGTCCGCTCGCCTGCGGGCCCTGCTGACGGCCGGGGTCGGCGAGGACCAACTGGCGCTGCGCCCTGCCGGGGCCTTCGTCCGCCGGCTCGTGCGCGCCACGACGGCCGACACGGCACGCCCGTGGACTCCGCGCGGCACGGTCCTGGTGGTCGGCGACCCGGAGGGCCACGCGGCTCCCACGGCCCGCTGGCTCGCCCAGGCGGGTGCCGGACACGTGGTGGTGCTGACGGGCGAGCCGGCTCCTGTCGCCGGTGGGGGCGACGTGTCGCCCGATGTGGCCGGCGTGCCCGAGGCGGCCGGTGACGGGCCGGGTGGGTTCGTCGGGCGCGGCCAAGAGCCGTCGCTCGTGGAACTGCGGGCCGCGCTCGCCGAGTTCGGTACCGACCTGACCCTCGTCGCCGGCACTCCCGGCGACTGCGTCCACGGGCTGGCGGACCTCTCCGCCGTCCTCTACACCGGCCGGTCGGCCGAGCCCGGCGACCCCCTGGCCGGGCTGCTCGCCGACCTGGCGGCGCTCGACGAGGCGCTCGCCGACCGGGAGCTCGACGCCTACGTGCTGTTCGGGTCGATCGCCGGCACCTGGGGGGTCAAGGGCCGGGCCGAGGAGGCCGCCGCCAGCGCCCTCCTGGATGCCCTCGCCCAGTCCCGCCGTGCCGCCGGGCGGGTCGCCACCGCCGTCGCCTGGGGCGCCTGGGCGGGCAGCACGCCCGACTCCCTGGCCGCGCACCTGCGGGCCAACGGGCTGCCGCCCGTCGCCCCCGGCCGCGCCCTGACGGCCCTCGGCGCCGACCTCGACGGCTCCACCGTCACCGTCGCCGACGTGGCGTGGGACCGCTTCGCGCCCGCCTTCGCCGAGACCCGGCCGGCCCGGCTCTTCGCCGACCTGCCCGAGGCCCGCGTCGCCGCCGAGCCGCAGGAGGCGGCAGGCGCGTCCTGCGGCAAGGCCGACGCGCTGCGCGCCGGGCTGCGGGAGCGGTCGGCGCCCGAGCGCACCGAGGCGCTGCTGAAGATCGTGCGGTCCGAGTCGGCCGCCGTGCTCGGCCACGCCGACGCGGACGACGTGCCGTCCGGGCACCCGTTCAAGGACCTCGGCTTCGACTCGCTGACCGCCGTCGACCTGCGCAACCGGCTCAACACCGCGACCGGCCTGCGCCTGCCCGCGACCCTCGTGTTCGACTACCCGACCCCGGCCGCCCTCGCCGCCCACCTCCGAGCCGAACTCTTCGACGAGGCGCAGGAGACGGAGCGCCCGACGGTCGCCGCCGACACCGACGACCCGATCGTGATCGTCGGCATGGGCTGCCGCTACCCGGGCGGCGTCCGTTCGCCCGAGGACCTGTGGCGGCTGCTGCGGGAGGGTGGCGACGCGATCGGCCCGTTCCCGGCGGACCGCGGCTGGGACCTCGAGCGGCTCGCCCACGGCGACCGCGACGGGCGCGGGCGCAGCGTCACTCAGCAGGGCGGGTTCCTGTACGACGCGGCCGAGTTCGACGCCGCCTTCTTCGGGGTCTCCCCACGGGAGGCGATGGTCGTCGACCCGCAGCAGCGGCTCGTGCTGGAGACCGCGTGGGAGGCGCTGGAGCGCGCCGGGATCGACCCGGCGGGCCTGCGCGGCGGCGACACCGGCGTGTTCATCGGCGGCGGCAGCGGCGACTACCGGCCGGCCATCGGCCAGCTCGGGCACGTCGAGACCGCGCAGTCCGCGAGCCTGCTGTCCGGCCGGCTCTCCTACACCCTCGGCCTGGAGGGGCCCTCGGTCAGCGTGGACACCGCGTGCTCGTCCTCGCTGGTGGCCCTGCACCTCGCCGCCCAGGCCCTGCGGTCCGGCGAGTGCTCGCTGGCCCTGGCGGGCGGCGTGACGGTGATGTCGAGCCCGGTCGGGTTCGTCGAGTTCGGCGAGATGGGGGCGCTGTCCCCGGACGGGCGCTGCCGTACGTTCTCCGACGACGCCGAGGGCACGGCGTGGTCCGAGGGCGTCGGCGTCCTGGTGGTCGAGCGGCTCTCGGACGCCGAGCGCCGGGGCCACCGGGTGCTGGCCGTCCTGCGCGGCTCCGCGATCAACCAGGACGGCGCGTCGAACGGCATCACCGCGCCCAACGGCCCCTCCCAGCAGCGCGTCATCCGGCGCGCCCTGGCCAACGCGGGGCTGAGCGCCGCCGAGGTCGACGCCGTCGAGGCGCACGGCACCGGTACGAAGCTCGGCGACCCGATCGAGGCGCAGGCGCTGCTCGCCACCTACGGCCAGGACCGCGAACGGCCCGTCCTGATCGGCGCGCTGAAGTCGAACCTGGGCCACACCCAGGCCGCCTCCGGCGTGGCCGGCGTGATCAAGATGGTGCTGGCCATGCGGCACGGCCTGCTGCCGCGCACGCTGCACACCGGCACGCCGTCCTCGCACGTCGACTGGACGGCCGGCGCCGCCGAACTCCTCACCGAGGAGGCCGCGTGGCCCGCCACCGGCCGCCCGCGCCGGGCCGGCGTCTCCGCCTTCGGCGCGAGCGGCACCAACGCCCACGTCATCGTCGAGGCGCCGCCCGCGGCCGAGCCCGCCGAGGAGCGCCCGGACGACCGGCCGCTGCCCGTCCCGCTCTGCGCCGCGACGCCCGCCGCACTGCGCGAACAGGCCGCCCTGCTGCTCGGCCACCTCGCCGAGCACCCGGAGCTGACGGTCCGCGACCTCGGCCACTCCCTGGCCACCACCCGCACGCTGCTCGACCACCGGGCCGCCGTGCTCGCCGCCGACCGCGCCGAGCTGGCGCAGGGCCTGCACGCCCTCGCCGACGGCCAGGCCGCGCCGCAGCTCGTCCAGGGCTCGGCCCTGGGCGGGAGGACCGCCTTCCTCTTCCCCGGCCAGGGCTCGCAGCGCCCCGGCGCCGGGCGGGAGCTGTACGCCGCCCACCCGGTGTTCGCCGACGCGCTGGACGCCGTCCTCGCCGGCTTCGAGGGACGGCTGGCCGGGCCGCTGCGCCCGGTGCTGTTCGCGGCGGAGGGGTCGGCGGAGGCCGCGCTGCTGGACGACACGGGGTATGCGCAGCCGGCGCTGTTCGCGCTGGAGGTGGCGCTGTTCCGGCTGGTGGAGTCGTGGGGTCTGCGGCCGGACTTCGTGGTGGGGCACTCGATCGGTGAGGTCGCGGCGGCGCACGTGGCGGGGGTG